>DASCNH010000104.1:0-12645 GCA_036011365.1 Planctomycetota bacterium | reverse complement strand
CTACTTGGCAGCAGCCCTGGCTGACGAACGCTACACGAAGGCGGGCACACCTCGCCCACCGCGCCAACTCGACAGTCACCTCACGCTTTTTGACTGCATCGCCTGTTCAAAGTGCATCCCGGTCTGTCCCAACAACGCCAACTTCGCCTATGAGATCACCCCGGTCCCGGGCCTGGCCGAGAAGGAACTTCAGTTCGCCACCTTCACCCACTTCTGCAACGATTGCGGCAACTGCAGGCCTTTCTGCCCAGAGATTGGCGCACCACATCTGGACAAGCCTCGCTTCACGGAGTTTCCAACTCCCGCCCCCCCTCTCTCCGAGGCGGACCTGAAGAAACTCCGCGCACCCGCTCAGTAGATCTCGGGGCGTGCATCCCGCGGCAGGTCCCAGCCAGAATCAGCGGGGACTGCCAGACCTGCCAAGTCCAGATCTGCAACAACCAACTGGGAAGGGAGATCTGCATCGGGCACAGGCTCGACCTTTCCACCTGGGCCCCAGAAGCCACTCGCCCCGTAGTACTCGACAGTCCAGGGGGGCTCGGCACCGATCCTGTTGGACCCTGCGATGAAGAGGCCATGGCGCGCCGCATCCACCGCGAACTCCAACTCCCACATGCGCCGCGAGGTCACGCCAAAGGACACTGCCGGGCAAAATATGAGGCGCGCACCCTCCCGGGCTAGGGTGGCGACCACTGGGAAATGGCGGTCATAGCAAATAGCAACGCCGATTGGACCGATGGCTGTGTCGAAGACCGGGAAGTGGGCGTTGTCGGATAGATTTCTGCCCGGCATGACGACGGCGCCTTCGCCCGGTCCGTAGTAAAAGGTCTCGTGGAATGAGGCCCTCTCATTCTTGCCAGCGGGAATATGGTTCTTGCGATAGCGACCGAGGTTTGTGCCGTCCGCATCCAGCACCACGGCGCTGTTGAAACGTGATCCACTCTCCGGATCCAGCTCAAAGATGGGTGCGACAATGACCACTCCAAGCCGCGCGGCGGCTTCCGCCAGGGCCGTGACTGACGGCCCGTTCACGGGATTCTCGGCCATATCAAACCACAGGGGGTTCTCTTCCAGGGCGAAGTATGGCCCGCTGAACAACTCGCCAAGGCCCACGGCTCGCGCTCCTGCAGCAGCGGCAGCTTCGATCAGTTCCACGTGGTGGGCGAGGTTTGCCTCTCGCAGCGCTTCCAGCTTGCCGTCCAGTTGCGACAACTGCTCCACAGTCGCGGGCATGGGTTCAAAAACATTGCGCGTCTGCGTCAAGGCCACGCGAACATACCGGGTCATGACTTCCCTTCCATTTGGTTCGGGTCTGACTGGCGCGTCTCCTCTTCGTCTCCGCCTCCATCAATGTCATCTGACAGACCGAGGCCGCCCGTGAAGATAACCGCCACCTGTTCCCGTGTTTGTTCGGCATTCGGCTGTCCGTACTCCTCCAACCACATCATCAAACCCGCAAGGCCCGCGGCACCAGTGGCGTCGACGGGAATGTCCGTGTGCTCCTGGCCGAGCAACACGGCCAGACGGAGGCTCTCCTCGGGTACCACGAGCGGCCATCCTCCCGAGCGCACAGTGTCCTTGAGAATGGTCAACCAGTCCCAGGTCTCGTCATCGAGGATGCCCGCGGCCGCACTGTGCGGCGTGACCTCCCAGGGCCACATGAACTCGCTGCGATGTTTTGCTGCGTATGCCAACTCCTGCTCTGCCAGCTGCGCGTGCTCGACAAGCCAGGCGGCAACTTCCCGGTCGGTTGTAACTGGCTCTGGAACTCCATGTCCGGTTTCGAAGACCCGCTGCTCCACGCCGTCCACCAACCTCTTCCAGGCGCGGTAGAGGGGACTGCAACCTGTGGTCTGCACGGGATGCAAAGCAGGGCCACCTGCAGCACAGGCACAAGCGCCGAGCCCACGAGCCACACGGAGGCCAGCACTGACAGCGCTAGCCAAGGCGCCGCCCCCCACCTGGATGAAGATGCGATCGAGTGGCTTTCCGCTGGCCTCTCCATGCTGTTCAGCGATCTCGAAACCCAGGGTGCGCCCACCATCCAGCACGAGTCCATTCTCGGATCCCTGACAGGTGAACGGCAGGGCTCCAGCTTCCACGGCCTCGCGGAAGGCCGGCAGGCAGGGATCGCCGGAGCCGCCTCCAGCAGCTCCGGCCACCGCTCCCCGTTCACAGGTAGCAACGGTGGCCCCCAGCCCGCCCAGGCGCGCCAGGACGCGTCGGTCAGCGTCGACGGGCACAAAGGCCACCAGCTCCCCGCAGCCCCCGAGAGCCCCGGTGCCACAGGCCTCCGCACCAGACCAGGCCCGGGCGATGACCGCCGCCGCCAGGGCCGCATTGCCACAACTGGCCACGGCCAGCGGCAGGCCCGCCCGCTCCCCATGGCCGCTCTGCGCCGCCGCCTCCTGGTGCAGGGCCACACCCATCAGATGCCGCGCCTTGTGTGAGCCAGCCACATTGCCGGTCTCGTCCTTGATCCAAAGTACCCCAGAAAACCCCAGCGCCTCCGCCAGGGCAGCTGCTGACGCATATGGCGTGCGCTGGAAGCCGCGCCCATCCACCAGCGCCACAGCGTCGTCTATCCGGGTAACAAGCTCCTCCCATGTGGCCCCCTTCTTGCCGTGCGACTCCAGAAAGGCCTTTGCCAACAGGAGGTCCCCATAGCGCCTGAAGGGGTTCTCGTCGGAGCCGAAGACGAACTCGTCCGCTCCAGAACCTCGCTCGCCACCCACCCGCGGAGCGAGGACATGATCCACATCGCTCCCGGCCCCTGAATCTGTGCTGGCCGCCGGGCAGCGATAGGGCCAGGGGTCCTCCACGGGAACCACCGCCCCACAACCCCCGCACACCATGCCCCGAGCCCCGTCCCCCACGGCCTTCACGGGTGCAGCCCCATCACAGCCCGGTGGCGGCGTTGAAGGCTTCGATGGCCCGGTCCGTCTCGTCCAGACGGCCGCGCAGGCTGCGCCAGTAATCCTGGGAGCGGCGCGCCTCAAAGTCGACCAGGGAAACGCCCTGCTGCTCGACCCAGGTGAAGTAGCCCAGGTTGAAGATGCGCTCCCGATCCATCTCCGACAGCACTAGCTCCTGGGCCGCCCCCCCACCGTCCCAGTGCTCGGCCAGGACCCGCTCCGCACTGCCGCCATCGAATGACCCGCCGAAGTGCTCAGCCAGGGTCTTGTCCACCTCCGAGCGATACATGGCCGCCCCATCAGTGGCCACCGTCATAACCGCCTGGCTTGGCCCCAGGTCGAAGGCCCGCGCCGCGCGCACGGCCGCCAGAATATTGCAGAGGCTGGAAAGCCCCAGGTGCTTGAGGCTCTCGATGGTTTGTGGCGACCAACCGCGCTCCCGCGACAGGTACTCGCGTCCGCCTTCCCGGGAGAAGGCCAGGTTCAGGGAGTCCGTGTCGCGATCAGATACGGCCACGACCAGATCCGTGTTCATCACATTGTGGATCAGGGGAATATGCTTGTCCCCAATGCCCTGGATGTTGTGGGAGCCGAAGCCGTTGCAGAGCATCGTCGGACATTCCAGGGCCTCCACAGCCACGATGCGTGCGCCATGGGCATCCTTGAGGTAATCACCGGCACCGATGGTACCGGCGGAACCGGTGGCCGACACGAAGGCGGCCAGCTCCAGCTCCGGCTGCCGCGAGCGCTCGTCTTCAAAGACACACTCCGCCGCCCGCCCCGTGCAACGGTAGTGTGTCAGGTGGTTGTCGAACTCTGAGAACTGGTTCAGGATCACATTGCGAGGCTCGGCCTCCAGCTCCGCGCAACGGTCGTAGATCTCCTTCACATTGCTCTCTGTGCCAGGCGTGCGGTCGATGTCGGCGGGATCTGCAACCCAGCGCTCCAACCACTCGAAACGCTCGGCGCTCATTCCTTCCGGCAGCACGGCAACGCCCCGACAACCGAGGATCGAGCTGATGGCCACACCCCCGCGACAGTAGTTGCCCGTACTCGGCCAGACGGCCCGCTGGAGCGTGGGATCGAACTCCCCGGTCACCAGCCGGCGCACCAGGCAGGCGTAGGCGGCCAGTACCTTGTGGGCTCCGATCATCGGGAAACGATCGCCCAACAGGACGATGACTGGCGCGGCTACGCCGGTGACCTCCTCGGTCAATACCAGGTGGCCCGGCACCGCCGCCAGCCCCCGACGATCCTCAGAGTTGAACCAGTGCACGCGAAAGAGGTTCAGGGGATGGCTGGCGTCCGGATCCACATCGGCCAGGGCCTGCACCACGGACGCGGGGAGCGTGGCCGGATCCGCCAGCTGGGCCAGGGTGGGCAACAGGATCCCCCGGGAGCGAAAGTGCTCCACGGTCTTCTCCAAGACTGCATCCAGGGTCGCCGGGCTCTCACTCATGGTCGCCACCTCCGGCATGCTCCGCCATCAGTCCCCACAGGCGTTTGGCGTGAGTCCGCGCCGTTGCCTCCAGCATGTCTCTGTTCGCGCTCATGAGCACGCCATCTTGCACGATTGTGCGCCCGTCCACCACGAGCTGCCGGGTGTTGTCCGTGCCCGGCGCCCGGTCGCATGCCACGCCGCCGCTCCCGAAGCGTTCGTCGAAGAGGCGTTCCCCGCCAGCCAGCAGGTTACTCCCATCTGCTGCGCCTAGCTCCGCAGTTTCCGCAGCCATGGTGGAAGGAAAACCGTCCGTGCCCAGGGCGGCCCGATCAGTCAACTCCAGGTGCCTTGGAGCCCCGACCCCGTTGGCCCGGTTCGAGCGCGGATTCCGAATCAACCACAGGCCGTGCCGCGCACAGCTGCGCACCTCATCAGCGGTCAGGTGCACACCGTGGGCCAGGAGTGATCCCGCTGGCAAGGCCTTGAGCGCCAGCAGGCGTTCCAAGGACCCGGCGTACCCCCTTCCCCTGGCGTCCTCCCCGTCCGTGCCGTCCTCCGCCAGATGCAGATGCACGACGCTTCCCAGCTCCCTGGCCAGCTCGCCCGCCTCGCGCAGGGTTTCGTCGGAGACCGTGAACGGCGCGTGCAGGCCAATCACCCCGCGCACCAGGGGCCGATCGTTCTCGGTGATGAAGCGACGACATTCCGCCAGCCCGCGGCTGGCCTCGGCGCGGCCACCGTTGCGCTCGCTCGCCCCATAGGTCAGGACCGCCCGCATGCCCAGGTCCTGGGCCGCATCCGCCAGCACATCCAAGGAGCCCTCGATACAGTTCGGCGACTCGTGATGATCGACCAGTCCGGTTGTCCCGGACAGCAACGCCTCACCCATGTAGTAGCGCGCCGCCGCCGCCAGACTTTCGTGGTCCAAGGCGCGATCGAGCCGCCACCAGACGCGCTCGAGGATCTGGATGAAGCTCTCCGGCGCGGGCCTGGGCGACGGCATCCCCAGGGGTACGAGGCCGCTGTACAGATGCGTATGGGCGTTGATCTGGCCCGAGCCGCTCATCGGAGCTGCCCCCCGGCCGGGCGCTTCTTGATGCGCCCCACACTCATGGCCCGCGCCGCCGGCGAGTCCTTCATGGGCAGGCGACGGCGACGGATACCGTCGAAGGCGTACAAGGCTCCGGCCACGGCGCTGGCCGTGGGCACCAGACCGATCTCCCCCACACCCTTGGCGCCGAAGGGCCCCGCAGGCTCGGGGTCTTCCACGATGAGGACCTCGACCTCAGGCATGTCGCGGGCCCTGAGGACACCGATTTCCCGCAGGCGGCTAGTGACCGGCCAACCGTTTTCGCAGGGCAACTCCTCGGTCAAGGCATAGCCGAGGCCCATGTGCACGGCGCCCTCGATCTGACCCTCGCAGAGAGTCGGGTTGATGGCACGGCCCACGTCATGGGCGGCGACGAAATGCTCCACACGCCCGTCGCCGTCGAGGATGCAGACCTGTGTGGCGTAGCCATAGGCCGTGTGTGGCTTGGCAGGCCGCGAAGTGTCCTCCGGCGCGGTCGTGTCGTCGACCACTATGTCCGCGGCGAAGACCTCTCCGACCAGCTCCTTGAGAGTGCGCCCGGCGTCGAGTGCCGCGCGCAGCTTCTGCGCCGCGCTCTGGACCGCCCGTCCTCCGATCAAGGTCGCCCGGGAGCCGGTGGTCTGTCCGCAACCCAGGGCGAAGGTGGTGTCCACGCGCCCACGGAATGTCTCCGCTGTCAGGCCGCTCACCTCGGCAGCAATCTGGGCCAGGATGGTGAGCAGGCCCTGCCCCATTTCTGTGTAGCCGTTGAAGAGCGTGACCGAACAGTCTTCCTCCACCACCAAGCGCGCCTTGCCCCACTCCACAACACCATTGCCGATGCCACTGTTCTTGATGCCACAGGCGATACCGGCGGCCTTCCCCGCCGCCCGAGCCTCTTCCCAGGCCGGGCGCACGGCCTCCAATGTGGCGCCGATACCCACGGAGGCCTCCAGCACCTGCCCATTGCCCAGGCGATCCCCCACGGCGACCACATTCCGCCGCCGCATCTCAAAAGGGTCCAAGCCAACCTTCTCCGCCAGTTCGTCCAGACAGCTCTCCAGGGCGAAGTTGGACTGGTTTGCGCCGAAGCCGCGCATTGCTCCACAGGGCGGATTGTTGGTGGCGGCGGCCACCGCCACGATGTCCACGGCGGGCACCCGATAGGCACCGGTGGCGTGGCCGGCGGCACGCTCCAGGACCTTGGCCCCCACGGATGCATAGGCACCCGTGTCGCCCACGATGCGCGCACGCAGTGCCGTCAGGTTTCCGACACCGTCACAGCCGAGCTCGTACTCCAAGGCTATGGGGTGCCGCTTGGGGTGCATCCGCACGGACTCCCCCCGGGAGAGCGCCAGGCGCACCGGGCAGCCGGTGAGCTGGGCCATGAGCGCCGCCTGGGCCTGGACACTCATGTCCTCCTTGCCGCCAAAGGCGCCGCCGTTGGGCACCAGTTCGACGGAGACATCCTCCTCCTCCAGCCCCAGAAAGGCCGCCACCTGGCGGCGGTCGTCGAAAATGCCCTGACCCTGGGTCCAGAGGTGCAGGCGCCCTCCGCCCCGGGGCTCCGCCAGGGCGCACTCGGGTTCCAGGAAGAGGTGCTCGATGCGCTGCGTTTGAAAACTCTCGCGCACCACATGGGCGGAGCCCGCCAGGGCCGCCTGCGCATCCTCGAAGCGGATCACCGTGCGCGACAGCTCGTTGTCATAGGCCGGGTTGACCTGCGGCGCACCGGGGGCCAGGGATGCCTCCGTGGAGAGCACCGGATCCAGTACCTCGTATTCGATCTCCACCAACTCCGCCGCGGCCCGGGCTGTGGCCTCGTCTTCCGCCGCCACCACCGCCAGGACATCCCCCACGCAGCGCACCTCCTCACCGACTGCCACCAGCCCCGGCCAGTCCCGTTCGATGAGGCCGTAGAAACGCTCGCCGGGGACATCCTCCGCCGTGGCCACGCGCACCACGCCGGGGAGGGCCTGCGCCCGCCCGACACGGATCGCGACAACCCGCGCCCGCGGGTGATCCGCAAGGCGCACGGCGCCGTGGAGCATCCCCGCGCGCCGGGTATCCCCCGTAAAGGCCCGCTCTCCCAGGACAAGTTGCTCGCCCATAAAGCGCGGGGCCCGAGCTCCGACACCTCCCAGCTCACCATACTCCGGCGGTGCTGCCCCCGTGGACTTCGCCAACGCAGGCGACAACTCACCGCCCCCGCGCCGCACGCGCGCCAGCTCCTCCACCGCGTCAATGATCTTCACATAACCCGTGCAGCGGCACAGGTGCACATCCAGAGCCCGGGCGATTTCCCCGCGGCCTGGCTCCGGGTTCCCCTGCACGAAGTGATGAGCCCGCAGGGCGATCCCGGGGATACAGAACCCGCACTGCAGTCCGCCGGTGCGCACAAAGGCATCGGCAACCTCTCTCCGGGCAGCCTCGCCCAACCCCTCCATGGTTTGAACCTCTCGTCCCTCCACGCGCTCAGCCGCCATGGCACAGGTCACCAGCGGCTTGCCATCCACCAGCGCCAGACAACAGCCGCACTGCCCCTGGGGCCGACAGCCATCCTTGAGGGAGGTGATCCCAAAGCGCTCCCGCAAGACCTCCAGCAAGGACTCCCCCGGGCGCACATCCGTCTCGACGGGTTCCCCATTCAGTTGAAACAGCAATCTGGACATCACGCAGAGGATAACGAAACCGGCTCCGATTATTAAACGGCTCGGCTCACTGCACTCAGGCTGTTTGGGCTGGGAGAGAATGAAAGACCCAGATGGTTGAAGGAGTTTGGGATGTGGCCATCATGGTGCTGGAGCAACTACCTAGGATAGAAAAGGAACGCGACCCCCTTAACCAGTCGTGCCGCCTAGGTGTGATGACGAAAACGCCGCGGGCTGTTTTCTGCTCTCGAACCAGGTCAGGCTTGCAGGCTGAGCACGGCGCGCCGCACCAGGCGCGCGAGGACGTGGGAGCGATAGCGGGCGCTTGAGCGCACATCATCAATGGGCGTGGCCTCGGACCTGGCGAGTCGTGCGACGCGCCGGGCGAGCTCCTCCGTTGGACGCTGTGTGGCACAGGCAGCTGCGGCGCGACGCAAGCACAGGGGAACAGGCGACACGCTGCCGGCGGCCAGGCGGGCGCGGACGATGGCTCCTGCTTCCATCTCAAAACAGGCCGCGAATAGCACCTTGGAGATGGCCTGGGCGGCCCGAGTGCCAACCTTGCGCAGATACCAGCGACTGCCCGGCTTCGGAAGCGGAACCAGGACACGCTTGATCAACTCCCCGGCCTCCAGGATGGTCTGGCGGTAGCCGGTGTGGAACTCGGCATAGGGTACGCGTCGCTCACCTCCCGCTCCGACGACAAGAACCTCCGCATCCAGGGCCAGAAGAACCGGTAGGGAATCCCCCGCCGGCGAGGCGTTGGCCATGTTGCCTCCCAGCGTGGCGCGGTTTTGTATCTGGCGGGCGCCGATCATGCCGGCCACCGCCGCCAACATGGGCAGGTGCTCACAAACCAATGGGTGGTGACGCAGTTCGGTGAAGGTCACCGCGGCACCAATGTCCAGGTGATCTTTCGCCATCCGCACACCCTTGAGAGCCGGCATGCGCGTCAGGTCCATTACGGCGTTACTCCGGCGGAAGCCCTCCCACGCCGCAGTGCCACCGGCCAAGAGGTCCGTACCACCGGCCACCAGCGTTGTGGAAGCCGTGGCGGGCAAGGACAACTCTGTGTCTCCCTCCGCGGAACGAGCCTCTGCCCCGGGCTCATCCCTCCGGGCCCGGACGAAGGGGGCGGCCGCCAGCTCCCTGTCCTTGGCGGCTGCCAGGACCGAACGAGTTATGCGCTCGTAGCCTGTGCACCGGCAGATGTTGCCCGCCAGGGCCCCGTTGACCCCGGCGCGTGTCGGCTTGTCGCACTCGGCGAGGTGGGCGCCGGCTGCCAACACGATACCCGGGGTACAGGCTCCACACTGGATGCCACCGCCATCCAAGAGGGCCTGTTGCAGCGGTGCGAGCTCGTCTCCGTCGGCAACTCCCTCCACCGTCAGCATCACGCATCCCTCCACCTGGCAAAGTGGCACCAGACAGGCGCACACGGGCTTGCCGTCGAGCAACACCGTGCAGGCTCCGCACTCGCCCTCGCCGCAGCCCTCCTTGGCGCCGGTCAGGCCGAACTCATCTCGCAGCACATCAAGCAGGCGCTCCGCTCCTCCGGCTTCGCTGCACACTTCGCGATTGTTCAGCGTAAAGGCCACGGTCACGCGACACCCCCCGTTTCGCTGGAACACGAGCCCGGCTCATCAGCGCCGAACAGGCCCTGTTCCAGGCCAATCTCAAGGAGCACCTCCGGCGTAGTCGGCGCCCGCGCTGAAACGATGCCTGTCGCGTTCTCCATGGCTCCCACCACCGCCGCCGCTCCGGCGTTCATGGGCAGCTCGCCCACCCCCTTCGCGCCGCCGGGCCCGGCGGGTGCCGGGTGCTCAAGCAGCACGGTCTCCATCTGAGGTGCGTCTGCCGCCGTGGGCACGATGTAGGTGGCGAAGGAGTTCTGGCGTGGCCGACCATCCTGCATGGTCATCTCTTCAAGATAACCGTAGCCCAAGGACTGCAGCGTGCCGCCCTCCACCTGTCCTTTGCAGAAGAGCGGGTTGATGACACGCCCTACGTCCGTGACCGTCGTCAGCTTGCGCGGCCTTGCCTCGAGGGTGTCCGGGTCGATCTCCGCCTCGACTACGGCACAGGTCCAGCCAAAGGCAGGATAGGCCGTGCCGCGGTAGGTTTCCTCGTCGAAAGATGTGCTGCCATCCGGTTCGTGACGTGCTTCGACCTCCAGGGGACCGTGGACTGCCAGGTAGCCAGAAGCCGCCTCCATGAACTGTTCGGCGCCGAGTTTGGCCTTCAACTCACGGCCGGCCTTATCAAGGGCTCCGCCGACGATCATCACCGTGCGCGACGCGACCGTGGGCCCGGAGTCCGGAACCTCCCCCGTATCCGGGGTGATGACGCGCACGGCACCGAAAGGGGCACCGCAGGCGTCGGCGACGATCTGTGCCAGCACCGTGCCGGTCCCCTGGCCGAAGTCTGTGGAGGAGACGCGCACCTGCACCTCGGGCACTCCATCGCCATCCACCTCCAGGCGCAGCCGCACCGGAGAACACATGCGCCGTTCCCCGTTGCCCGTGAAGCCAGAGCCGTGCCACCCCAGCGCCAACCCCAGGCCCATGAGAGGCTCCCCATCATCTGGCGGCCCCGCCACCCGGGCCTCCTCCGCTTCCCGCCAACGCCGCCGAAAATCAGTGCGGCGCTCCGCTTCGGACAGACATTCGCGGGCCGCCACGCTGCTGGTCAGCACCTGTCCGGTCGGTGTCTGGTCACCGACCGCATAGGCGTTGCGTTCTCGCATGGTCAGGGGGTCAAGGCCCACACACCGCGCAATGCGGTCCATCTGGCGCTCGCCGGCGAACTGCACCTGGGGCGCGCCGAAACCGCGGAAGGCTCCGTTTGGCGGTGTCGCCGTGGCCAAGGCCCGGCCGCGAATGCGTACGGCGGGACATACATATGGTCCACCCGCGTGCAAGACCGCCCGCGAGAGCACGACCGGTGAGAGCGTGGTATAGGCGCCGCCGTCGAAGACCACCTCGATGTCCTGGGCCAGAAGCCTGCCGTCCGTCGACACGGCCGTGCGGTGCGTGATACGCGCCGGATGCCTCCGCGTCGTCGCCTCAATATCCTCGGTTCGGTCGTAGAGGACCCGCACAGGGCGCTTCACCGCCATGGCCAGAAGCGTCGCGTGGGCTGCCACCATGTCAGGGTAATCCTCCTTACCGCCAAAGCCACCGCCAGTTGGCGCCTGGCGTACGCGCACTTGATCTCCCTCGACGCCGAGCAGGTGGGCGAGCGCCTTGTGCACATAAAAAGGACACTGAAGCGAGCCCACGACCTCCACTGAGCCGTCCTGCGAACAATTGGGCGGCAAGGCGACAACGCCTTGGGGCTCGATGTACAGGTGCTCCTGGTGTCCCGTCCAGTAGACGCCCTCGACCACCGTCTGTGCCGTTGCGAAGGTTCCATCCACATCCCCGTGATCCACGGCGCAGGAGGCCAGGGTGCGCACCGTCTTCCCGGCCGCCTCTGCAGCCAACGCCCCGGCGAGGTCCGTGATCGCCGGCAGCTCCTCGTATTCCACACGAACGGCCTCGAGAGCCAACCGCGCACGTTCCGCTGTGGGTGCCGCCACCAACGCCACGGGCTCCGTGGCGTGTTCAACATATTCCGCAGCCAACACCGGCCAGTCTTCCTCGATCATCGCCAGCACATTCGGGCCCGGCAGGTCCGCCGCCGTAAGCACGACAACATCCGGATCGGCCTCCCGGGCCGCGGTGCTGTCAATCGATACAATCCGCGCCCGGGCATGGGGCGCGCGCAGGGCCCGCCCACACCAGGCTCCCGCAAAATCCATGTCCGCGATGAACTCCGTCTTCCCTGTGACCTTGGTCGCACCATCCCGGCGAAGCGGGCTGGTTCCTACGACCGGAGAGGGATTGCAAGATGATGTGGACACCAGTCGAAGTGTGCCGCCATTACAACCGAGCAGCAAGGACGAGCCTTGTGGGTGGTATGGCCCAGCACCCCGGCGGTACAATCTCCCCTCGCCCCACACCTCCCCAGCCTTGTGGCGTCCCCCTCCCAACCCCACACCTCCATGTCCAACGAGAGACTTCAGAACTACATCGGAGGCCAGTGGCTCGATGTCGATGCTCCCACCTGTCACACGGTCCTGAACCCGGCAACGGAGGAGGTGCTCGGCGAGTGCCCTCTGGGCAGCGCCGCCGATGTGGATGCCGCCGTGCGTTCGGCAGCGGAGGCCTTCCCCGCCTGGCGGCGCACTTCGCCCGTGGATCGCGTTCAGCCCCTCTATAAGCTGAAGGCCCTGCTTCAAAGCCACGCAGACGAAATGGCGGCCATCGTCACCCGTGAGAACGGCAAGACACGGGCCGAAGCCATGGGCAGCGTGCTGCGCGGCATCCAGATGGTCGAGGTGGCCATTGGCTCCCCTTCCTTGTTAATGGGGAGCATCCTGGAGGATGTCTCCACGGGCATCGACTGCGCCTCGATCCGCCAGCCCATGGGCGTCTTCGCCTGTATCGCGCCCTTCAACTTCCCGGCCATGGTACCGCTCTGGTTCTTCCCCTTCGCCGTGGCCTGTGGCAACACCTTCGTCTGCAA
>DASCNH010000103.1:0-18922 GCA_036011365.1 Planctomycetota bacterium | reverse complement strand
CCATCCTGAACGGTGGCCGCTACCCGGATTCCCTCGAAGCCCTGATCACACCGGACGAAAACGGACACACGCTGATCAAGGGCGCCAAGCTGCCCAACGACCCCTGGGGCATGCCCTACATGTACGATCCGCCGCTGGGTGGTGAGCCTTTCCGCGTCTACTCCTACGGCAAGGACGGCATGCCCGGCGGTGAGGGCGACGACGCGGACATTTCCAACCTGGATGAGTAGTGAGCCCGAGCCGCGCCCCCCACGCCGCCCCCGCAAAGCGGGCCGGCTTCAGCCTGGTCGAGCTGATGGGCGTGATTGTGATCATCATGCTGATCGGCACCATGGTTTCGATCTCCTGGCAGGCCATCGTCCCCCGCGAGCAGCTGAACTCCGATGTTCGCTCCCTGGCCGCGGCCCTGCAGGGCGCCCGCAGCAACGCCATTGCCAGAAACTCAGAGTTCCGCCTGATCTACGACCTGGACAACGATCGCTACCGAACCATGACCCCCTACCGCGTGGGGGGCGGCCTGTGGACCATGGCCGACGACCAGGCCGACCGCCAGGTCACCACCTGGCAGGAGTTGGCCGACGGCGTCGAGTTCTCGCGCATTGTGGTGGACGGTGAGGAGTACGACGAAGGCGATATCTACGTGCGCTTCGACCCCCTGGGCACGGCCTCTGACCATACGGTGACCCTGCTGCACCAGCCCTACGGCAACACCTACACCATCGAGGTCCTGGCCCTGACCGGGCTGATCCGTTTCCACGAGGGTGAGTTCCGGCGGGAACCGCCCAGGGAAGAGGAGTTGGAGTGAAGCTCCTGCCAGCCGGAAAAGGCCCCCGGGCCGGGTTCACCCTGGCGGAGGTCATGGTGACGCTGGTCATTGTGGGCATCGGCCTGACGCTCGTCTTGCAGGGGCTCAACACGGCCAAGCTGACCGCAGCCCAGACGCGCAACCTGAAGCTGGCCCGCGACCTGGCAATCCTGACCTTGGGCCAGGTCGAAGCCGGCCTCTTCCAGGAAGAAGAGGGCGAGCGCATGTTCGGTTCCTACGCCGAGGAGGGTTATGAGGACTTCAGTTTCGAAGTGGTCTTCGGGGATGACACCCTGACGGATGTGGAAGCGCCCCTGGGCGAGGGCGGCTTTGATACCTGGGACTACCGACGCTCCATAGAGGAAGAGGAGGAGGACTACGAAGAGGATGAGGAGGCCGTGGAGCCCTACGAGACCGTACGTATCCGCGTCACCTTCCCGCCCATCCGCGACTACAAGAACGACCTGGTGCTGGAGCGCTGGATGGGCTGGGAGCGGGTCTACGGGGTGGATGAGGATGAGCTGGCCGCCAGCGCCGCTGGCGCCGGCGCGGACAGCAGGGGGGGCAGTGTGGCCCCGGGAGGCGGTAAGTGAGGCTGAACTTCCGGACGCGACACCGTCAGCGGACAGGCGGGGCGGCGGGCTTCACCATGGTCGAGGTGCTGCTGACGCTGATGATCATGGGCATGATCCTGGTCAGCATGACGCACATCCTGAGCGCCGCGCGCACCTCCCGCGACACGATCCACAACATCCAGGAGACGCAGCTCGCCGGCCCGGCCATCATGGATCGCCTGGAGCGGGACCTGCGCGGCCTGGTGACCTTCAACCGCCCGCGCCGGGAGCTGCTGCGCGTGGTGGACCGGGTCATCGCCGGCATGGACGGCGACAGCCTGGACTTCGTCACCACCAACGACGGTCTGATCTTCTACCCGGAAGGCGACCAGTTCCTGCGCGCTGACATGAACGAGGTCGGCTACCGCCTGCGGGCCAACCCGGCGGATAATGACTTCCTGGAGATCTACCGGCGTGAGTCCTTTGGCGTGGACGACGAGCCCTTCAACGGCGGCACCTTCACCTTCCTGCACGACCGCGTGAAGGGTTTCAGCATCCTGGTCTACACCGAGGACGGCATCGACGCCGAGGACCTGGAGGAGTGGAGCGTATACGAGGACGAGGATGACCCTGAGCTCCAGGGGCTGCCCGTGCGCCTGGAGTTGGAACTGACCCTGGAACTCTCGCCGCGCATCATGCGCGAACAGCTGCCCGTGGCCCGCGTGGACATGCGCGAGGTCACCTACCGGCGCGTAATCCGCCTGCCGGATTCCATCCGTTTTGAGGCCGGCTCGGTGCCCATGCTGGCGCTGCCCGGGACGGTGGGCAGCAACGACGCGGCGGCGGCGGGCGCGGGCACGACGACAGCCATCCAGGGCGCGCCCGGGGGCGCGGGGGGGGGCGCCGGGAGAGGCGCCGGGGGCGACGCCGGCAAGACCATCCAGGGCGAGCTCAAGGACGCCCCGGGTGGCGCCAAGCAGGATTAGCCCGCAGCCAATACCTCAGGTCTGCGCTTGACCGAGGAGTTCGCGCCCGCGCAGGTAGGGCCGCAGGGCCTCGGGCACGCGCACGGTGCCGTCCTCCTGCTGGTGGTTTTCCAGGATGGCCAGCAGCAGTCGCGTGCTGGCCGCAACGGTGTTGTTGAGCGTATGGCAGTGGCGCACCTTGCCATCCGCGCCCCGGTAGCGCAGCTTCAGGCGCCGGGCCTGGAAGTCGTGGAAGCGCGAGGCGGAGTGGGTTTCGCCGTAGCCCTCCCGGCCGGGCATCCAGGTCTCGATGTCGAACTTCTGCACCTGTCCGCGGCCCAGGTCCCCGCCGCAGACATTGACCACGCGGTAGGGTAACTCAAGGGCCTGCAGCAGCTCCTCTGAGTTGTTCAGGATAGAGCGGTGATGTTCCAGGCTGACCTCCTCCTCGCCCACATCAATGACCACCTGCTCGACCTTCTGAAACTGGTGCACCCGGTAGAGACCGCGCGTGTCCTTGCCGTAGGTGCCCGCTTCCCGGCGATAGCAGGAGGAGAGCGCAACAAAACGCATGGGCAACTGCTCAAGGTCGAGTATCTCGTCCTGGTGTAGAGCCGTGATGGGCACCTCGGCGGTCCCCACCAGGTACAGATCGTCGCGTTCGTCGCAGCGGTAGGACTGATCTTCACCGCCGGGGAAGTAGCCCGTGCCCTCCATGGCGCTGGTGCGCACCAGGGTCGGCACCGTGAGGGGGGTGAAGCCCTTGTCCACCATGATGTCCATGGCGTAGCGCATCACGGCTCCCTCAAGCAGGGACAGGTCGCCCCGCAGCACGTAGTTGCGCGAACCGGAGAGGCGTGCCGCACGCACCACATCCAGCCAGCCCTGGGCCTCGGCCAGGGCCACGTGATCCCGCGCCGCGAAGGAAAACTCCGGCGGCGTGCCCCAGGTTCTGAGCTCCACATTCTCGCTGTCGTCCTTACCTTCCGGCACATCCGACGCCGGCGGCATGGGCACTTCCAACAGCAGCGTGCGCAGCTCCTCCTGGAGTACCCGCGCCCGCTCCTCGCAGCTCTTGAGCTCGCCCTTGAGCTCCTTCTGCCCGGCCAGTAGCAGCGTGCGCTCCTCCGCCGTCGCCTGCCCCAGGGACTTGCCCACACCCTTCTGCCGGGCGCGCAGGCCGTCCACCTGCTGGCCCAGTCCGCGCGCTTCGGCGTCCAGTTCCAGGATGCGATCGACGTCACAGGGAATGTGCTTCTTAGCGGAAGCGGCCTTGACCAACTCCGGATTGGCCCGGATGAACTTCAGATCCAACATGCTAATGCCTCCAGCTCGACTCGATCTTGCCGAACAGCTTGTGCTTCTTCATGACGATCTGAACCTCCACATCCGCCTCCGCGGCCTTCTTCTCAATGGTTGTGGAGAGCGGGAACCAGGCATCCTCCCACTCCTTGTCGATGACCGAGAGCAGCGCCATCTTCTCTCCCTTGCTGCCGCGTTTGGCTCCGGCCTTGCGGTAGGCGGCCTCCGCCTTGGTCACACAGTTCCAGGAACGCTCATAGCGTTCATGGGACACTCCGGTGACCACCACCGAACGCCCCAGCACCTTGATCGACTGCTCCTCCACATCGATGGCGAAAGCCAGATCGAAGGGCCCACCCAGCTTCACGACCGTTGTCTCTCCCTCGGTCACATCCCACATGGGGGTCTTGGCACCGGGCAGTATCAGGGACTTCATGGTCTGCTGCTTCTTGCCCTTGCGGACCTCGCCGAAGTACAGCTTGTAGGTACCCGCGGGCACCTCGACCCCCTTGGAGCCGCCCTTGGAAATGTCGAAGTATGAATTCTCCAGCGCGCCACTGCCTTGCAGCACAACCCAGTTCGGCTTGGGTCCCTTGAACGACAACTTCAGGCGTCCAGTCTTGACCGTCGCCTCGGTGGCCTCCAGGCCCGTCCCGCCGTTGACCGTGGACAACTTGTACCACCTGTCTCCGATCTGACTGTACTCGCTCCAGGGCCGCGCACGCTTCTCGCCCTCAACCTTGAGCGCATCCATGGTCGGCTGGTTGTAGCCTTCGGTCAGGCCGATAAATCCCCAGCTCATGGGCGGGCTGCCGTAGATGCCGTCCAGGTTGTCGTCCGTAATGGAGATCGGCGTCTCCCCCACCAGGCCGCTCATGGTCCCCGCCCCCAGGATGTAGATGGTCATGTAGTCATCCACCGGCGCCAGATTGACCTGCAACCCCTGGTAGTTGTCCTTCTCCAGGCCGGTGATGGCAAAGAAGGACCAGTCTCTCTGGTCCTCCCCCTCGCCGAGCTTGACCGTCACCGCCTCCGCCTTGCCCTTCAGGGGGATCTTGATATCGCCCACGCCATCCCCGTCCTGGTCCACCTGCACATCGCTGGACCCCACGCGGATGATCTTGGGGCTGCCGGCCACATTACTGACCTCGGTCACACTGCCCTTGCCCTTGAGGTTCACGGTCTTCCAGAGCGGATAGAGATCGTCCGCCTCGTAGAGCGGCCGGTCGAACTCCGCAGGAGAAGCCATCTGCGTGTAGGTCAGCGGCACGGCCACCACGGCTCCGGTGGCTTCCGCCGCCTTGGGCTGCTTGGCTTCCCGCTCCTCCGGCGTCAGGCCGTAGCCCTCGGCGACCAGGTACTCGTGGCGCTGGCGTATTTCACTGTGGGCGTGATCCTTGAGCTCGATGGCGGAGCGCGCCTCCAGTGACTTGCCGTAGGCCGCCGTGGCCTTGAAGAAGTTCGCATCATCTCCCTGGAGGCGCTCGTCGTAGCACTGGGCCGTCAGATTCCAGGCATCCGAGGCGTGATAGCGATCGCCTAGCAGATCGAGGGTCTTGGCCTGCACCTCCGCCTGCTGCGCGATCACCAGGAAGGTGGGCTTGTCCTTTTTGTCCGCCTCGTTATCCCGAAAGCGCTCCCAGATGTCGTCGTACTTGCGCTTGGCCTTGTCGCGCTCGCGTTTCCTGGAGCCATCCATGCTGAGCTCCGAAAAGTAGACATACATGATGTCCGGGAAGTTGGTCTTGATGGCCCCCTGCCAGGACGTGGTCAGATCCGCCATCAGCTCCACCAGGCGATCAGTGGGCCTTGTGGCGATGCCCTCGGCGATCTCCATGATCCACCACACGGCGTGGGTCGTCTCGCGCTTGACCAGGCGCACCATCTCCTCCTTGGCGCTGATGGCGCGGGCCTGGTTGAAGCTCTTCTTGAAGTCGTCGAATTCGTCACGCGCCGGTACGGCCGAAGCCGGACTGGGATCCAGGGTCACACCCAAGGGCTGTGCCGGGGGCTGGAAAACGGGTGCCGAAGTGGACAGGACGAGGAGCAGCTGTGCGGAGAGAGTCATGGCTGAAACGGGGCCGGCAAGCGGTCGTGCACAGTCTAGATGCTCCCCCCCCTGCGGGAAACCGCCGCCTCACTTCCTCTTGGAGCGGCTCTGCAGAAAATCCCGCTCGGCCCGGGACAGGGAGCCCATGCCCTCGCGGTGGATCTTGGCCAGGAGGTCATCCATGCGCTGGTCCGCCCCCCGGCGCTGTTCCTCGGCCCGCATGGCCTTGCGGGCGCGCAGGCCCTCGATGGGGTCGCGCCAGATGATACCCGCCTTGACCGCCAGAAAGCCCCAGGCAGCGCCCCCCAGGTGCACGCTGTGGGCCACGCCGTCGTTGATGCCGTTCTTCCAGGCGGCGACACCCTGGAAGAGATCGATGGCCACGATACCGATGGCCATGATGCCCAGGGTCATGGGAATGAAGAGCAGGAGCACCTGTGCCTTGGGCCTCAGGGTGGCCGCGGCCACCACCACGCCCATCACTGCCCCGGAAGCTCCGTAGGCCAGGGCGGCCTGCCCCAGAACCAGTGAGAGGCACAGGGAGAGCAGGGAGCCGGCCAGGGCCGCGCCGAGGTAGAAAACAACGAAGCGCCGAGCTCCGAGCAGTCCCTCCAACATGGTGCCGAAGAAGTAGAGCAGCAGCATGTTGTAGAGCACATGCATGGGCGAGGAGGTGGTGTGCAGGAAGGCCCCGGTCAACAGTTGCCAGACGGCGGGAATCCCCGCGCGCCAGAGCTCCGTGTTGAGGCCCAACATGCGGTGCAGCCAATCGTCCAGGGGCGGATGGACCAGGAAGACCACGAAGCAGAAGACGAAGATCCCCAGGTTGGCCGCCAGCAGGAACTTCACCGCAGCCCCCACCCGGGGCAGGGCGATGCCGGGCCCACCCCCGCCTCCCGGCCGGGCGTATTCTCTGTCGTCGAATCCCATGTTGTTCAGGGGGCCTTGCAGGATTGCCTGTCCGGCATGGGCAGCGCGCTGGCCATCCCGACCCGGACCCGAGGTTAGCGCGTTCCGGCGGCGGACGCGAGGACCTCATGCGGGTCCAGACCGTGAATCGCGGCGGCGGCGATAACCGTATTGCGCAGCAGCATGGCGACGGTCATGGGGCCCACGCCCCCGGGCACCGGCGTGATGGCCCCGGCTCGAATCGTCGCGGCGGCGGTCTCCACATCTCCCACCAGCTTGCCGGCCTCGTTTCTGTTGATCCCCACATCCAGCACCGCGGCGCCGGGACGAATCCACTCGCCCTTGACCAAGCCGGCCACGCCCACGGCGGCCACCACAATATCCGCCTCCCCCACCACCGCCGCCAGATCCCGGGTACGGCTATGGCAGATGGTGACCGTCCCATGCCGGGCTAAGAGCAGGGCTGCCAGGGGTTTGCCGACCAGCTGCGAGCGCCCCACGATCACCGCCCGGCGCCCCTCTATGGGGATCTCGTAGCGATCGAGCAGCTCAACACAGCCCGCCGGCGTACAGGGCACCAGCCCCGGACGCCCCATGGTGAGCGCCGCCACATTGCGCGGGTGCAGGCCGTCCACATCCTTGGCCGGGTCGATGGCTTCGATGACCTGGGTTTCATCCAGGCCCGGCGGCAGGGGCAGTTGTACCAGGATGCCGTGCACGCTCTCGTCGGCGTTGAGTTCCGCCACCGCCGCCAGCACCTCGGCCTGCTTGGCGTCCGCCGCCAGGCGCAGGGTGCGCACGGCCAGGCCCGCCTCGCTGGCGGCGCGATCCTTGTTGCGCACATAGACCTGACTGGCCGGGTCATCCCCCACCAGCACCACCGCCAGTCCGGGCTGCAGATTCCGCTGCTTGAGCTCGGCCACACAGCGGGCCACCTCCGCACGCACGGCGCCGGCCGTGGCCTTTCCGTCGATGATCGTCGCTGTCATTGTGCTGCTCCCTAGTTTCCTTCGTTGCTGTCTGTGCCCGCCGCCCCGGGGGTCATCTGGCCCTCCATCGGGGCCACGCTGTCATCCGTGTAGCGGTGCAGGCTCTTCTGGCTGTCCGGCAGGTAGCCGAAGACCTGGAAGGTGATGAAGACCGAGAGCGCTCCGGCCATCAGCACCGCCATGGCTCGCTCTCCACGGTAACGCCCGAGCATGCGCAGGTGCAGATAGAGCACATACACCAGCCAGGTGATCAGGGCCGAGTTCTCCTTGCTGTCCCAACCCCAGTAGTTGGCCCAGGCCTCCTGGGCCCAGAAGGCGCCCATCCAGAGGCCCGCGGTCAGAAATGGGAAGCCCACGGCGAAGGCCCGGAAGCTGATCTCGTCGAGCTCTTTTTCAAGCCGCCCCAGGGCCTGGGCCCCCGGCAGGCGGGCGCTCTTCGCCAGCCACAGGAAAACCGGCGCCGAGAGCAGGAAGATCGGCAGGGTGATCACCTGGGAGAATGGCACCAGCACAAGCCCCAGCAGGATCAGCCATTGGGAGGTGCGCGTCTGGCCGCCCAGGAAGACGCCGCTCCAAAAGCGCAGGCAGAAGAACACCAGACAGATCAGCGCCGCGATGCCCATGGTGGCGTAGCTGAAGATCAGAGCCACGATGTGCGGCGCGAACCAGTAGGACTGCAGGGCCGGCGGCAGATCGCGTTGGGCGCTGGAGAGGGAGCCCGCGTGGGCGTCGGAGTAGTAGACGCCCACGAGCACCATGGCGATCAGAAGATCGTCGATGACCGCCCAGCCCGGACCCCGCTGGAAGATGCCCAGAGCCCAGTGCAAGACGAGCATGGAGAGCAGGAGCCCCACGGAGAACATCACGATGACCTCCCCCATGGTCTGGCTCGGGAAGTGGTTGACCTCCCGCCAACGGCAGAAGACCGAGACCAGGATGGTCACCGTGGCGACCACCATGAGCAGCGTCGCAAGGCGCGCCAGGGGAGAGCGGGGCGCCTGGGCGGGATTGTCGGAACGTGCCCGGCGACCGTGGTCGAGGGCGGCCACCAGGGCCAGCAGCGCTCCCAACAGGCAGGCGAGATCCGTCACCGCCAGCCAGCGGGCGGAAGGTGCGCTGAGGCTCCAATGAGTCAGAGTATCCAGCATCAGGCCGGCCCTCCGTTTTCCTTGCCCGTGCGGCGCGCGGGGCGCGTCAGGGGCCACAGCAGGAAGGCCAGCACGGTGCCCACGATGATCGTGTACATGCCGAAGATGACCAGCGGAATGCCCGGATCGTAGACCACCCCAATGCCCGAGTAGGTCGGGTAGGAGGGGTCGGCGTTGGTCTGGAAGAAGCGGTAGCCCCGGTGCTGGAAGTAGTCGTTGACTCGAATCTCCCGTTTCACCGGCGGGCCCAGATCAATCTGCGCGAACTCGCCCTGGGCGCCCCGTTGCCAGACAGAGAGGATGCTGCGCCACTCGAAGGGCATGACGCGGGTGTTCTCGAAGAAGCGCAGGGCAAAGCGTTCATCCGGACTGGGCCACCAGTTGGCCAGGTAATCGCTGCTGCTGGCCAGGCGCACCTGGCTCTTCTGCTCCTCGTCCGTGCCCGGGTGGCGCGTCACCTCCAGGGTCAGGCCGCGGGCCCCGCGGGCGTAGAAGCTGTCGTCGACGCCATCACCAGCCCCTTGCGTTGGCAGGAATTCGATGGAGCGTTCGAGCACCGCGTTGTCGAAGAATCCGAGCGGCGTCACCCGTGAACTGCCCGGCAGATCCAGGTCACGCTCGAGGCGCACTTCATGGATGGTGCCGTCCTCTCCCACCAGGCGCCCGTTGCCACCGGACCAGTCCAGCACAAAACGCGGCGGGCCCGGGGCATTCCAGCGCGACCAGCGGAAGTTCAGCACCAGCCCCTCGTGCTGGTAGTTGTCCTGCAAGCCGGTCTCCTCCGGATCGAGGGCCTCGAGGACCAGGCGCCGCTCGGGCTCGCCGGTCTCGTCGGCCGCCTTGGAACCCGTCGCCTGGCCGGGCCCGGTGATCGAGACCCACAATCCCGGATTGTCCGGCCGCACCTCGGCCAGGGGCCGCTCGTCTCTGGCTTCACGGCCCTCCTCCAGGCGGAAGTTGGGAACAGCCCGCTCCACGGTCACAGAAAAGCCCCCGGGGGCCTGCACGGTCTCGCCCAGGTGGATGGGCACCGTGCGCGGGACCACATCCCCCGCCAGGTCCACGCGCAGGGAGAGCTCCCCGAGCAGGGGAGCCTGCTCGTCGTCCACCGGGAAGAGCCCCTCCACGGGGCCAGCCCCGTGGTGCGCCATGACGCGGAAGCCCCAGCCGGGATCGAAGAAGTGTGCGTTCTGCCCGGCGGGAGCCAGAAAGACCGGCATCTCCTGGGGTCCGTGATCATGGCCGGACCCCGGGGCGTCCACATGGTCGACCTCTTCCGCCGGCAGGGTCAGGGTCAACTTGGCCAGGGGGCCGAGGGCCTGGCTGCCGTCGGCGGAGCCGGCCTCGCGCACATCCGGCGCGGCGACGCGCGCGCTTTCCGCCAGCTCCAACACGCCCAGGCGGAGGTCCGGCCGCTGGCCGCCGGCACCGTCATCGACGTAGTCCAACTCCAACTCACGCCCGGGCCACAGGGTGTAGGTAGGCGGCGTGGAGGTCAGCCCCTCGCTGGGAAAGTGCACCTCCAACTGCTTCCACTCCTTGCGGGCGAAGCGATCGAGTTTCAGCCAGAACGGCATGACGCTGCGCTTGGCTGAATCGTAGTAGCGGAAGTACTCGTTCTTGGGCCCATCGCGCAGGTCCATGTGCATGATGCCGCGCTCGCTCTGGAGCTTGCTGAGACCGCCGCCGATCAGCATGGCCACCAGGCCCACGTGGGTCACCGTGCCGCCGAGCTTGCGAGCCCCCAGCCACTTGCGCGGCGGCCCGCGGAAGGTGTTGAGCCCCACGCACACGGACAGCAGGAAGAGCAAGGTGGCAAACCAGGATGACTTGTAGGCGCGGTTCAGCTCCAGCGTTGTGGCCAGGTCGAAGAAGCCGCGAAAGGCGCCGTCGTGGCGCGCGGTGAACTCGGCGATCTCCGCCATCTTGGGGCCGGAGGCAAAGCTCGTGGCCATCTGCCTGCGACGGTTGTCCCCTTCCTCCTTGCCATAAAGGCGGGAGAACTTATCCAGGCCCCCGGCCACGGCTTCCGGCACCTGCCCCGCCGGCATGCCGAGCCCGTAGAGGTGCAAGAGGTGGTAGAAGAAGTAGCCCTCCGCCGCCCGGAAGTCGGCGTACTGCTCCTCGTAGTTGACGGCGGTAACGCGCTGCTCGGGATCCTCGAAGCCGTCAATCTGCGGCACCAACACACCGGCGCAGACCGCGACGGCGCTCCAGGTCACAAGCGCCACGCCCGTGTGCATGGAACGGAAGAAGGCCAGCACAGAATCACGGGCGGTCCACAGGTAGAGGGCCGCGAAGAGGGTGAAGCCCGCCAGCATCCAGGCGCGGTCGCCGAGCTCGTTGCGCAGGGCCGCTCCGATCAAGACACCCACCCCCTGGCCCACGACCAAAAGGGCCAGGATTACCACGGAAGCGGAGACGAAGCCCCAACGCCGATGACGCCCGCCGGACGCCTGTGTTTTGTTTTCGTCTACCACTTGCGCTCCAACACGTAATCACCCACGCGGTCCAGGGCCTCCCGTGCCGGGCTCTCGGGAAAGCTCAGGAGGCGCGAACGGCCGGCCTCCACCAGGGCCCGGGCGCGCAGCATGGCGCGCTCGATACCGGCCGACAGATCGCAGGTCTCGCGCAGGCGAACCGCCCGTTGGTCCAGACCCGGTCTTGTGTACACATCACGCATGGCCGCCCGGGTGGCCTCATCCGCTTCGCCATAGACATGCAGCACGGGCAGGGTCACCTTGCCGTCTTCCACATCCGTGCCCACGCTCTTGCCCACGGTTTTCCGGTCACCCATCAGGTCCAGGCAGTCGTCGACGATCTGGAAGGCCAGGCCCATCTCCCAGCCGAAGGCGCGCATCCGGGCCCGCGCCTCCCCGGGCCCGTCGGAACCACCGGGGTATGAGGCGCCGAGCTCCGCCGCCGCCGCGTAGAGCCCAGCGGTCTTGGCCCCGGCGATGCGCTCGTACTCCGGCAGGCTCATTTCGAAGTGATAGCGGCTGGCCGCTTGATCGATCTCCCCGGCACACAGCTCCCGGGTTGTATCGCTCAGAACCTGGCTGCAGAGCCGGCTGGAGAGCAGCGTCGAGCGCCCGAAGGCCCGCGAGTAGAGCAGGTCCCCGAGCAGCACGGCCACCTGGTTATCCCAGCGGGCGTGCACACAGGCCACGCGCCGGCGTACCTCGGCCCCGTCCAGCACATCGTCGTGCACGAGCGTCGCCAGGTGAATCAGCTCCACGATGGCTGCCACCGTGGCGTGCTCATCGGTCATGTTGCCGGTGGTCTGCCCCGCCAACAGCACCACCGCACCCCGCAGCTGCTTGCCCTTGAAACGCCCCAGGTGGTCGGTCATGTCCGCCACCGCCGGCGATTCCCCGCGCAGCTCCTCGGCCAGGACCGCGCGCATGCGGGCCATCTGTTCCTGGACGGGGGTCAAAAGGCGCAATAGGCGCAGATCCTTGGGCTTCATGCGCACTCCCCCTTGTGCCGGTCCTGGCCCGCGTGGGGCTGGTCCGCACGGGGCTGACCGGAGCGGAGTTCAGCGGAGAGCGTATCTTCACCGGACAGGGACAGGCGCTCCCGTTCCAACTCCTGCGGCGTGTTGAGGTTCACCGCGCGATCCACGCTGGGGTCGAGGGCGTTCTGCTCCCCCGGTCGCAGAGTTCCCGTGCGCAGGGTGCGGCCGTCATCGGTTGCGCCTTGCCAAAAGGAGTTCATGCGCCGCCGCCCGCAGGCCAGGGCCGCCTCCACCGCTGGCAAGCAGCGCCGGTGGAAGACGCCGCAGGTGGGTTCGAGGCCGCGCTCGCTCTCCAGTACGCACAGGTCCAGGTCATCGACGCGGGCGCGCTCGCAAATGGCGCGCACCAACTCTCCATCAACGCGCGGCATGTCGCAGGCCAGCAGAAACACAAAGGGCGTCCGAGCCGCCGCCAGACCCGCGGCCAGCCCCGCCAGGGGGCCGCCGTCGGGAACGGGATCATGGACACAGGTACAGCCGAGGTCCGCGTAGCGATCCCCCCTGCCCGTGGAGAGCAGGACGAGTTCGGTCAGGGGCCTGAGCAACTGCACGGAGCGCTCCAAGAGGGCGCTCCCGCCCAGGTCCAGCACCGCCTTGTCCGTGCCCATGCGACGGCTGCGGCCACCGCACAGCACCAGACCGGTCAGCTCGCCTGCCGTGTCCATATGCAAGTTCGCGCGTGGGGCGTGGGATTGGGGAAAGCGGGCCTCAGCCCTCTTCCTTGTTCGTGTCGCCCTCATCCGCGTCGCCGTCGGCGCCCTCCTCAAGCTGACCGGGCTCCTCCTTCAGGCCGTGTTTGAACTGCGTGATGCTTGAGCCCATGGCCCGGGCCAGCTCCGGCAGCTTGCGCGCGCCAAAGATCACCACGACGATGGCGAGGACAATCCAGAGTTCCGTGGGACCGGCGAAGGCGATGGGGGTCATGGCGTTTGCGTGGGGGGAGGACCGGGCGTGGGGGGACCGGGGGCCGACCATGTTATCCTGAAAAACGCCCGGTCCACCACTCGGCGGCGGAAACCTGCGCGGTTGGCTGTTCAGGAAAACGCCAACCGCCGGGCCAGGGTACCGGCCCGCTTCCTGCCCACGGCCGGACCATCGGTGACCTCCAGGCCCGCCGCGGCCAGACAGGCGCGCACGCGCCGGTTGACCGTGAAGGTGGAGAGGACGCCCCCGGGGGCCAGGGATGCGGCCAGGGAGCCCAGAAAAGCCCCTTCCCAGAGTTCCGGCGCCCGCCCCGGCGAGAAGGCGTCCAGGAAAACAGCGTCGAAGGGAGCCCCGGCCCCGCCCGCCAGGGCCCGCCCCAGGGTCTCTCGCCCATCCCCGACAAAAAGCCGCAGGCTGCCCGCCCGGGCCTCCCCGGTCGGCGTCCGGATGTCCACGCAGGCCCGCTCCCCGGCGCGCCGCGCGGCTTTCCCCAGGGCCGCCAGCACCGGCGGCCACCAGCGCCGCAGCCCCCGGGGAGCGCCCTCCAGAGCCTGCGGCCGAGCGCCGAGGTCCAGGGCCGCCGCAAGCACGCCGGGATCCAGTTCCAGGCCGCAGGCCTCCAGCTCCAGGGCCACAGCCCCCGCCGGAGCCTCCAGCCCCGCCCCGGCCTCCTCCAAGAGAGCCAGGGCCGCCGCCAGGTTGAGGCCCAGGCCCGTCCCCACATCCAGCAGGCGCCGCACACCGCCCACGGCCCGCCGCTCCCCGAATCCACAGGGACGCCCATAGCGTTCCACGGACTCCGTCCAGGCCCCCTCCCGGCTGTGACAGGCCTCCCCGTGCCCTCCGTGCACCAGCGTCCAGGACCCGTCCCCGGTCTCCAGCGGCGTCCAGGCGCGGCTCACGCCCCGGCCACCTGTCCACAGCGCGGGCAGGCCACCGACCGTTCCCCGGCGAGCTCCCCGGGGAGCTTGAGGCGCGCGCCACAGGGACAGTCATACAGGCGCCAGCCCGCGTCCCGGCGCAGGCTGTCCAGGGCTTCCCGGCGCAGCTCCGCGCCGGAGCATTCCCCGCCAGCTCTCCCCCCAGCTCCCCCCTTACCTCCCTCCGCCAGCGCCCCGTCCTCCGCCGGGGCCCAGGCCATGGTCTCCACGGGCACCTCGTCCAAGGCGGTCCCCGGGAAGAAGCTGGCCCGCTTGCCGGTCACGCGATCAAAGGCCCCGGCGTAGTCGCCGTAGGAAAACGACGGCTGGCCGCCGATCAAACGCAGGATCTCGATGCGCTGATCGAGGGGCGGGTGTGTGGCAAACAGGCTGGGCCGCGAGCTCCGCTTCTTCCCGGCGGCCTTGAGGGCCGGTGACACAATCAGCATGGCCTGGGCCGAAGGCGGCACGGGCGTGGCCGCCTGGCCCCCGGCGGCTGCCCGCTGCTGCTCCCCGCCCAATTTTTCCAGGGCCGAGGCCAGGGCCAACGGATTGCGCGTGAAGACCGCCGCCCCGGCGTCCGCCATGTACTCCCGCGTGCGGCTGGCGGCCAGGTAGATGAGGCGCGCGACGAGGGCTCCGAAGACCACCACCAGAAAACCAACCACCAGGAGCGCCAACTCCGCCTGGCCGCTGTCCGAGGAAGTCCGACTGCGCCGCCGCCCGCCGCCCCACCAGAACCAGCGCATGAGCACGTCCGACAACAGGGCGATGGAACCTGCCATGACCGACAGCAGCGTCATGTACAGGATGTCCCGGTGCTTGATGTGGCCGATCTCGTGGGCGATGACCGCCTGCAGCTCCTCGCGGCTGAGCATGGAGAGCAGCCGATCCGTGATGGCCACCGTGGCGTGCTCCGGATCGCGTCCCGTGGCGAAGGCGTTGGGCGCGTTCGACTCGATCACATAGACCCGCGGCGGCTTGGCCAGGCCCGCGGCAATGGACATCTCCTCCACCACATTGACGAGCTGCGGAGCACTCGCCCCATCCACCGGTCGCGCCTTCGAAGCCGCCAGGAGCACCTTGTCTCCGGCGAACCAACTGACCGCAAAGAGTCCGCCCATGGCGGCCAGGGCCAGCAGAATCCCCAGCGGCCCGCCACCGGAGCCCAACAGCTCGCCGGCGAAAAAGCCCACGACCACCAGCAAGAGGGTCATGGCGACCACCAGCAGCGCCGAACGGCGCCGGTTCCTGTGGATGAGTTCGAACATGGATGCCTTGGACGCGGCCAGGGGACCGCCGGCGCGCCGCCGGAGTGTCTAGCTGAAGCTGACCTTGGGCGCCTCGCGCTCCGCGGCGTCCTCGATCTTCCAATAGGGCTCTTCCTTGAAGCCGAACATGCCGGCGAAGATCACCGCCGGGAACTGCTCGCGCTTGTTGTCGTAGCTCATGACCGAGTCATTGTAGAACTGGCGGCTGAAGGCCACCTTGTTCTCCGTGCTGGCCAGCTCCTCCTGCAACTCGGCGAAGTTGGCGCTGGCCTTCAGGTCCGGGTAGTTCTCCGCCACGGCGATCAGCCGCCCGAGCGCCCCGGTCAGCGCCCCCTGGGCTTCGATCTGCGCCGCGCGCCCGCCGCCGGCGTCCTGCTGGGCCGCCTGCACCATGTTACGCGCCGCCGTCACGCCCTCCAGCACCTCGCGCTCGTGGGTCATGTAACCCTTGACGGTCTCCATCAGATTGGGGATCAGATCAAAGCGCCGCTTGAGCTGCACATCGATCTGCTGCCAGGCATTCTCAACGCCGTTGCGCGCGCGCACCAGGCCGTTGTAGATGCCGATCACCAGCATCACGATGAGAGCGCCACCCGCCAAGAGGGCCAAGAGCAGGGGCGCGATGAAAGCCAGGGGCATAGGTGTAGTCATGATTTGTTTCCGAAGTGTCGGGTGAGTGAATCCAGAGAACGGGCCAGGGGCGAGCCCTCCACGTCCTGCCCGCGCTGCGCGAGCTCCGCCAGCAAGGCGCCCAACTCTCCCTCGTCGAACCAGATCCCGTCCCCCACCGGGCACAGGTCGAGCTCCAGCTCGGCGCAGAACTCGTGCACCACAAGCCGCCGCTCACAGCGCGGGCAGCGCCGCTTTCCCCGGCGCCCCCGGCAGCCCTTCTCCAGCACCGCCCCGGGCGCAGCCAATAGCACCTCCAACTCCCCCTCATCCAACCAATAGCCGTGCCCCTCGACGCAGAAATCGAGTTCCACATTCTCCACTTCAAAAGTGGCCAGGGTCAGACGACAGGCGGGACAACGCACGACCCCACCCTACCCGCCGCCCGTGGTTTCATTCAAGACGAGGCGACACCGGCACCAGACAGCGCCGGCGGGCACCTCAAGGTCCGCGAAGCGCGTGGTCACATCCATGGCCCCGGGGAGAGCCAGAGCTGCAGCTCTTCGGCTTCCAGGACAGGCGGCCCACGCAAGCTGATCTCGAGCTGACATCCGAGGTAGAGGAACTCGGGCAACCCCGTGGTTCCCGGGGTGCCCAAGGGCCCAAGTTTGCGCAGGGCCTTGCGCTGTCGGACACCTGGTCCCCCTGAAGGTGGCGGCCGAGAGCTTCAGCTGTCAGCCCAATCCCGCGCGGACGGCCCGCTTTCCGGGCCCGCAGCACCGAGCTTCGCACACCATTTTTGGGCGCCATCGAAGGCGCGCCTGGCGCTCAGGCCGTAGCCGTCTCCAAGAGGCCCGCCGTGCGTAGGGTTTCCTCCATCAGCTCGCCGATGCGGGCCGGGCTGGGGGTGACGGCTACTCCGGCGGCTTCGAGGGCGGCGACCTTGTCGGCGGCGGTGCCCTTGCCGCCGGCGATGATGGCGCCGGCGTGTCCCATGCGCTTGCCGGGGGGGGCGGTGCGGCCGGCGATGAAGCCGACTACGGGCTTATTGAGGTGTTCTGAGATATAGGCGGCCGCCTGCTCCTCGGCGGACCCGCCGATCTCGCCGATGAGCACGATGGCGTCCGTGCCGGCATCGGCCTGGAAGAGCTCGAGGGCGTCGATGAAGTCGGTGCCGTTGATGGGATCACCGCCGATGCCGATGCAGGTGGACTGGCCGATGCCGCGCGAGGTCAACTGCCAGACGGCCTCGTAGGTCAGGGTGCCGGAGCGGCTGATGACGCCCACGCGGCCCGGGCGGTGGATGTAGCCGGGCATGATGCCGATCTTGCACTCGCCGGGGGTGATGATGCCGGGACAGTTGGGGCCGATCAGGCGCGACGAGCTGCCCTTGAGGGCATCCTTGACGCGCACCATGTCGAGCACGGGCACGCCCTCGGTGATGGCCACGATGAGCTCCATCTCGGCTTCGATGGCTTCGATGAGCGCGGCGCCGGCGAAGGGCGGCGGCACGTAGAGGGCCGAGGCGTTGGCGCCGGTCTCGGCCCGGGCCTCGGCCACGGTGGCGAAGACCGGTAGCTCCAGGTGCGTCGTGCCGGCCTTGCGCGGGTTGACGCCGCCCACCATGGTGGTGCCGTAGTCGATGGCGCCCTGGCTGTGGAAGGTGCCGGTCTTGCCGGTGAAGCCCTGGCAGATGAGGCGTGTGTCAGTGTTGACGAGGATGCTCATGGGGTGTCCTTAGCGGGCGGAAGCGCTGACCGCTTCACAGATCTTCTGGGCGGCGTCGTCCAGGTCTCCGGCGGCGATCAGCTCCAGGCCGGACTCGGCCAGGAGCTCGCGACCGCGCTCCACATTGGTGCCCTCCAGGCGCACCACCAGGGGCACATTCATGCCCACTTCGCGGGCGGCGCTAACGACGCCTTCGGCGATCACATCGCAGCGCATGATGCCGCCGAAGATGTTGACCAGGACTCCGGCCACCTGGGCGTCGGAGAGCAGGATGCGGAAGGCCGCGGTGACGTTATCCACCGTGGCTCCACCCCCCACATCCAGGAAGTTGGCGGGTTCGCCGCCGTAGAGTTGGATGACATCCATGGTGGACATGGCCAGGCCGGCGCCGTTGACCATGCAGCCGATGTTGCCGTCCAGGGCGATGTAGGAGAGGTCGAACTTGGAGGCCTCTATTTCCTTGTGATCCTCCTCGTCGAAGTCGCGCAGTTCAGCCAGCTCCGGGTGGCGAAAGAGGCCACTGGAATCGAAGTTGATCTTGGCATCCAGAGCCAAGACGGCTCCGTCCTTGGTGGTGACGAGGGGATTGATCTCCGCCAGGGAGCAGTCGTACTCGGAGAAGAGCCGCGCCAGCCCGGTCAGGAACTCGACGGCCTCGGCCAGGGAGGCCTGCGGGATCCCGATGCCCGCCGCCAGGCGGCGGGCTTCCTGCTCATCCAATCCACCGTCCGCCGTGAAGGCCGCGCGCAGGATCTTCTCCGGCTGGTTCGCGGCCACCTCTTCGATCTCCATGCCGCCTTCGGAGGAGGCCATCATCACCGGCCGTTCCTCTTCCCGGTCGATGGCAATGCCGATGTAGTACTCGCTCTCGATGTCCGAACCCTCCTCGACCCACAGACGGCGCACGAGCTGCCCCGCGGGGCCGGTCTGGTGCGTGACGAGCTGCTTGCCGAGGATGGCATCCGCCGCCTCCCGTGCTTCAGCGGCGCTGCGCACGAGCTTGACGCCGCCACCCTTGCCGCGCCCGCCGGCGTGGATCTGGGCCTTGACGACGCAGAGGTCGGTGGTGAGGGCTTCGTAGGCCGCCACGGCCTGGTCAACGGTGGTGCACTCGTGGCCCGCGGGCACGCGCAGACCGAAGCGCTCGAAAAGCTGCTTGGCCTGGAACTCGTGGATCTTCATGGGTGTTTGGGAGCCGGGGGATCGAAAATCGGGGCGACCATGATAGCCG
>DASCNH010000102.1:0-4710 GCA_036011365.1 Planctomycetota bacterium | reverse complement strand
CGAGCTCACAGCCCGCCCGTACTGAGGATCGCCAGCCTCCCGAGGCCGCCCCGGTGTAGAATCGCAGGCCGCCATGTCCCCCTCCCGCCGTTTCGATCGCCAGACACGCTTCACCCCCCTGGGCCCCGCCGGCCAGGAGCGCCTGGAATCCGCCTCCGTGGGCATCGTCGGCTGCGGCGCCCTCGGCGGCGTCCTGGCCCAGTCTCTTTGTCGCGCCGGCATCGGCAGCCTGACACTCATCGATCGTGATGTGGTGGAGGAGACGAACCTCCCGCGCCAGGTACTCTTCAACGAACAGCACGCCCGGGACGCCACGCCCAAGGTCACCGCCAGTGCCGAGAGCCTGGCCCCCATCGGCGGCCCCACACGGTTGCTCCCCATCGCTGCCCACCTGGACGCCGCCAACATCGAGGAACACCTCGCCGGTTGCCACATCGTCCTCGATGGCACGGACAACCTGGCCACCCGCTACCTCCTCAACGACTGGTCCATCAGCGAGCTGGTGCCCTGGATCTACGGTGGCGCCGTGGCCTCCGGCGGCCTGGTCCTGCCGGTCCTCCCAGGCCGTGGCCCCTGCCTGCGCTGCATCTTCCCGGACCCGCCTCCCCCGGGCACCCTGCCCACCTGCGACACCGCCGGAGTCATCCAGCCCGCCGTGGGCCTGGTCGCCTCCCTCCAGGCCGGTCTGGCCCTGCGCATCCTGGTGGAGAACTCACTCCAACCGGACAGCAGCGAGGCGGAGCAATCCGCCGTCACCACGCCACTCGAACCCGCTCTCCACCAACTCGACGCCTGGACTGGTGAACTGCGCCGACTGACGGCCACCCGCCGCCCGGACTGCCCCTGCTGCGCCGCCGGTGAGTTCCCTTTCCTGGACCGCGAAGAGCCAAGTCCCGCCATCACCCTCTGTGGCCGCCGCGCCGTCCAGGTCTTCACCCACCGCGGCCGCACCCCGGACATGGTAGCCCTCTCCACCTCCCTAACAGGTCTCGCCACCAACCTGCGCCGGGCCGGCGACCTGCTGCGTTTCGAGGTCGAGGACACGGCCATCACACTCTTCCCCGACGGCCGCGCCCTGATCGAAGGCACCGAGGACACGGGCCAGGCCCTGGCCCTCTACGATCGCTACATCGGATCCTGAGCCGTGGCCCCCGCAACAGGCAAGCCACACGCCCCGGCTCTTGTCATCCTCGCGGCTGGCGCTTCCCGCCGCATGGGCACCTGCAAGGCCCTCGTCGACCTGAACGGCCGCACGCCCCTCGAACACCTGCTCCAGGCCGGAGCCTGTTTCGGCGAGGCGCTCATCGTCACCGGCCGCCACGACACGGAGATCCGCGCCTTCCTTTCCGCCGCTACCGCTCTCCCTCCCCACCGCATCACCACGAACCAGTCCTGGGAAGCCGGTCGCACCGGCAGCGTTCAACACGCCGCAGCCCACCTCCCCGACCGCGACCTCTGCATCGCCCCCGTGGACTGCCCCCTGGTTCCCGCCGAGGTCTTCGAGACCCTGCTCGCCACCTGGCTCGGGGCCGCCAGCCCTGACGGCGGCTGGCTCAGTCCGCGCATCCAGGTCGCCTCGCAAGCTGAACCACGTCACGGCCACCCGGTCATCCTCGGTCACGGCCTCCTGTCCCACATAACCCACCCCAGCCAGCCCCTGCGCCAGCTGCGGGAACTAGCCACGTCCCTGCTCTCCATATCCGTCACCAGCCCGACCATCCTCGACAACCTGGACACGCCGACAGCCCTCTCGCACCACGGGCACTTCCCCGACAGTTCCTTTGGCTAGCAGCCAGCACTTACTTCGGCCCTAGCCCACCCCTTAGGATCAAAGCGTGCGCCCCGCCTTACTACTACTGTGTGCCGCCTGTTCAACTGGCCCAGCGGAACATGCGCCCCTCACCCTCGCCCAGGCCCCGGTGCAGGACACCGTCCCCGCCGAGCTGCTTGCACTTCAGGAGCCGCCGCTGGCCTGGCGCTCAGGAAGTGTCTCAGAATTCGAGAGAACCCTGGAGACCTGGCAGGCATGCCCTCCTGGCACGGAACTGTCTGCTTCAGGCCTGGCCGACCTGCGTGCCGGGCTTTCCGAGGGCGGCCAGCTCGCCGTGCGCGCAGCGGTTCTCCTGGCGCGAAGCGGTGACGCGCGGGCGACACAGGTGCTCATAGAGCGATTGGAAGAGCGCGTCCCGGCGCCGGGGCGGACGGACGATGCGGCTGATGTGGTGGCGGCCGGGGCACTGGCGGGTTGGCCCGCAACTCCGGATGACCAAACAAAGCGCGGAACTGAACCGCCGGCGGAAGACCGCGGCATCGGTGCGCGCCTCGCGCTACTCGCCGCCGGTGAAAAGCCGCACCCGGATCTCGAGGTGCGCGTGGAGTGTGCGCGCAGTGCACTCTCGCGGGGGCGGACAGATGTCGTACCTTTCCTCCTGCGGGTCCTGCGAGCAGAGACGCCGACCCAACACCTAGATCCACCGGACTGGGAACGTGTGGAGACGGTGACCTGGGCCAAGACACGGGCGGCTGAAGCCCTGGCGCTGCACCTGGGTGTGCGGCAGGAGCTCAGGCCGGACGGTTCCTTCGCCCACATCGAAGCGGAGGTGCACAGGTACGAGAAACTGCTCGGCGTGGCTGCGCCGGACTAGGGCTCGATGCGACCCATCGTCCGTGGCCACGGTGCCGCCCCGCGCACGTGTTCGAGGCCGCAGATCCAGGCCACGGTGCGTTCGAGTCCCAGGCCGAAGCCGCCGTGGGGGACCGTGCCGTAGCGGCGCAGGTCGAGGAACCAGTTGAAGGACTCCTCGGGCAGCTCGTGGTCCTTGATGGCCTGCTCTAGCACAGCGAGGTCGTCCTCGCGCTGGGCACCGCCGATGATTTCGCCCACGCCTTCCGGGGCGATCATGTCGACGCACAGGGCCTTGGTGTCGTCGACGGGGTCGCGCTTCATGTAGAAGGCTTTGACCTCGTGCGGGTAGCGGTGAATCATCACCGGACAGGCGTGCATTTCCGAGAGGATTGTCTCATCCGGGGCGCCGAAGTCGTCGCCGGCGACGAACTCGGAGTCCGGGTGGTCGAGGAGGATGGCGCTGGCCTCCTCGTAACTCATGCGCGGGAAGGGGGACTGGATGCACTCGAGTTTGGCCGTATCCCTTTCCAGAACGGCGAGTTCGTCGCGGCGCGTCGCGAGGACACGCTTGACCACATGCACGATCATGTCCTCGGCCAGTTGCATGACATCGTCGAGGTCGGCGAAGGCGACCTCGGGCTCGAGCATCCAGAACTCTGTCAGGTGGCGGCGGGTCTTGGACTTCTCGGCGCGGAAGGTGGGGCCGAAGGTGTAGACCTTGCCGAGCGCCATGGCGGCGGCCTCGGCGTAGAGCTGTCCGGACTGGGTCAAGTAGGCCGTGTCGCCGAAGTAGGGCACCTCAAAAAGCGTGCTGGTGCCCTCGCAGGCGTTGGGCGTGAAGATGGGCGAGTCGACACAGGTGAACTCGCGCTCCTCGAAGAAGCCACGCAGGGCGTTGATGATCGTGTCGCGGATGCGCAGCACGGCCCAGGGACGCTTGGAGCGCATCCACAGGTGCCGGTTGGTGAAGAGGAAGTCGACGCCGTGCTCCTTGGGAGTGATGGGATAGCCATCCACGGCCTGGACGAGTTCTCCACCTGAGACAGAGATTTCGAAGCCGCCCGGGGCGCGCTCGTCGGCCTTGACCTCGCCGGTCAGCGTCAGGCTCGACTCCTGGCCGGCCTCGGCGATGGCGTCGAAGAGTTCCGGGGAGACGTTCTTCTGGAAGAGGACGCACTGACAGGTGCCCGTGCCATCGCGCAACTGGACGAAGTGCAGCTTGCCCTTGGAGGTGCGCGCATAGATCCAACCGCGCAGGGTGACGGTGGCACCCACATGCTCGGCGAGGCGCTGGACGGTGGCGACGGGGGCGGTGCTTTCGGTGGTGGTCATGGCAGTTGGGGCGGCGGGCGGAGCCGCCGGGTGGTTCCGCTCGCGGAGAGTTCTGACGGTGCTAGGACGCGCGCGTGTGCTGGGTAATCGGGGCGAGATGTGACGCGGCGCTCGGCGGGTAGTTCCGCCGGCGGCGCGCCCGGTGGGAGGCGGTGTCAGGCCAATCAGGGAAAGGCGCCGTAGTTCTCCTGGATGCTGACCTCTTCGATCACCCCGGCGCGAATGATGGCGCGGCCCTTGACCAGACCACCGTGGCGCCGGGCTTCGAGGGGGACTTCGCCGTTGAAAGCGCCCTCTTCCGAGTCCTGGCTGAGCAGGGCGGCGAGTTCGGGCACGGGCAGCAGCAGGCGCACGCGCTCGAAGCCCTGGGCCAGCAGGCGGTTCACGATGCGTTCGGCCAGGGCGGCGGCCAGGGCGGCCGCCCTGGCTTCCGGGTCAGCACCTGCGGCGCCTTCCTCGCTGGCCAGGCCCGGGGTCTGATCCGGGGAGTACAGGCGCGCCAGGAGGGCATCCTCCATGCGGCCCTGGCCCGACCGGATATCCGCCAACAGGTGCTCCACACGCCGCAGGTCCAGGCTGGCCTGCCCCTCGGCCAGGCCCGTGAGCGTGCCGCTGAGCTTCTCGAGCAGGTCCAGGCGCATCAGCTGGGCCTCCAGCGCCTTGAGGCGCGCCAGGGCCTGCCACAGGAGGGATCCCAGGGCACAGACCGCCAGCAAGAGGGCCACGGCGACCCACAGTTGGCTGGACTCCCA
>DASCNH010000101.1:0-32862 GCA_036011365.1 Planctomycetota bacterium | reverse complement strand
GACGAACGCCCGGCGCGCGACGAACGCCCGGTGCGCGACGAACGCCCGACGCGGGACGAGCGCCCGGGGCGGGACGAGCGCCCGGGGCGGGACGAGCGCCCGGCGCGGGACGAACGCCCGGCGCGGGACGAGCGCCCGGCGCGGGACGAGCGCCCGGCGCGGGAGGAACGCCCCAAGCGCGAGAAACGGCCCCAGGCCCCGGCGGCCCCCGCTGGCGCGGGATTCGGCAGAGGCATCCTTGCGGAGCCCGAGTCCGTGGCTTCCGAGCCCGTGGCTTCCGAGCCTGCGGCTCCCGAGCCCGTGGCTTCCGAGCCCGAGGCTTCCGAGTCCGTGGCTTCCGAGCCTGCGGCTCCCGAGGTCGCTGAGGTTGAAACTGCGGCTCCCGAGGCGGTGGTCAGTGAACCGGTTACGGAATCCGCCGCCGAGAAGCAGGCAGCGCCTGCCGAAGAACGGTCATCCTCCGGGTTCGGAGCCGGGATCTGAGCTGCCGAGCCTGCTAGGGCGGCATCCATGGCCACCTTCCCCGTGCTGGAGCGGTTGCCCGGCGGCTACTTCCTGGAGGAGAGCCCCCGGGGCGTGATGGCGGTCCACGGAAGCGTGGCCACCGCCCTGCACGGTGTGGGTTTCGGTCCGGAGAGCGATGGGCACCTGCGTCTCAGCCAGTTGTCCGGGCGGCGTCCGCTCTTCGAGCTCGACACTCCGGGCGAGACCTTTCTGCTGCGGCGCTTCTCCCACGGCGGCCTCCTGCGCTGGGCCACCGGCAGCCGTTTCCTCGATGCCCAGCGCCCCTTCCGCGAGCTGATCCTCTCCGATGAGTTGCAGCGCATTGGCGTGGCGACCCCCACCATCGTGGCCGCCCGTGCCCGGCGCCGGGCCGGAGCGGGCTGGACCCTCGATCTCCTCGTGCGTCGCGTGGATGACGCGCTGGATTTGCGACAGGTTCTGGACCTGGTGCGCAGCGGGGCGTTGCCCCGGAGAACCCTGGCGGGCCTGGCGCGTGCCGCGGGAGATGTTCTGCGTCGGCTGCACGGGGCGGGCTTCTTGCACCGGGACCTGCAGCCGGCGAACCTCTTGGTTCAGAGGGAGGGGCTCGGTTCCGAACAGCCGACACTTTGGGTGCTGGACCTGGACCGTTCCGACTTCCGACGCGGTCTGAACGACAGCGAGCGGCGCCGTAACCTGCGGCGCCTCCTGCGGCGTATCCTGCGCGATGATCAGGAGCGCGGCACTTCCCTCTCGCGCACGGACTACGTCCGTTTCATGTCGTTCTATGATCCAGAGGGCCAGCGCTGGAAGGGGGACTGGCGGGCGATTGTGGCCGACCAGCAGCGCGGGAGCCGCGTCCACGGGACTGGCTGGGCCCTGGAGCGCACCTTCGCCCGGCGGGACGGAGAGACACCGGGACCGTCTGATTCAGGGCGCGCCTGAGCCGTCGTCGACCGGTTCCGTTGCCCGCAGGGAGAGGTGCACCAGCATGGTGGCGAGCCACACCAGGGAGCTCGCCAGGTGCAACCACAGCCAGAGCGTACGCCAGGCTTCTCCCACGGAAACCTGCAGGAGATAGGCGGAGAGGACCATGGGCGCGAAGGTCGAAACCAGGACGAGGCCCGTGGTCCGGCGTTCGGTGGCTGGCCCGCACAGGTGTGGCGAAATGTGCTCCTGCCAGATGGCGGCCACGGCCCAGATCAGGAGCGGGGCGCAGATGATGTGGAGCGAACGCAGTGGATCTTCCAGGGGGTGGCTTTCCGGCCCGAAGTCGCCTTCCCGGCGGGCTCCGTAGCGCAGGCCGCCGTAGAGCAGGCCGCTGATGCAGACCAGGCCGTTGGCTGCGTGCGTCAAGCGTGCGCTGGATCGTTTCACGGGAGTTGGCCGGTTACGGGCTTGGGCTCGGGCGCCGGCGCCGGCGCGGGCACTGGCTCAGGCGCGGGCTTGGGCTCGGGCTCGGGATCGGGCGCGGGCGCGGGCTTGGGCTTGGGCGCGGGCTTCGGCTGGGGCGGCGCCAGCAGCACATTATGGGAGGCCAGCACGCGGCGCGCGGCCTGTTCCGTGGCGCGGCAGGTGAGCGTGCAGCCGGCCACGGTGCGCAGACTCTTGCCGATGCGCAGGGAGTCATCCAGGGGAGCGCCTTCGAACTGGATGTAAAACGGACGCCGGGGCAGGTACTCCCGGGGCTCGCTGAAGGCCAGTACCTCGATGCGCGCGATGCGGCCCTTGGGATCCACCACCACCATCAGGGTCTCGCGCTTGGAGCGCACGCGATGGGTCTCGAACCAGGCCGTGCCCACGGCCGTGAGCGCGCCGGTTTTGGGATCGGTGCGCGTGGCGTGGTAAGGGTGCACGACGGCGGTCAGCAGCCGGGAGCCGGCGGCTTTCTCGATGGCCGCCCGTTGCCGCTTGTCCAAGAAGAACGTGCCGCGCTCGACCTGGCACTTGGGGAAGGCCAGCTCCAGGGCTTCCGCGAGGGTCACGTTCTCGCCCGCGGCGGCTGCCGGTTGAGCAGTCCCGTCCCCGGGGGCCGCGGCCCCGCTGCCCACCAGGCAGGCGCAGAGGGCCAGGGCCCCGGGCGCCAGGCGCAGTTTCCTAGAAGACATACCCCAGCAGGAAGGTGGTCACATCATCGCCGTCCCCGTCACCGTAATCCGTGTGGTCCAGCTTGAAGACCAGGTTGTCCAGGGGGCGGTAGTGCAGGCCATAGGTCAGCGCGGTGGTGTCGTTGCCGTCGTCTTCGTCCAGGTCCTCGTAGCGCAGGAAGGGGTAGAGGGCCTCTTCGCCGTCGCCGCCGAGGAGGTCATAGCCGAGTTCCGTGTAAGCACCGGAGAGGTTGATGTCCCCGGCGGCGCGGTCCTCGACGCCGGCCACGGCCAGCATGCCCCGGGCCCAGAGGGGGCCGGCGCGGTAGTCGCAGTGGGCCTCGAAGATCTCCGTGGCCATGTCACCCTGGCCCTGGTCCTGGCCGGAGTCGCCCATGTAGGCGGACACTCCAAAGCGCAGGCCGGGTCTGGCGGTGGTCTCCAGGGAGGCCACGGCGGCGAAGTCGTTGGCCAGGGCCCTGGCGCCCTTCTGGCGGCCACCGCGCAGGCTGTCATCAGCGAAGCCCGTGCCGTCCATTCCGTTGACGAGGAAGAGTTTGTAGTCCCAGCTACCGACGGCGCCAAAGATGCCGGCGCCGTTCTCCCGGGCGGTGGTGGGAATCAGCTTGGACTCGATCACGGAGCGGTTGGCGGCCAGGAAGGTCGTTGGCTCGTGGTATTCGTTGACCAGGCCGAGGGGCAGGAGCATCAGGCCGACGCGAGCGTTGAGGGCTTCGCTGCCGCCCAGCCAGTCGAGGTAGGCGAACTCCACGGAGAGCTCGTTGACGTGCTCCATCTCGATCTCCGAGTTGAACACCCAGTCTTCATTGAAGCGGTAGCCGAAGTAGAACACGGCCCGATAGAAGTCGAACACATCGTCCTTGGCCGCGCCGCCGAAGTTCTGATAGCGACCCTCGCCGTAGCCGCCGATGGAGAGGCCCTGTTGCTTGCTGTAGATCTTGGAGGCCGCCGGGCCCAGGCCGAAGGCGCTGCCCTCGGCCTCCGGCATGATGTCGGTGAGCTGCAGGCTTTCGAGCTCCTCGGCCAGGATGGCGATGCGGCGCTCAAGCTCCGACAGGGAGGTGTCCTGGGCGCCGGCATCGCCCGCCAAGGCCGCCGCCAGGAGCGCTACGCCGGTCAGGCGCGTGATGTGTTTCGTGGGGAGTTTCATAGTCATGTTCTCGGTCTTGCTTTTGGGGGAAGTGGCTCACCGGAGGGCGCTGCGGTGAGCGCAGGTCCCGTGGGCCGTTTGGCGTTTCAGTTCCAAGGAGCCTCTCCCGCGACGGGAAAGGTGAGTTCGATGTCGTCGGTCAAGGGGCGCAGGCGGCCGCTGAAGCCCGGCGTGGCCACGGCACGCAGGGTGTCTCCCCGCCAGTCGAGGAGCAGGAGTTCCACCGGGGGAAGCGCTTCGGGAGAGCTCGCGCGTTTCTCTTGCCAGGCCCAGGCCTCCCGCGGGCCCATGACGAACAGGGCGGTGGAGAGGCAGTCCGCGTCCAGCGGCGAAGGTGTCCAGACCGTGCAGGACCCGGTGGTCGCCGCAGGGTGGCCGCTGCGCGGGTCGAGGAGGTGGCCGAGGGCCAGGCCGTCGGCGGCCAGGCTCCGCTCGGAATTGCCGGAGGTCGCCAGGGAGCCTGCGGAGATGGTCAGTTCGAGTACCGGGCGCTGGCGGTCCCGGGGATCCGCGAGGGACAGGCGCTGTTCCCGGGGACCGAAGAGGGCGAGCTGGCCGCCGAGGTCCAGCAGGCCCGCTTGGGCGCCGCTGGCCGCCAGGGCGGCCAGGGCGTCGGCCAGGCCGGCCCCCTTGCCGAAGCCGCCCTCATCGAGCAGCGGTCGGGGGGTGCTGCGCCGATAGCTCTGGCCCTGGAGCGTTCCGCGGCGCCAGCCGGAGGCTTCCCGGGCGGCGGTGAGCTCCGTGGGGGAGGGCACGCGGCCCCTGCCGCGCAGATCCCAGGCGGCCACCAGGGGGGCCAGGGCCGGATCGAAGGCGCCGGAAGTGGCCCGCCACCAGTGGTCACAGCGCGCGAGATCCCGGGCCAGGAGCGGCGAAAGGGCCCGGGCTACATCCGGCGGCGCGGCGTTCAAGAGGGCCAACTCGCCGGTGTTGCTCCAGGTGGAGAGGCGTTCCTGGGCCGCGAGCAGGGCGCCGAGAGCCGCCTCGCTGGCCGCCAGGGCCGCGCTCCGGTCATGGGCGGTGATGGTCAGGCGCAGGTGCGTGCCCATGAGCGCCGCTCGGCGCTCGACTGTGGCCGGGCCCCCAGGGTGTTGGATCCGGGCCGGGGCGGGCGGGACGGCCTGGGGCGCGCAGAGCAGTGCTAGGGGCAGGAGGATCACGACGGGGGGATACTAGTGCGTAATGAGACTGGCTCGCAAGAAAAAAGCGGGCAGAATCTCATCCCCGGTGGAGAGAGGGCGGCGAGCGGGGCAGGGTTCGGGCCTCACGGCCTATCTCAGCAGCCGTTCCCGGCAGACCCGATCACGGACACGCGGTATCACGGATACGCGGTATCACGGATACGGGGTATCACCGATACGGGGCATCACCGATACGCAGCCGCGGACAACCGGGGCATTCCAGGAACCGCATCGTCACCGGCGCAGCGAGGCGCAGGCCGCGGGCCAAGAGCGGTGGCTGCGGCCTAGTCCTTTCCACGGAAACGGGCCCGGGGGTAGACCGGGCCTTCCGGGGAGAGCACGGACTGGAGCAGGCGTGTGGTCCACAGGCGGTGGCGGCGGCGGTGGACGGGGTCGCCAAGGCGTTGGTTGACCCGTCGCATACGGCGGCGCAGGTCGCGGATCAGGGCGCGGCCGGAGTCGCCTTCTCCGGCCGCGTCGAGGATCAGGGCCTGGGTGCCCACCACCACGATGCGGTCGGATAGCTCGCAGCCGCAGCGCTCAATGGCGGCCATGGCCGCCGCGTTGGTGTGGGCGGCACTGGCCAGGCCGGGGGGCGCGACCTCTGCATTGGGCCCTGCTGGGGAATCGTCTGAGGAGACCGGGGCGTAGCCGCCGGCGGTCAGGAGTTCGATACGCGCGCGGATTGCCAGGGCCAGGGCCAGCAGGCGTCCCTGGCCGAGATCCTCGGCCAGGCGGCGTGAGCCCTCGACCATGGCCCTGGCCCCGGGGCGCCCGGCCTCGGTCAACAGGATGCCGAGGAAGACACCGGCCAGGGCCTGGCCGCGGCGGTCATCGATGCGATCAGCCAGGAGCATGGCCTCCCGCAGGCTGTCCTCTGCGGCCTCCACCTGGTCGGTGTCCAGGAGCAGGGCGCCCTGGCGGGCCAGGCTCTCGATCAAGAGGCTCATCTCACCGGCGGCCCGGGCCATGCGCACGGCCCGGCGGGCGGCGGCCAGGGCGCGCAGGTGGCGGCCGGCCTGGCGCCAGGTGCGGGCGCGCAGGAGGTGCAGGGCTGCCCCAACTCCCAAATGGCCCAGGTGGCCGCCAGACCCTGGCCCGCTGGCCCGGCGCAGCGCGGACGCGGCTCGGGAGGCCCTGGCCAGGGCCTCCTCCAGCCGGTCATCGAGCACATCGACCACGCCCTCCGCCAGCAGGGCCTCCGCCAGTTGGGGATCATCGGTGGCCAGCTCCCGGGCTCGTCGGGCCAGGGTCCGGGCCTCCTCCGTGGCGCCCACCTGGCTTTGAATCAGTGCCAGGCGGCGCAGGGCCTCGCTGGAGGGCTGCGCCAGGCCGGAGCTTTCAAAGAGCTCGACGGCGTTGCGGAACAGACCGCGGGCCAGGCCCAGGCGGCCGGCGGCGGCGGCCTGGCGTCCGTGGAGCAGGTAGACGCGACCGGCGAGGTCCGGAGCTTCTCGGGGGTCCACCTGCAGGTCGGCCAGGTGTACCAGGACCTCCCGTTGGCGCTCCCGGTGGCCGAGGCGGTCGGCGGAGTCGGCGGCGGCCTCGAGCAGCTCCAGGCGCAGGCGCGTCGGGGAATGGGGTTCGTCCGGGGCCGAGGCCGGCTGCTCGGCGGACTCCCAGGGCGGCGCGGCGGGGCCGTGGGATTGGGTGGCGGCTGCGGCGGGCGGAGACTCGGCCCGGGGCGCCTCCAGGGCCTGGAGGCCCCACAGGCAGAGACGGTGCACGCGGGCGTGTTGGCCGCGTTCGCGCACGGCGGGCAAGAGCTCTCGCACGGCCGCGAGCAGGGGGCCGCGGGCATCAGCCCGACGCAGGTGCCAGGTGCGGCGGAAGGTGTCGCCGAGGGAGGGGCGTTCTCCCGCCGCCGGAGCGAGGGCGGCGGCCACGGCTCCGTGCAGGCGCCTGCGGCGCTCCGGTCGGGTGCTCCCGTAGACGAGCTCCCGGGCGGCGGGCAGGGTGAAGCGGTAACGGCGGCCGGTAGAGGTGAGCCAGCCGAGGGCACCCAGGCGCGCGAGCAGCTGCTCGATGCCGATGGCCTGGCTGGATTGGTCGGCCGCCAGGCCTCCGGCGTGGAAGGCCCGCGCCAGGAAGTCCGCCTCCAGGTGGGGGGCGGAAACCGCCAGGCGCTGGAGCCAGAGGCGTTCGGTGGGCTCCAGGGCGACCAGCCGTCGTCGCAGGGCCTCTTCCAGGGAGCGCGGCAGGGACAGCTCCTCCGGATCGCACAGGAGGTGGAAGCCCTGGGGGCCGGGCTCCAAAGCGCCCCGGGCCAGGAGGTCGCGCATGATCTCCACGGCCACGCCGGGGTTGCCGAGGGTACGGCGCATGAGGACGCGGGCCAGGCTGGCGCGGGGTTCGGCGGCGGGGAAGAGGGCGTCGACCAGGGCGCGCAGGTCGTCCTCTATTAAAGGAAGGAGGGGCAGGCGGGCGTCGTCTCCGCCGGTTGTGCGGCGCAGGTCGGCCAGGGCCGCGGGGCGGCGGGGGATGGCGTCCGTGCGGGCTCCGAGCAGGCACAGGAGGCCGCCGGGCCTGTCGTCCGCCAGGCGTTGGAGCACCGCCAGAGTGCCCTCGTCAGCGCGCTGGATGTCGTCGATGAACACCAGCAGGGGCGCGGCCCGGGCCAGGGCGCTGAGCCAGCGGGCCAGGGCTTCGGGGATGGCCATGGCCGGGGCGCTCTCCGGCGACGGGGCCAGGGCCAGGACCAGGGCCGAGGCGGCGGAGGGGGGCAGGAGCTCCGCGAGCAGGGCGGCCTCCCGGGGGCCGGGTGCCGTGGACCGGGGAAGGCGCAGCCAACGCTGCAATAGGCGCAGGAGTGCCTGGCAGGGGCGTTCTTCCTCCAGGCGTCGACAGCGGCCGTAGAGGACCAGGGTCTGGCTCGTGGGCCCGTGGGCTGCGTGCTGGCTGCCGGCCAGCGGGGCCGGAGCGGCGACTTCGCCTCCCAGGCGCGTGCGGGCGGCGAAGTGGTGGGCCAGGCGCGAGGTTCCCATGCCGGCCTGGCCTTCGATCCACAGGAAGGGAGAGGAGTCCCGGGTTTGCCAGGCTGTCTCCAGACGTGCCAGTTCCGCCCGGCGGCCCACCAGGGGGGCGAACTCGGGCGTGATGCCCTCGCCGCGGCTGCCCCGCCGGTCGGCGGAGGCGAAGGAAACGCGACTGCGCCACCAGGGGCCGGCCTCCTGCTCCTCCAGGCGCCGCAGGAGTTCCGTCGCCGACGGGCGGCTCTCGGGAGAAGCCACCAGGAGTTCCCGAAGCAGGTGGTCGAGGAAGGGCGTCAGCTGGGGGACTAGGTGCGAGGGTGGCACGAAGCTGGCTTCGGAGATGGCGGCCAGGAGCTCGTCTGCACGCGTGGCGGAGTCCTCCGGCGTGGCCGTGTGGAGGGCGGCGTTGCTGGTGGAATGGGCGAAGGAGACATCGCCCGTGTAGGGGTGCTGGCCCGTGGCCAACTGCCAGGCGCAGAGTCCCAGGGAGAAGATATCGCTGGCGGCGCCCGGGACCTGTCCACGGGCCTGTTCCGGCGAGAGGTAGGCCAGGGTTCCGGGCTGCGGCCCAGAACTTTCCTGGTGTCCGGTCTGTGCTCGCCCCAGGGAGGTCGCGTAGCCCAGGTCGAGGAGCACCGCCCGGCCTTCCGCATCCAGGCGCACATTGGCCGGCTTGAGGTCCCCGTGGCGCCAGCCGGCGGCGTGCAGGGCGACAAGGGCGGCGGCCAGTTGGCGCAGCGTGGAACGCAGCAGGGGCTCCGGCAGGGGGCCATCGGCCTCCAGCACCTGCTGGAGGCTGCGTCCGGGGATGAACTCCTGGATCAGCCAGTCGCCGTGGGCATCCCGCCCACGGGCCAAGGCGGCGGCCAGGTTGGGGTGGGAGATGGCGCGTCCGGCGGCTGCTTCGCGGTCCAGGGCCGCCGCGTACCGTGCGTGCTCCGGGGTTCCGGGAGCGGAGGAGAGCAGCTTGACGGCCACGGCGGTCCCGGCGGGGAGGGGTTCCCGGGGATCATCGCGCTCCAGGGGGGCCGTCAGGACGGCGCGCCAGACCACGGCGCTGGAGCCGCGGCCCAGTTCGTGTTCCAGGGTGAAAGTGGGGCAGGTGGCAGACACGGTGGGGGGCCAGGTGGTTTTCGGGCGCCCGCGCCTATGATAGACCTGCGGGCGGCGCCCTGTACCCTGGGGCGTGCGGGGAGTGTCCCACTTTTCAGGTCTCGCACGGCGCATCACCAACCCTCCCTTCCTCAGACATATTCAACAGCAGTGACGCTCAAGGTCTACAACACACTCACGCGCTCCAAGGAGGTCTTTCAATCCCTCGAGGAGGGCCAGGTTCGCATGTACAACTGTGGGCCGACGGTCTACAACATCCAGCACATCGGCAATTTCCGCGCCTTCCTCTTTGCGGACCTCCTGCGGCGCTGGCTGGAGGCTTCCGGATATGCCGTGCGGCAGGTGATGAATATCACCGATGTGGGGCACCTGACCGACGACGAGCACGACGAGGGCGAGGACAAGATCGAGGCCATGGCCCGGCGCGAGGGCAAGGACCCCTGGGCCATCAGCCGGGAGTACACGGAGAAGTTCCTGGCGGACATGGGGCAACTCGGTGTGCGCGAACCCGAGGCGCGGCCGCGGGCCACTGATTACGTGGAGCCCATGGCGAAGATGGTGCAGGAGCTGATCGAGAAGAACTTCGCCTATCAAGTCGGCGGCAATGTCTACTTCGATGTGACGCGTTTCGAGAACTACGGCAAGCTCTCGGGCAATCGCCAGGAGGACCTGGAGGCCGGGGCGCGCATCGCGGTCAACGAGGAGAAACGCAACCCGGCTGATTTTGCCCTGTGGAAGAGTGATCCCGCCCACCTCATGAAGTGGGAGACGAACTTTGGGCCCGACGGCTTCCCTGGCTGGCATGCGGAATGCACCGTGATGGCCATCGAGCTCCTGGGAGAGTCAATCGACATCCACACCGGCGGCGAGGACAACATCTTTCCGCACCACGAGTGCGAGATCGCCCAGAGCGAAGCCTGGACCGGCAAGCCCTTCGCCACCTATTGGATGCACACAAAATTCCTGCAGGTGGACGGCGGCAAGATGAGCAAGAGCCTGGGGAATGTCTATACGCTGGATGATGTGGTCGAGCGCGGCTACACGGCGCGGCAGCTGCGCTTTGCCCTGTTGCGCGGCCACTACCGCCAGCCGCTGAACTTCACCTGGGATGCCATGGTCGCTGCCAAGAGTGCCTTGGAGGGGCTAGACGACACTGTGCAGCGGCTGCGGGAGGTGGTCTGCGCGGATGGAGCAGGCCTGGCAGCGGAAGCCGGGATGGAAATCGTGGACGAGGCGCGGCGCAGCTTCCAGGAAGGTCTGGACGATGATCTCAATGTGCCGCGGGCCCTGCCGGGGCTTTTCGCCCTGCGGCCGGCCGTACTGGAGAATCAACTCGGCAGCGCGGCTGCGGCCCAGGCCCTGGAGTTCATGGAGCTGACCAATGATGTGCTCGGCATTCTCGACATGAACGAGTGCTTCATCGATGAGGAGGTCGAGGAGCTCATCGAAGCCCGCCAACAGGCGCGCGCTGACAAGGACTTCGCCGAAGCCGACCGCATCCGCGGAGAACTGGAAGCCTGTGGCATCGTCTTGGAAGACGGGCCCGAGGGCGTACGCTGGCGGCGGTGTTAGCAACGAGTGGGTTCCCGTTCCTGGAAGCGCGCCATTGCCTTGCGCCATTGCGCTCTTGGCCTCTAGCCTAGGCCTGTCCGCGCTGGCGATGATTGTGTTCCCGAGACCTGTCCCGCATCGTCGCCACGCCTTGCGTTCCTAGCTCGCATCGTCGCGGCGGCTTGCGTTCCCAGCCCGCGTCGCCGCGGCGCATTGCGTGCCAGGGACCTGGCCTCCTCGCGGCTCTATTCTGCTTCGCCCTGTTGGCGGATGTTGTGGTCTCTTTCGCGGGCTTCGCGGATGAGCTTGTCCATGCGGTCGCTGTAATCGGCGCTGTCGTCGTAGGTCCAGCTGATGCGGGGAACATGGCGCGTGTCCAGGACGCGGCCCATCTGGCGTTGGATGAAGCCGCCGGCGTGTTCGAGCATGTGGGCAACCTTCGTACGGTCGGCGTCATCGCCGAGCACCGAGTATGATATCTTCACATTGCGCAGGTCGCTGCTGAGCTCGACACTGAGAATGGTGACGAAGGCCGAGCGTGGGTCTGCCAGCTCGAACTGAATACAGTAGGCCACGCGCTCCTTGATGCGCGCCTGCAGGCGTTCGATGGTTCGCCGATTGGCCACGGGCTGGCGCGGCGCCTAGCCGAGCGTGCGTTTGGTTTCGACGGTCTTGAAGGTCTCGATGATGTCGCCTTCCTTGATGTCGCGGTAGTTCTTGAGCACGATGCCGCACTCGAACCCTTCGCGTACTTCCTTGGCGTCGTCGGCCTCGCGCCGCAGGGAGCCGATGGCGCCCGTGTGAACCACGGTGCCGTCTCGCAGGATGCGACAGCGATCGCTACGCCTGACTGTTCCGTCCTGCACCATGCATCCGGCGATCAGGCCGAGCTTGGAGGACTTGAACAGGCGGCGAATCTCCACATGGCCGGTGGTCTCTTCGCTGATTTCAGGTGCCAGGGAGCCTTCCATCATGGCGCGCAGATCGTCGAGGATCTCGTAGATCACGCTGTAGTGACGGATGTCGAGGTCTTCGCGTTCTGCGGCGGCACGGGCCTTGTCGTTGACCCCCACATTGAAGGCCACCAGCAGCGCGTCGGAGGTGGAGCCGAGTAGCACATCGCTCTCGGTGATGGCGCCCACGCCCGCGTGCAGCACGCGCACCTGAACCTCGTCGTGAACGAGCTCCTCGATGGCGTGGCGCAGAACCTCGACGGAGCCTTGCACGTCGGCGCGCACGATGAGGTTGATGGTGGTCAGATCGCTGCTGGCCACAGCGTCCATCAGGGAGGCTGCGGTCACCGTGCGCCGGCCGGCCAGGGAGGTGGCGCGGTTCTGGCGTTCGCGTTCCTCGGCCACTTCCTTGGCGCGGGCGAGATCGTCCACCACGTGGAAGGCGGCACCCACGCCGGGCAGGGAGGAGAGCCCCGAGACTTCCACCGGAGTCGCCGGACCGGCTTCCTCGATTATGACTCCGTGGTCGTCGTGGATGGAGCGCACCGTGCCGTAGCCCTCGCCGGCCAGGATCACATCGCCGCGCTTGAGGCAGCCGTCCTGGACCAGGAGGTGAGCCACGATGCCCTTGCCCTGCTGGATCTCCGCTTCGAGCACGACGCCGCTGGCAGCCCCGGCGGGATGGCAGTTGAGCTCAAGCACATCGCTCTCGAGATAGACGCGCTCCAGCAGTTCCTCGATACCGGTACCCTTGAGGCCGGACACTTCCATGATGGCCGTGCTGCCACCCCAGTCCTCGGGGATCAGGTCCAGGCCGGCCAACTGCTCCTTGACACGCTGGGAGTTGGCTTCGGGCTTGTCCATCTTGGTCACGGCCACGACCACGGGAGTGCCGGCGGCCTTGGCGTGGTTGAGGGCCTCCTCCGTGTGGGGCTGAACGCCGTCGTCACCGGCCACGACCAGAACCACGATGTCCACGGCCTGGGCGCCGCGGGCGCGCATGGCGGTGAAGGCGGCGTGGCCCGGGGTGTCGACCACGGTCAGGGGGTGGTTGTGCTCGGTGACCACCCGATAGGCGCCGATATGCTGGGTGATGCCACCGGCCTCGCCGTCGGCCACCTGGCTCTCGCGGATGCAATCGATGAGCGTCGTCTTGCCGTGGTCCACATGGCCCAGGAAGGCCACCGTGGGGGCCCGCGAGGTGAGCTCCTCGTCCTCGACGGCGGCGCGTTTCTCCTCGAGCTCGGTGATCAGGCTCTGCTCGGCGGCGATGTCCTCGCGCAGGTCGAGTTCCACGTTGAACTCGTGGGCGAGCAGAACGGCCGTGTCCTCATCCAGCAGGGAGTTGATGTTCACGGCGCCGAAGCCGAGCTGCTTGAAGGCCGTATGCAGCATCTTGTTGGACTTCACCGAGAGCGCTTCGGCCAGCTTCTTGACGGTCACCGGCATCTCCACCAGGACCGTGCCGTCCTTGAAGGGCGAGGTGCCCGGATCGATCAGCGGCGCCGCGGATTCGCGACCGTCGCCGCGGCCGCCGCGGCGCCCGGGACCGCCGGGGCGGTTGCGACGCAGGAAGCGACCCGATTCGCGCTGGCGCAGCTGGGCGGCGGTCAGACCGCCGCGGCTGGCTCCGCCACCGCGCCCGAGCATGTTGCGCGGGTCGTGGGCGAAGGAGGGCTGCACGTCCGGGATGGCCTCATCCCGGGACTTGAGGCGGCGGGTGTGGGGCCGCTTGGGCTGGTTCGCCGCGATCTTTGAGAGATCGACAAATCCGACCACCTTGCCTGCCGGGGAGTTGGGCCCAGTTTCCTCCGTGCCCTCCTCGGTCTTGGCCTTCCCCGTGTCGTCCGTTTCCGCGGCCGGAGCCTCGGCTTCCGGGGGCGTCGTCACTTCTTCGGCGACCGCACCCTCTCCGGTAGCCGCTTCGCCGTCGGCGGAGGCCGGGGCTGCGGCGGGACTCGGAATCACATCCGCGTCCTGTGTCGGGCCCTCTACCTGGGCCGAGGACTCCGCGGTCTCCGGTGCATCCGCAGCGATGGTCTCCGCGGCAGCTTCCAGCGGAACTGCAGAGGCCTCGGCGGGCTCCTCTGCCGGCACCTCGGGAGCAGCTACCTGGGAGGGTTCAGTCGCAGCGACCTCGGCCGGGGCTTCCTTCTCGGGAGCCTTCTTCCTTTTCTTCTTCTTGCGCAGGACCAGGCCCCCTGCGGATGAGTCGGCGGATGCTACGCCGGTGTCGCGTACCAGGCCGTGGGCTTCCAGGGTGCCCTGGATCGTCAGGAGCTCGCTGTCATCCAGGGCGGACATGTGGCTCTTGACATGGGAGAATCCCAGGTCGCGTAACTTCTTTGCCAGCGCCGGACCGGTCATGCCGTAGTCCTTGGCCAGCTGGGTTACTCTGATCTTCGTACTCAAGGGATCAATGGTGGGGGCTGTCGGGAAGGTGAACTGGTGTTCTTGCTAGTGCTCAGCCGTGGCTTCCGGGGCGTGGGCGTCCGGGGCGTGGGCGTCCGGGGCGGGGGCGTCACTCTCGGGAGTGTCCGTGGGTGCGGGGGAGGCGCTCTGGTCAGCGGCGGCCTCGTCCGCCGGAGCTTGACTGTCGCCTTCGTCAGCGGAGTCCTGGAGCGTGCCTTCGGGGCCGCCGGCGGAATGCTCCTCGCCATCGGCGCCTTCGAGCTCCGCCCGCGTCTTGATGTCCAGGTCCCAACCGCACAGGCGGCTGGCCAGGCGCACATTCTGTCCGCGCTTGCCGATGGCCAGGGATTGCTGGTCCTCGTCCACGATGACCACCGCCGCGCGGCGGTCCACATCCGGATAGATGTTGTCCAGGTGGATCGTGGCCGGCTTGAGGCCATTCAGGATCAAGGTCTCCAGGGAATCGCTCCAGCGGATGATGTCCACGCGTTCGCCGCGCAGCTCGTCGATGACAGCCTTGATGCGCGAACCGCGCACGCCGACGCAGGCCCCGATGCAGTCGATCTTCGGATCCTGGGAGATGACGGCCATCTTGGTGCGATAGCCGGGCTCGCGCACGACACGCTTGATCTCGATGACACTGTCGGCGATCTCCGGCACTTCGAGGGCGAAGAGGCGTCGCACCAGGTCCGGGTGCGTACGGCTGAGCAGAATGCGGATGCGGGAGCCTTCCTTGCTGACCTCAACCACCAGGGCGCGGATGCGATCACCGGGGGTGAAGGTCTCGCCGCGCACGCGGTCATCCCGGGAGAGGTAGGCCTCGGTTTTGCCCAGGTTGACCACCAGGAAGTCACCCTCGAAGCGCACCACGACGCCGTTGGCCAGGCTGCCCACGCGCGTTTCGTAGTCGTCGAACAGGATGTCGCGCTCGGCTTCGCGGATGCGCTGCTGCAGACCCTGCTTGACGGACTGGGCGACGATGCGTCCGAGTTGATCCATGTCGAGCTCGTACTCCTCCTCGTCGTCCTCGATCATCATCTCGCCGGTCTGCCGGTCAATCCTGACGACTAGCTCCTCACCGGCGCCGAGGCGCTTGCGTACGCCCTGGGCCAGGGATTCCTCCAGGGCCAGGAAGATCACCTCTATCGGGATGTCCTTGTCGCGGTGCAGGACATCAATCATCCGCAGCAGATCTGAGCTGTTCATGGTGACTGGGGTGGCGGGGGATTGGGGGTGGCTGGGTGAGTGCGTATAATATGAAAGGAAGAGGGCTGGCCCTCTTCCGGTTCCGCGCCCTCGCGCGGACGATCCAGGGTCTTTGACGACTCAACAGTTTGCGAAAAGCCCAGCGCAGAGTCAACGCGGCGAGCCCGTCGAATCGTGATGAGTCCACCGAAAATGGGGCCCTGGGGGTGTATCGGGGACGCTTTTCAGTCCGGGTACGACTTCTGAGTCACCTGGGTCAGACCCTGGCGATCGGGTTTCTGCTCGGAGCCGGCGTGTCGCAGGGGCCCTCGCAGACCAGCACCGACTTTGTGGAGGCGGCCCTCACGGACCTCGCATCCCCGGACGCGGCCGTGCGCGGAGCGGCGCTGGAGTCCATCGGTCTTCCGGAGTTGGCGGGTGTGCTGGATGGCGAGCGGGCCGCAGCCCTGGCCGCCGTAGCCCGGGATGATCCCCGGGGAACCCTGCGCCACAAGGCCCTGAGCGCCTTGGCCGGTTTGGGGGCCGCCCACGGCGGAACGGCCTTGGCGCGTCTGGTGACGGAACTACCGGTGACGGAAGCCACCGCCGCCGCCCGCGGCCTGATCGCCTGTGTGGGGACTCCCGAGGAGCTGTCCGCTCTGATCGGGCCCCTGGTGTGGGCCGGGCTGCGTTCTCCGGCGGAGGCCGCGGGGGCGCCCGCAAACCCCGGCGATTCCGGCGACCCCGCAAGCGGGGCGGGGGCCGGGCTCGCGGCCTCCCCCGGACACACCGCCCCGGAGGCCCTGGCGGTCTTGCTGCCCAGCTGGGGCGAGCTGATCGTGGAGCGGCCCGCAGGCGGCCTCACGCCTCGGGAGCGAGCTCCCCTGGTCGCCGCCACGCGCCATCCCCATCCGGCGGTGACCAGGGCGGCGGACCGTACCTTCCGAGGCCTGGTGAACCGGTTCATGGCCCGGGGCGAGGGGCAACGGGGCCTGGAGGTGCTGACGGCCCTCGGGCGCGAGGGCCTGGATCCGCGCATGACCGCCTACCACGGGGCGCGCCTGGCCCTGGTGGGCGGACTCGACCCCGCCGAGGTGCGCACGGCGGCCCGCGTCTGCGGCGGAGCCGGGCGCGCGGGAGCGGGCGCCGGGGCGGCACCGGTTTTTGGAGCGGCGCCGGGTTTCGCCCCGGGTACGGGCGCCGGCGCGGGCGGCGGCCCGGGCGGCGGCCCGGGCGGCGAGCGCCTGTGGACCTTCCGCTCCTTGTACCTGGAAGGCCTGGGCGAGCTGGCCGCGGGGAAAGCGCGTCGGGCCCGCGACCTCTTTCAGGATTCCGCGGCCGTGCTGGCCCGGCTCTTGGCGAGCCGCGAGGACCTGGGCGCCGGCGGACCGGCTCCGGGCTTCGAAGAGGCCCTGCACCACCGCGCCCTGGCACACCTGGCCACGGCGGTGGCCATGCTGGTGGAGGGTGTGCCGCCCGAGAGCGCCACGCTCGTGATGCAGGCCCGGGAAGCACACTTCTTCAGCCTGCTCTACCAGGCCCAGAATACGCGCTCCGGTGGTTCATCCGGCCAGGGGTGGGACTCGGTCCTGACCCATGAGCTGAGTCCCCTGCGCCTGCTGGTTCCCCGGCAGCGAGGACTCTGGTCAGCCCGCCGCCTGCGCGAGCTGTCCCTCGACCTGGGCGCCCTGCTGGCCAGCGTACATCCCATGGAAATGCCCGGCTTCGAGCCGGCCACCGGGGCGCCCAGGCTGGCGCGACTCCGGGGCCCTGGCGGGGAGTCAGCGGCGGGCGCCGCTGGGCCTGATGGTGATGGGAGTGCCGAAGGTGAACCGGGTGCGCCGGGTGCCGCTGGCGGCGCGCAGGGCGCGTCCGCCGGATCAGACCAGGGGGCCCTGGATCCGATCACTGATCCGCTGCAGGACGCCCAGCGGGTCCATGTCTTCCAGGACATCATCATGGCGGAGACGGAGCAGCTGCAGGCGTTGATCGTCTCCCTTTGGGAGCGGCAGCGACTCGGGGCCGGGGGGGGCGGGCTGTCCGCCGCCCAGGAGCAACGCCTGGGTCAGGCCCGGGCCCGCCTGGACGAGCGCCTGCGCACGGAGCTGCTCGGGCCGGAGCGCGTGCCCGACGAGTACAGGAAGTTGCGCGTGCCGTCTTCCCTGGCCCTGCGCCTGGCCCGGGACCTGCGCGCCGTCGGTGAACTCGGGCAGGCCCGCAGCCTGGTGCGCGCCCTCTCGGAGGATCTGGCGGCCAGCGGCCACCACCGGGAGATGCTCTGGGGGCTGGAGCTGGAGGCGGAGGTCGATTTGGTGGAGGGGGCCATCCTGACGGATGCGGGTGAGCCGCAGCAGGCGGAGCGCTTCCTCGAACGGGCCGTGGAGCGCCTGGAGGGGCTCGAAAAACTGCTCGTCGAGCGCTCGGCGGGCACGCCCCGCATGCTGCGCGGCCTGCGTGACCGGCGCTGCGATGCCCTGGTCAGCCTGGCGGTGAATGCCAATGTGGTTCTCGGCCAGCCGGAGCGGGCCCTGGCCTACTTCGAGCGCGCCCACGCTCTGCGCCAGGATGACTTCACCAACGTGCTGCTGGCCTGCTATCGGGCGCGCTCCGGGCGGGCGGCGGAGGCGCGCCAGATCCTCGATGCCCTGCGGCCTTCACCGGCCACCTACTACAATCTGGCCTGCACCTGGGCCCTGCTCGGTGACCGGGAACGCGCCCTGCATTTTTTGGAGCGCGACCTGGCCGAGAACCACGGCGGCCCGGCGGCCCGGAATCGCCAGCGCGATTGGGCCCGACGCGATCCGGATCTGGCCTCGCTCTGGGGTGCTGTGCGTTTTGAAGAGGTCCTGTTGACGGAGTAGGGGAGGAATCAGGGGACCGGGGCCGGGGCTCCCGGGGATAAAGGCGCCTGGGTTCTCATTCCCAGCTGCTCCTCCGTTACCATGCCGCCCATCATGGGCAGGATGCGACTAACAGGAAAGGGACGCCGCTGGATCCAGGGGGGACACCCCTGGGTTTATCGGGATGACATTGCGGACGGGGATGGCACGGCCGGCGAGCTGGTGCCGGTGGAGGCGCCCTCGGGGGAGGTGCTGGGCTGGGGCCTCTACAGCACTGCCTCACGCATCGCCGTACGCCTGGTGACCCGTCGGCCGGAGCAGCCCAGGCGCGACTTTTGGAATGCCGTTGTGGAGCGGGCCCTGGCGGCGCGTACGGCGGCTGGCCTGATGAATCCGGAGGGGGCCTGCCGCCTGCTCTCCGGGGATGCGGACGGCGTGCCGGGGCTGGTGGTCGATCGCTACGGGACGGCGCTCGTGCTCCAGAGTGGTTGCCAGGGATCGGATCGCATGCGGGACTTCATCCTGGAGTTGCTGGAGGAGCAACTGCCCTTTGAGATCACCACCCTCGTGGACCGCTCCGACACGGGCGTGCGCAAGCACGAGGAGCTAGAAGCGCGCACGGAGATCCTGCGCGGTTCTGCGCAGAAGCCGGTGCTGGTGCAGGAGGAGGCCTTGCTTTACGAGGTCAACCTGCTGGCTGGCCACAAGACCGGGCACTACCTCGACCAACGCTTCAACCGCCAACGGGCCGCCCATGGCGCCCAGGGAGAGCGCGTGCTCGATGCCTTTTGCTACGACGGTCTGTTCGGCATACGCGCCGCCCTGGCCGGGGCGGAGAGCGTGCTCTGTCTGGACCAGTCCGCGGAAGCCGAGGCGCGCCTCATGCGCAACGCGGAGCTCAACGGCGTGGCTGAGCGCGTGAGCTTCGAGAAGGTAAACGCCATGACCGACCTGCGGCGCCGGGCACAGGCCGTGTGCGCCGGAGAAGAGGCGAGCTATGGGCTGGTGGTCCTGGATCCGCCGGCTTTCGCGCGCAGCCGGCGGGAAGTGCGCGGGGCCGAGCGGGGCTATGTGGAGCTCAACCGGCGCGGCATGGAGCTACTCGGCGAGGGCGGCGAGTTGGTGAGCGCTTCCTGCTCCCATGCCATCCGTCCGGAGGACTTCCTGGAGTTTATCGGCGCCGGCGCCCGCGGCGCCGGCTGCGAGGTGTTTCTAAAGGAATTCACCGGTGCCGGGCCGGATCATCCGGCCCGCCTGCTGCTACCGGAGAGCCGTTACCTGAAGTGTGCTTTCCTGCGCGTGGCAGCCGTGTAGAATCGCAGCTCTCGACCCTCTCCAAGATCACCCCCCGAGCATCCCGTCCCGCCCCGTGCTCTGCGCCCGCGGAGCGCCTCTCCATGCATATCTACCTGAACGGTGACGACCACGACTGCCCGCCGGGCACCACCGTGGAGCAACTGATCATCGCCCAGGGCCTTGCACCGACCCTGGTGGCGGTGGAGATCAATCGCGAGCTCGTCCCCCGGGGCGTGCGCGGGAAGCGCGTCCTGATGGATGATGACCGCGTGGAGCTAGTGACCCTGGTCGGTGGCGGCTGAGGCCAGAACATCACAAGAGAAGACAAACATGACTGACACCTCGCTGCATGACGGATCCCTGGTCCTGGGGGATGTGACGCTCTCCTCGCGCCTCTTGGTGGGCACGGGCAAGTACGCGGACAACGGGGAGATGGTCTCTGCCCTGGAGGCCAGCGGCACGGACTGCGTGACCGTGGCCGTGCGGCGCGTGGACCTGGGGGGCGGCGAAGGCCCCAACCTCCTGGGTGCCATCGACCGCGACCGCTTTTGTGTGCTGCCGAACACCGCCGGCTGTTTTGATGCCGAGAGCGCCGTGCGCACGGCGCGTCTGGCCCGGGATGTGCTGGAGACCAATCTGGTCAAGCTCGAAGTGCTGGGGGATACGCGCACGCTTTTGCCGGATCCCGTGGGCACGCTCAAGGCCGCCGAGGAACTGGTCAAGGATGGCTTCAACGTGCTCGTCTACACCTCGGACGATCCGCGTCTGGCGGTACACCTCGAAGAGGTCGGTGTGACCTCCGTGATGCCCGCCGGTTCGCCCATCGGATCCGGCCAGGGCATCCTGAACCCCAATGCCCTCCGGATCCTGATGGAGCTGGTCAGCGTCCCAGTAATTGTGGACGCCGGCGTGGGCACCGCCTCCGACGTGGCCATCGCCATGGAGCTGGGCGCCGACGGCGTGCTGCTGAACTCCGGCATTGCCCTGGCCCGCGAGCCCGTGCGCATGGCCCGGGCCATGGGTGCCGCCTGCCGCGCCGGCCGCGATGCCTTCCTGGCCGGCCGCATCGAGCGCAGGCTCTACGCCAATGCCTCCAGTCCCCTGGAAGGGACCATCGCCGGTTCGGCTGAGCCGCCTGGCGCGGCGGCGGATCCGATTACACCCGGTGCGGGGCTGGCGGCGGGCGTCTGAATCAGGCCGCGTGATCCCCTCCAGCCTGGATGAGGCGCCGTCGGCGATCGAGGGCCTGCCGCCGGGAACTCTGATCCTGGGGGGCCTCCTGCTGCTCTGCGCCTTGGCCTGGGCGCCCCGCGTCTTCCGCCTCCAGGCGCGCCTGGCGGGCTGCGCGCCGCCGCCCCGCCCCACGCCCCAGCCCTGGACCCTGCGCCACCTGGTGGCCTTGCTGGGCCTCCTGGCGGGCGGCGCCCTCCTGGTGGGGGGTGCCCTGACGCTCTCCCTGGATGGGGATACCGGCGCCGAGCCCTCCCTGCTGTTGACCCTGCTGGGCACCGGGCTGGTCCTCGGCCTGCCGGGTCTGGCCCTCGTGCTCTTGGCCCGTCGCAGTCCTTCAGGTGGGCGCGGCCTCCTCGGCCTGGGTCTGCCGGGAGGCACCCGGGCGGCCCTCGGCGGCGCCTGCGCCTGGCTGTTGCTCCTGCCGGGCATCCTGGGCCTCGGCATCCTGTGGCCCGCCCTGCTGGCGGCCGCCGGCCACACGCCCCAGGCCCAGCCCTTCATCGATGACTTCCTGGTGGAAAGCGGTGCCGGCCTGGTGTTGGCGGTCTGCCTGGCGGCTGTGGTCATTCCCTTCTTGGAGGAGCTGCTCTTCCGCGGCTTCCTGCAGCCCCTCTTGGCGGAGCGCGTTGGCACGACGGCAGCGGTCCTGATCACCTCCCTGATCTTTGGCGCGCTCCACGGGCTCTCGGCCTGCGGGCCGATCTTCGGCCTCAGCCTGATCCTGGGCACCACCATGGCGCGCACGGGCCGCCTGGCGGGCCCCTGGGCCATCCACGCCCTGCACAACGGTGGCACGCTGCTTCTGCTGCTCACCGTTCCCGAGTTCGCGGAGCTGCTGCCGGAAGGCGGCCTGCTGACGTTTCCCTTCTGAACAGAAACCCCACGACCAATGACTGCAAACACCCTCGACTTCCCCCGCGTCGGTCTCATGCGCACCAGCGAGAGCGGCGCTTTCATCGCCGCCGGCGCCACGGTCACCGGCGAGGTGACCCTGGGCGCAGGGGCGGGCATCTGGTTCGGTTGCGTGCTGCGCGGCGATGATGCGCGGCTGACGATCGGGCCGCGCACAAATATTCAGGATGGCACCATCGTCCACGCCGACCCAGGTGTGCCCAACACCATCGGCGCCGACACGACCGTGGGCCACCGCTGCATCCTGCACGGCAAGTCCGTGGGGAACCGCTGCATGATCGGCATGGGGGCCGTACTCCTCGGCGGCTCCGTGGTGGAGGACGAAGCCCTGGTCGCCGCCGGCGCCGTTGTGCGCGAGAACTTCACCGTGCCGGCTCGCACGCTGGTGGCCGGCGTACCCGCCAAGATCATGCGCGAGCTGACCGATGAAGAGGTGGCGGATATCGCTTCCCGCGCCGGGCCCTATGTGGAGAAGGCGGCCCTCTACCTGGACTGATCAGAGCCCCAGGGCCAGGGGCTCTGGACAGGCGCTGGCTTCGAAGTCCAGGAGCTCCAGTTGCGGCGTCAGGTAATCCTCGCGCAGGGGTTTTTCGCGCACGAGATCCGTCGAGAGGTACTTCTTGTTGGAGTCCGGGAAGAGGGTTGTCACGCCGGCCTCGCCGGCGTGGCGCGCCGCCAGCTGCGCGGCGGCCAGGAGGTTGGCACCGGAGCTGATGCCCACGGCCAACTGGGCGAGGGCATCCAGGGATATCATGGCAGCAGCTGAGCACGCCACCGCGGCTAACCTGACAGTTCCAGGCCGGGCGAACTAGTGGCCTGTCAACCGTGGCCGGGGAGGTAGCCGATGGCGTCGGCGCGGGTCCGCATCTCGGCCCACTGGCTCTGGTCCGTCAGGATCTGAACGGCCATGGGGTAGAGGATGTTGTCCTCCTTGAAGATGTGGTCGCGCAGCAGGGCCACCAGGTGCTTGCCCGTGCGGGCCAGCTCGCGCCAGCGTTCGTCGGAGCTGGATTCGAGCATGTGGGCGGCGATGTCGCGCACGCCCTTTTTCATCTGGCGCAGCTCCACATGCTCGGAGCGCATGACCGCAGGCGGGCCGGCCATGCCACGTTCTTCCACTGCGGGGAAGAGCACATCTTCCTCGCGGGCATGGTGGGGCTCCGCGCCGATCAGTGTCTTGCCGAGTTCGTTCAGGGCCTGGAGCGTACTGGTGCGTTCGTCTCCACTGCCCGGATCGTTCGGCGAGACCAAGCCCTCAAGGCGATCGAGGTTGGACAGGATGGTCAGGTGCTCATCCATCAGGATGGCGACCATGTGGCTGTCATCCAGGGAATCTCGGAAGGCCTTGCGCTCGGAACCGCTGACCTGCATGTGGGCCGAGCACAAATGGCGCATGCCCTCATGGGAGGCGCCGCCCTCGGCCAGCTGAGCTTCGATGCTGGCCAGCTCCTGGGGGTCGGTGTCCTTGAGGAACTCGCGGGCTTCGCGCTTGGCGTCTTCGGAGGTGGAGTCCTGGGTCAGGCGCTTGAGGATCGAGGCCAGCTGTTGTGTCTTGTCCATGCTTGGGAAGGGTCTGTGTCTGGGAGAAGGGGCTTCGTTAGCGCCCTGTTTATCGCTGGTCCGTGGCATTTGCGCCTTGACCGCAGTCAAGCGCCGCCCGATCAGGAGGGGTCGCCGTCGGCGATGGCCTCCAGGGTCTCCACCGCGAAGATGCGCAGGGTGCTGCCGGAGGTCTCCATGATACCCCGGTCCCGCCAGCGGCCGAAGAGGCGCGAGAGGGTCTCCGGTGTGATCGAGAGGTGGGCTGCCAGGTCTTTCTTGGCCAGGGGTAGCTTGAGTTCCAAGGGGGGCGTGTTGCCCATGATGGGCAGCTTCAAGAGGTGGCGCGCCAGGCGTGCCCCGGCGCTGACCGTGGAGAGTTCATCGAGGCGTTCAATGAGCACCGACAGGCGCTGGCAGAGGGAGCCGACCATGGCCGCCGCGATCGTCTCATCAGACTTGAAGAGCTTCATGAAGGACTCGCCACGGACCTCCACCAGTTCCGTCGGGTTGCCCGTCGTGGCGCAGCTGGCCGGGTAGAAGCCGAAGTTGAAAAGGGCCGCCTCGGCGAAGCTCTGTCCCGGGCGCAGGTTGTTGAGGACCTGTTCGCGCCCGCTGGACGAGAGCCGGTAGAGGCGCACGCCGCCGGTGCGCACGACGAAGAAGGACCTGGCCGCCTGTCCCTCCATGAAGACCGTTTCAGCGCCCTGGAAGGAGCGCAGCCGGCAGCAGGCGGAGACGCCCTCCACCACATCGTCGGCCAGGGTGCGGAAGTGGGGCAGGCGCTTGAGCGTCTCGGCGATGGCGAGGTGAACCATGGCCGCATTCTAGCCCAGGGGCAGGGGCGGTCAGCAGCTTCCAGATGCGCGCATCCCGCCGGCCCCGGAGAAGACCTGCATCACGGGCAGAAAGTGACGCTCAATCCGTCCGAGAGGTTGTAGCCGGAGGTGCCGAAGCCAGGGTCGCGGACCCAGAACTGGAAGTTCCAGGAGGAGCCGGGGGTTATCTGACCCGCCGGGGAGGGGGGGGCGGCTATATCCAGGGCGCGGGAGGCGCTGCCACTACCCGATGTCATGACTGGAGGCGAGAGGCGGTAGATGCCGCCAGTGACGCACAGCACTCCGTCGCCCAGCGGGAACTGGGTCTGGCCGGGGCCGTAGAAGAAGAGACCGAACTGTCCTGAGGGGGCACTGGTGCAGAAGAGTGTCAGGTCGTTGGAGGACACGGAGGCCGAGCCCGTGGAAGTCATCGAGGCCGCCGAGCCGGAGGAGTTGGCGTTGGCGGTGCAGTAGTTGTCTGGGCCGCAGTCGGGGACGATTTTCCAGAGTTCGCCACCGTAGTGGTGAACGACATAGATTTCGCCGTCAATTCCCTCGCCGAAAGCGGCGGGGTAGCGCAGGGCTGTACCATCTCCAGGGTCGAGATCCGCCGTGTGTTCGCGCAGGTCCGTGGCCACGCCTCCGACCATTTCGAAGGACCACATGCGCCAGGTGCAAAAGTCGGCGAAGATGTAACGCCCCACCATGCCTGGCAGGGCCGTGCCGCGGTACACCATGCCGCCGATGACGGAACAGCCGTCAGTGTGATCATACTCGTGGACCGGATCCGTCAGGATCGGGTTGGTACAGCTGCAGTTGCCCGTGCCAAAACAGGTCGTGCCCTCGCGGCACTTCCAACCAAAGTTGGTGCCGCCGGGCGATCCGCCAGCTTCGAAACTGATTTCTTCGCGGGCACTCTGTCCCACATCGCCGATGTACATGTCGCCCGTGGCGGAGTCGAAACTGAAACGCCAGGGGTTGCGCAGGCCCAGGCTCCAGATCTCGTCCAAGGCCGCGGGGTCACTCAAGAATGGGTTGTCCGTCGGGATGTGCGGCCAGGGCAGGTCCACGTCGAAGCGCAGGATCTTGCCGCGGGGATCGGTCAGGTCCTGGGCGTGGTTGTCCGGATCGCCGCCCACGCTGCCGTCGCCTATGGACAGGTACAGCTTGCCGTCTGGCCCGAAGTGCAGGTCACCCGCCTTGTGGCCCTGATGCTGCTGGGGCAGCGGGCCCCAGATGATGGTCTCACTGGCCGGATCCGCCAGGTCCGGGTCGCTGGCGGAAACAGAGAAACGGGAAACGACAGAGTCTCCGTTGCCACTGCCAGCAGTGTAGGAGATGTAGAAGTAGCCGTTGTTCTCGTAGTCCGGGTGGAAGGCCAATCCGAGCAGGCCTCCTTCGCCAGCATCGTTGACGAAGGCCAGGTGGTCGAGGAAGGCCGGATTGACCACGCTTCCGTTGCGCACGAATCTGATGCGGCCAGGCTTCTCGGCGACGAACAGTCGGGTGGCGTCCCCGGGGGCGTGGGTGACGGTCACGGGCCTCTGGAGGCTGAGAGCTACACGCTCTACGGTGAAATCACCAGCGTTGGCCAAGCCGGTCAAGGAGCCGGCAGCAAGACCTAACAACAGTCGGATCCTGGATGAAGGAGTCATGTGTGGGGGGTGATTACGGGTTGATTGAGCCTGTTTGCTACCGCCCCAATGCTACCTCAACTGGTGAAAACCGGAGGAGAACACCCGTTAGAGTATTCCTGAGGCCGCGCGCGAGGCTGTTTTCAGTCGACTGCTTCACCCCCGCTCTACGCCGATTCAGTCAGCAGAGGGTCGGACCCTTCAGGTCGAACCTGGGAGGGAACTGGGCTAGGGGCAGAAAAAGACGCTCAGGCCGTCGGAGAGGTTGTTACCGACCGGTCCCCCCCCGCCCCCGGGAGGGTCGCGGAACCAGAAGGAGAAGCTCCAGGTCTCCCCAGACGTGGCGCCTCCGGCCGAGCTCAGGTCCAGGACCCAGCTGGGTGTGCCGGCGGCGCCGGTATTGATCACGGGCAGGCGGTTGATGGGAGGCGTCACACACAGGTAGCCGTCCCCCAGGGGCAGGTACTGCTGGCCCGTGCCGTGGAAGAAGATGCCGAACTGATTGGGAGGGCAGTCCTGGGCGTGCAGGCGCAGGTTGTTCTGGCTGATGGAGGTCGTTCCCTGGAACCCCATGCGGGCGGCTGCCCCGGTGGAGTTCTGGGCGGCGCTGCAGTAGTTCTTGGGCGCCGGCGTCAGACAGCCCGGGAATCGGAAGGCCGTTTTCCGGCCCGGGAGCCCGGGAGCCCGGCGGCCACATTGCTGCCTGCCCGACGCTGCCATCCCAAGGAAGCACCCGCGGAACACCCGGGCGACTCCTTGGGGGGCTCGGCCGAATCAGGGACAGAAGGTGACGTTCAGGCCGTCGGAGAGGTTGTAGCCGGAGGCGCCGAAGCTCGGGTCGCGGAACCAGCACTGGAAGTTCCAGGTCGAACCGGGGGCGATCATGCCGGGGCCGGAGTTGGCCGGCGGCTGGCCGAAGTTCAACTGGCGTGTGGCTGCACCTGACCCATCCAGCATCTGGGGCGGGCTCAGGCGGTGGAAGCCGCCGGTGATGCACAGGATGCCGTCCCCGAAGAGGATCGTCGTCTGGCTGGGTCCGTAGAAGAACAGGCAGAACTGGTTGGTGGCAGCGCCGCCGACTGTCAGGTCGAAGTTGTTCAGGGACACATCGGCCAGGCCGCTGCTGCCCATGGAAGCGCTGTTGCCCGAGGAGTTCGGGAAGCTCGTGCAGTAGTTGCTGGTGGCGCAGTCGCACTCGTCAGGGACACCGTTGCCGTTGGCATCGCCGCTGGTACCGTCGGCGATGTCGCACTCGTCGGGAATGGCGTTGGCGTTGCAGTCCTGGCTGATGCCGAGGGAGATGTCCACATCGTCCGGGACGCCGTTGCCGTTGCAGTCTGCGCAGACCACATCGGTGACGCTGAAGTCGTCGATGGCGGCCTCGACGATGGATCCGCTGCCGGAGTCCTCGGCGATGAAGCGCATCTTCACGGAAGCGGTCGGGGCGAGGACATCGGAGACCTTGAACTGGTGCTGAGTCCAGCCGCCGCTGGTACCGGCACCGGAAGGACCGACGACCTCCACGGAGGTCCAGGAGGAACCGCCGTTGTTGGAGATGTCGATGCGGAAGACATCATCGTTGGGAGAGGCGCCGGCGTCGTTGGAGTACCAACGCCAGTAGGAGATCAGCGGATCGCTGGAGCTGGAGAGATCCAGGCTGGGCGTGGTCAAGGTCGTCTTGCCGCCGTCCACATCGTTGTCGCCGACGCCGCCGCCGACGGAGCCCTGGCCCGTGACCCAGCAGCGTGTGCCCGAGGGTGTGTGGTCGTCCTCCGGCTGGGCGGCGGTGCCCACCGGGTTGACCCGTGTCCAGATGCCGGTGGTGGCGCTGTCGCCGGAAGCGCCCACGCTCCAACCGAGATTGGATTCCATGTCATCCTCGAAGGCGGTGGAGGTGCCCACGGCGGCGATGGAGCTGTGCGTGTTGGTGGGTGCGCCGGCCGGCTCGGTCCAGCTCATGCCGGACTGGGAGTCCGCCGAGAGGTACCAGGAAACCATGCTGCCGCAGGCCAAGGCGGGGAAGTCGATGTTGTACTGGCCGCCGCCGCCGGAGCTGAGGGGTACCTCGGTCCAGCCGCGGCCGGCGTCGTAGAAGAGCTTTTCGGAGCCCAATACCAGGTCACCGGGGGTGCCTTCGCTGATCAGGACCGGAACCGTTTCCCCGGACGGGTCGATGGTGTCCGGGATACCCGCCGGGAAGACGAAGGTCAGCGGGGAGCCGCCCACCCACCAGACGAAGAGACCCTTTTCAATGTCGCTGCCGATGACCACACCGCTGTCGAAGTAGGGGTAGCAGCTCCACAGGCCGTTGAAGGAGTCCGGGTCGCCGGAGGCCCAGGTGTCGAAGTGGGCGATCTCGGTGGGGGAAGTTGCACTGCTGGACGGGTCGAAGACGCGCAGGCCGCTGGTGTAGTTGGCCTGGTAGATCAGGCCGCCGTGGGTGTACATGTTGTGACCGATGGCCGTGCTACCGTTGGTGAAGGTGCCCACGGCGTTGGCGTTGTTCAGGTTCGAGACATCGATCACATGCGTGGTGGTCGGCAGGCTGCCGTTCTCATCGAGTTCGTCGCCCAGGTAGAAGTACTGGCGGTCCTCGGACAGCCAGCCCTGGTGGGAGTAGGCGGCGTTGGAATAGAAGATGTTGTCCAGGCTCTGGATGTTTGACTTGTTGGTCACATCCAGGATGTCGAGGCCCGTCTGGCTCCAGCCGCCGTTGTAGCCGCTGCAGGCAAAGGCGATCTCACGGCCGGCGTACTGCCCGCTGGTGTAGGTCACCACCTGCACATCGTGCACATAGCGCGTGGACCAGCTGGCCACGTAGCTGGGGTTGGTGGGGTTGGCCAGGCTGTAGATGCGCAGGCCCTCGTTGCCGCCGCCACAACGGTAGAGGTAGCCGGATTCCGTGTTGATGGCCACGTTGTGCGTGGCGCTCGTGCCGCCGGTGGTGACCGTGTTGGCCAGCGTCACCGAACCGGAGTCGATGTTCGTCATGTCGAAGATCTGGATGCCGCTGCCGCCCTCGCTGACTGCGTAGGCGTAGGCCCCGTAGACCTTGATGTCGCGCCACAGGCTGTTGGGGCCGCTGCGGATCTGGATGATCTGGGCATTGGTCGGATTGGTGATCTCGACCCAGGCCGTGCCGTCGGAGAGGCCGATGATGGCGTACTCGCGGCCGGAGGGAGAGGTGTAGCCCCAGCAGTCGTTGGCGTCGTCGTACTGGGCACCGAAGTCGGCCACGGAGATCCACGAGAGCAGCGTCACGTTGTTGGAGTCGAAGCCGATGGCCGGTTGGTTGGTGCCGCCGGCCTGGGACATACTGGCTGCCTTCCAGCCGGGGCCGGGGTAAGGGGCCACCCGGTCGAGGATCTTGGGGTCGTCGTCGTGGGCGGCCAGGGCCGCCGGGGCCAGGGAGACGAGGGCCGGGGCCAGGATGGTCAGCAGGACCGGGCTGAGGAGGTTGCGCATGGGGTGGAGTCTGGTGGGGAGGGAGGTGGGCGCGCTGGGCGCCCCGGCTTCATGGTACCCCGGATGCCGAAAAGGGCTACCGGTGAGGGCTAACGCGGTGTCGAGGGTGCCTCGGCTGCAGCTCGGCTGCCTGGCCGCTGCGGTGGTTCCAGCAGGGCCTGATTCGCCACTTCCGCTCCCAGGGAGGCCAGGAAGGCGATCAGGTCCGCCTTTTCACCGTCTGTGAGATGGAGCGGGACCAGTATTTGTTCCTGGTGATGGCCGGATCGCACGGCCCCTTCCAGGGTCGAGTAGTAATGGAGGACATCCTCCAGGGTGGCGAACTGGCCCTGGTGCATGTACGGGGCCGTGCGGGCCGCCTGGCGCAGGGAGGGCGTCTTGAACTCGCCCCAGTGGTCCGGGCTGGCGAGCAGCAGCGTGAGTTTGTCCGCCGCCGGGCCCACGGGCTGCCCGTTTTTCCGCGGCGTGTCGGCAAATGGTCCCAGGGCGTTGAAGGTGTCTTTCAGCACCTTGGCCTCCCCGGCCCAGCGGCCGGAGTCGTCGAAGGCTCCGGCGCGGTCCATGCCCCCGGTCCCCACGGGGCCCTGGCCGGCGGCCAGGGGCGGCACGGCGATGTTGTGGAACTCGCCATCGGTGAAGAGCGGTCCCGCGTGGCAGACGGTGCAGTTCCCGCGGCCGACGAACAGGCGCAGGCCCCGGCGGGCGCTGGGCGACAGGTGGCCCGCGCCGCTGTCATCTCCGGCGGCCAGGGCGCTGACAAAGCGGTCGAAGGGGGCCGGGCCTGAGACCAGCGCGCGCTCGTAGGCCGCGATGGCCTTGGCCAGGTGGCTGAAGGCGCGGTTGACCGTGAAGCGGTCGGCCTCGTCCATGGCGGCCCAGGCCCGGGAATCCGGGTGGGCGGCGTCAGCCATGGGGCGTGCGCTGGCCGGGAAGCGCGCGGCGTCGGTGAGGTCCGGCAGCGGGCCGAAGACCTCCGTGTAGGCCCGCAGCAGTTCAGCATCGCCCGCCACCGCGTGCAGGGCCGCCAGGCGGCTGCCGTTCATCTCAAGGGGGTGTTCGAGGGGACCCGCCACCTGGGACCAGAGGGAGTCGGCGCGGCCGTCCCAGAAGAACCAGCGCTGGTGGGCGGAGTCGATCACCGTGGGCGTGTGGCGGCCGAGCAGGCCGACGCCTTCCGCCAGGGCCTTGCCATCCGTGAAGGCCAGGCCGGGATCGTGGCAGGTGGCGCAGGCAATGGTGCCGTCGCCGGAGAGGCGCGGATCGAAGAACAGCAGCTGGCCCAGGTGCACGGCTCCGGCGTCGTCGGCCCAGGCATTGGTGGGGCTGGGCGGCGGCGGGGGCAGGGGACCGTGGCGCAGGATGCGTTTGGTTTCCGCGGCCGTGAAGGGAAACTCGGCGGGCGCCTTCCCGTCGGGCTGTTGGCCCTGGGGTGCCGAGGCACCTGGCAACGCGAGCGCGGCCGCGGCCCAGGCGGCCAGGGACCAGAGGTGGACTGGGGACATCATTCGAGGGTGATGTCCTGTTGGGCGCGCTCGGTGATTGCCCCCCGGGTGAGGTCGAAGTGCAACTCCCACAGGCCGGTCATGTGGAAGAGCATGCCCTCCACCATGAATGAGCCCTCTTCATCGTCGCCCAGGACGCGGATGCGTGGGGCGCGCAGCATGCCGTGGCGGTGGGCGGGCATGATGGCATCCACGGCCAGGGAGTCGACGGAGTCCGGGCCGCCGGGGAGCGAGACGCGCAGGTTGAACGGTTCGTTGAGGGGGATCTCAGCCGGTTCGGACCTCCAGGTCACAGATCCCCGGCCACTGCTCAGGAAAAGGAGCGTGGAGTTCAGTGGAGAGGAGCCCGTGGCGCTGGCGGATGGAGTCGCGGCGGCCCTCGGCGCTTGCCCGGGCTGGGCCTGCGTGGGTGCTGCCTGGTCGGGCTGCGTCTGTGCGGGCTGTGCCCGGTCGGTTGTCTGGCAGGCGGTCACCAGCAGCAGGCTGACCAGGGCCCTCGTGCATGTCATGGATCGGGCGCGGGAGCCGGGCCCCGGACTTGAGAAGGCAGGCGTGTTCATCGCTGGGCTCCGTTTTCGGGAGTGATGCCTGGGTAGCGTGCGGCGTGGGTGTAGAGGCGTGGCCCGAAGATGCCGATGTATTCGCCGGATGTGCTGACGGTCATCAGGCGGTGGTTGCCGTGGTCGTTGATGACGAGGCGTCCGCTGCCGTCGAGGGTAACGCCCCGGGGGCGGTTGAACTCCAGGCGACCGAGGCCGCGCGTGCCCCAGGAACCGTCGGGTGTGCCGTCGGAGAGGAAGCGGAAGAGGGCGTGGGCGCCGGCGTCGACCACGAAGATGCGGCCCTGGCCGTCGACGCAGATGCCGTGGGGTTCCAGCAGGCCGGCGGCGCCGTCTATCAGGAGCGTCTGGGTGCCCGCGGGGGAGATGGCCACGACTCCGGGCAGGGCGGCGTCGGTGATCAACACGGTCTTCCCATCGCCGGCCACGGCCAGATCGCGGGGCAGGCGCAGGGATGCCTGGAGCAGCCCGAGGGGGGTCAGTTGCTCATCGAAACGCAGCAGGGCGCCCGTCAGGAGGTCGAGCATGAGGAGTTCGCCGGCGGCGTTCTGCGCCAGGGGGCCGGGCTCGATGAGGTGCGCTTGCGCCTGCCGCAGGAGGCGGTGGTCGGCGCTGCCCAGGCGTTCGAAGTCGAGGCCGTTCACGAAGCGCGCCAGGCGCGCGTCATAGGCTGGGCTCTCGGCGTCGACCTCGTCGAGGCGGAAGAGCTGCAGGCGCCGGTTGCCGCGGTCGGAGACCGCCAGGGTGTGGGTCACGGGGTTATAGTTCAGGCCAGCGGGCCGCCGGAACTGTCCCCAGGGTGCGCCGAAGCCGCCGAGGGTGGTGACCTTGCGCGGCTCTCGCCAGGAGTCTTCGTAGGCGAGGATGCTGTGGGTCTCCGGTTCGATCACGGCCAGCAGGTTGCCGCCGGCGGCGAGTCGGGTGCCGAAGTGGGCCGAGGCCGAGTTGGCCTGCCAGTCGGGGGTCTGGGGCGGCGGGGGATCGCCGGGGCGCGCCCGGCGGAAGATCTGCAGGCGGTCATCGAGGGGTTCGCAGAGCGCCAGGCGCGAGCCGTCCGGGGAGACGGCCACGGCCTGGGGATAGTGCAGGTGTCCCGCGCCCTGCCCTGGCTTCAGGGCGTGCAGGCCGAAGCGGTGCCTGAGTTCGCCGGCGCCGTTGAAGACCTGGATGCGGTGATTCTCCTGGTCAGCCACGAAGATGAGTTCCCGGTCAGGGCTGTCCGCGTTGTCCGCATCTAGCGGGCCGCGGCCCGCAGCCGTGGCCAGGCCGAGGGGGGTGGAGAAGAGCCCCGGGAACCAACCCCAGTCGCCCCAGCCCTTGAGCAGGATCCCATGCTCGTCGAAGAGGCGCAGGCGGTGGTTTTCCGTGTCGGACACGATCAGGTTTCCGCCGCCGTCGAAGGCGACGCCGGCGGGGGAGAGCAGCTCGTTCTCCCCGCCTCCGTGGCTGCCAAGCGAGGGGATGGGCGCGAGGTTGCCCGGGCCGGGAGCGGCGGCCGGCGCTGTGCCAGGGTCACATTCAAAACGATGGATGCGGTGGGCTCCGGCGTCTGCCACGGCCAGGCGTCCGGCGCGGACAGCCACGTCCACCGGACGCAGGAAGGGGCCCCCGGCGGCGCCGGAGCCGTCCAGGGCGCCCAGGAAGATGCCCTCCGGTGAGAACTGGACGACGCGCCGGTTGCCCGTGTCCGCCACCCAAATGCTGCCGTCGGGTCCCAGGCCGAGGCCTTCGGGGAAGAGCAGCTGGCCGGGTCCGGCGCCCCGCTCGCCCCAGGTGGCTCTGGTCTTCCGCGCCTTGGCGCCGACGGCCAGGCGCCGCAGTCGGTGGCCGTCGCGCTCGAGGACTATGAGTTCTCCGTCCGCGGTCCAGGCGCAGTCCACGGGCCCGCGCAGGTCGGTGATGGTCAGGTCAAAGGTGGTGGGCAGGTCACCGGTAACTGCTCCCGGTAGGAGAGC
>DASCNH010000100.1:0-13203 GCA_036011365.1 Planctomycetota bacterium | reverse complement strand
TGAATGGCGCGCCCCCGGCACGCCCCCCGCCCTCCCCCCCCCGCGCGCCTGAAAGCTCCGTTGGAACTGCACCGAGAAGGCGCCCTCATCCCGGCCGCCATCATAGGCCACCGCATCAGAGTAGAACTGTGGGAGCGGGCATTGCGCAGGCTCATGTGGTGGTCAAAGATCCGGTTGACAATGACGGCCATCCCATGGATGTGGTTGACATGGTCGGAGGAAGGGACAAACCCCTCGCTCAAGAGACCGCGGCCGGCACGCACATGGGAGAGGCGCAGGTCCATGACACAAGCGTGAGATACACCGCAGGTGCCATTGCCCGTGGCCCCCGTGGCGGCCGCTGGAGGTTCACGCAGCGACTGCCAGGAGTGCATGTGAAAGCAATAGGGACATCAGGTCAGAGCAGGCCAACTGACCACTGGGGGCATCCAACGCTGTATTGATAGCCGGGATCTGGCGCAGTCCTCAAAAATGCAGCTGCAGCTCCAGCAGCAGGGCGCCCTCGTCGTCCTGGACACGGCCCCCGGCGCTGACATCGTCAGTGTAGAAACTGTGCACATAGGCGTGGCGCAGAACCATGTGCCGGTTCATGACCCAGTTGAGGGCCAGGGAGGCACTGCGGATGTTGTCAGTATAGGTCCCGGGCAAGGCCAGGCCGGCGCTCTCCAGAGAGGAGTCGCTGTGCAGGTCTGAGTAGCGCGCCGCCAGGACCCAGGCCCCGCGGCCGGCGCCGCTGGCAGGATCGAAGGGCAGATCAGGCACCACACCGGCGAAGGTCTTGCGCTCGCCAGTCAAAACATGGGCCAGCTCCAGGTAGCTACCCTCGAAGCGTACGGCGTCGCTGCCCGCCGCACCGGTCATGTCCTGCTCCACGTTCACGTGTTCCGCCTGCAGGAACCAGGGACCGCGGAACCAGGCCACTTCCAACCCCAGACGCTGGCGCTCTCCGGCCAGGCGCGTCCCCGGGGCCATTTTAATTACATCCTGCCCGGCGGCATTCTCCACGGCGAAGCCCCCCGGTGCATCGAACTGTGTGCCGAAGGTAGCCGCCACGCCGAATTGCAGGTTGCGCCAGATAGAGGCGGGCTGGGCAGCGAAGGGGTGGGCCATGATGCGCGCCGCCAGATCCTTGCTGCTGCTCGTGTCCTCGGCGCCGGTGCCGTTGGTCAATGAGGCACCGTACTCCCACAGACGCGAGGGGCTGCGACCAATCAGGAACAGGCCATGATCCTCCGCCGGCGAGAACTGGTTCAGGATCGAGAAACCGGGGAAGTTGATATGGCGCCGACTGCGCACCTCCTCCAGGCCAAAGGGGACCTTCATGCGCCCCGCCATGAGCAGGGCATCGCCACCCAGGATGTCAACGCCGACCCAGGCTTCCTCAAGCTCCACCTCGGCCTCGGAGAAGTTCGGTTCGAGGCGGAAGCGCAGGGTATCGACAAAGCGCCCGGCGAACTCCGGGCGCATGCGCTTCAGGCCGAAGTCCTGGCGCGGGTCGCGGCCGGACTCCGCCCAGGTGCCGGTGACCTGGAAGAGCCCCTCGAAGACCAGTTCGTTGCGCCCGTCGGCGGAGGCGATGCGCGGCCCAGCCCAAGATCCGTCACCGTTCACTTGTTCGAGGGCGGTCTCCAGCAGCGTCCCCTGGGGATTGGCGGCGGCCAGGCCGGCGGCCAGAGAACCACAGGTTGCGACGAGGAAGGAAAAAAGGGGAATCAGCTTGTCTTGCGGTTGACTGGGCATGGGGTGGGGATTGGGGTTTATGCGCCGGCCGGGGGGGGTGCCCGCCCAAGCAAGTCAGGTGCCGGGCCGTCACCGACCACAGACCCATTCTGTCGCGGGAAGGGCGCAATCCAAGCCCGGGCAGCGTCACTGGCCAGGAAAACTTGTTTACACGCACGTAACACAAAGTGCACCCCCGGGGCCAGCCCATGGCCAATCGCCCCTCCCCAACCGCTACCCTAGGCACCGTCCGCTCCGGTCAGCCCCCACCCGCGGTCCCTCTCGCCGGGCGGCCGCCGCGGGCACGGGCCTTGCCACCGGGGACCGACCCGCCCGCGCCCGCCGCCTCCCTCACCTCTCCCAGCCCCATGCCTCTCCGCATCCCGCCCGCCATCACCCTGCTCCTCGGCCTGGCCCTCGGTTCCTGCGCGCCGGAGCCCGATGTGGTCATCTACTGCGCCCTGGACCAGGTCCACGCGGAACCGATCCTGCGCCGCTTCGAGGCCCAGACCGGCCTCAAGGTCCACGCCGAGTTCGATGTGGAGGCCCACAAGACCGTCGGCCTGGTGCGGCGCATCCGCGAGGAAACGAACCGCACCCGCTGCGATGTATTCTGGAACAACGAGTTCGCCCACACGGTCGCCCTGGCGGAAGACGGGCTGCTGGCCAGCTACGACTCCCCGGCCGCCGCGGAAATACCGCCCCTGTTCCGCGACAGGAAAAACCGTTGGACCGGCTTCGCCGCCCGCGCCCGCATCCTGATTGTCAACACGGACCTGGCCGACCCGGCGACCATCCACGGCATGGATGACCTGCTCGACGAAGCCTGGCGCGGCCGCGTGGGTATGGCGCGCCCCCTGACCGGCACCACCCTGACACACATGGCCCTGCTCTTCCCGCTCCTCGGCGAGCAGCGCGCCCGCTCCTACCTGGACGGCATCACCGCCGCGGAGGTCAACCTGACCAGCGGCAACGCCACGCTCATGCGCCTGGTGCGCGACGGCCAGCTGGCCTTCGGCTGGACGGACACCGATGACTTCAACGTGGCCCTGGAAGCGGGCTATCCGGTGGCCGCCGTCTACCCGGACCAGGACTCCGTGGGCACGCTGCTGATCCCCAACACGGTCTGCATTCTGGCCGCCGCCCCCCACGCGCAGGCCGCCCGCCGCCTGGTGGACTTCATCCTCTCACCGGAGATCGAAGCAACCCTGGCCGCCTCCCGTTCGGCCCAAATCCCCGTGCGCGCCTCCGTTCCACGCCCCCCCCATGTGCGCTCCGCCGCGGACATGCGCGTCATGGAGGTCGACTACGCCGCCACGGGCACGGAGGTCGACCGCCGCCTGGCCGAACTCAAGGAACGCTTCCTCCGTTGAGCCGCCCCCTCTGCCTGGCGGCCCTGGCGGCCCTCTTCTTCTGCGGCCTGGCGCCCATCTGCGCCATGCTGCCGCGGGTGGAGCTCCCGCACCTGCTGGCCCTGAGCGAGGCCCGCTCCCTGGCCCTCCTCGGCCGCACCCTCCTGCTGGGCATTTCCAGCGCCACCCTGGCCCTGGCCATCGGCCTGCCCTTCGGCCTGCTGACAACCCTGACAGATCTCCCGGGTGCCCGCTGGCTGCGGTCGCTTTCCATCCTCCCCCTGATCCTGCCCCCCATCTTCCTGGCCATTACCTGGACCCAACTCAGCGATCTGCGCGGCGCCCCGGCCACGGTCCTGCTGCTGGCCGCGGCCACCTTCCCGCTACCCGCTGTCTTCACCGCCCGGGCGGCCCAGCGCATTGACTGCGCCTCCCTGGAGGCCGCGCGCCTGGCCGGCGGCACCGGCGCCGCCCTGGGCATGGCCCTTCCCCTGGTCCTGCCCCCGGCCCTGTGCGGCGCGGCCCTGGCCTTCGTCTTCACGGTCAACGACTTCGCCGTGCCGGACTTCGTCTCCTCCGTCGGGCCCAAGTTCAACGTCTATGCGGACGAGGTCTTCAGCGCCTGGCAGACCCGCACGGACACCGGCGCCGCCGTGGCAGCCGCCCTACCCCTCGTGACCCTGACGCTGCTGGCCCTGGTGCCCGCCCTGGCCCTGCGCCGCCGGGGAGCCTTCGCCACCATTGGCCGCAGTGGAGCTTCCGGCGGCTGCTCCCCGCGGCCCAGCCGGCCCCTGCCCCTCGGACCCCGGGGCAAGCTGCTCTGCCTGCCCGCCCTGGCCCTGGTTGTGGCCACCGCCCTCTTGCCCCTCGGCCGCCTGGTCTTCGAGGCCGGCGGCGGTCCCCGGGGCTGGTCCCTGACCGCCTGGCGCGAGGCCTTCTCCTACGCCATCGAACTGTGCCGCGCCAACCTCATCACCAGCATCTCCTGCGCCGCCCTGGCGGCCACGCTTTCGACCTTCCTGGCCCTGGTCCTCGGCCACGCCCTGGAACGCCTGCGACGCCGCACCCTGGCCCGCGCCCTGGAACTCACCACGCTGCTGCCCCTGGCGGTTCCCGCCGTGCTCTTCGGCATCGGCGAAATCGTCCTCTGGAACCGCGACCTGACCGCCGGCCTCTACAACTCACCGGCCCTCATCGTGCTGCTCTTCACCGGCCGCTTCCTGCCCCTGGCCATCCTGGTCTGCGCCGGCGCCGTCGCCAGCCTGGGCCGGGAGCTGGAGGAGAGCGCGGCCCTCTCCGGTGCCGGCCCCATCCGGCGCCTTTTTACGATCGTCGCCCCGCCCTTGCTGCCCGCCCTCTCCGGCGCCTGGATCCTGGTCTTCGTCCTCGCCATGCGCGAGCTGGACGCGGCCATCCTGGTCCCGGCGGCCAACAGCACGGTCATCTTTCGTATCTTCAACGCCATCCACTTCGGCCGCGATGACTTCGTCGCCGCCCTGTGTCTGATCTCAGCCTTCGTCACCATCCTGCCGGCCCTGCTCTGGGGCCTCTTCTCCCGCCGTTCCCTGCGCATCCTCCCGTGACCGATAGCAGCACAAGAGCGCCGGCCCTCGTGGCCCGGGGTCTCTCCTTTTCCCCGGAGCCCCAGGCCGGCTCCCCGCGCCCCCGCACCCTCGGCCCCTGGGACCTGTCCCTGGCCAGCGGCGAGCATGTGCTCGTGGTCGGCCCCTCGGGCTGCGGCAAGACCAGCCTCCTGCGCCTGATCGCCGGCCTCGAACACCCGCGCGAGGGTACCCTGGAGCTCTTCGGCGAATGCGTCAGCGACGGGCCGCGGCTCCTGCTGCCCCCGGAGCAGCGCCCGCTGGGCATGCTCTTCCAAGAGGGCGCCCTGTGGCCCCACATGAGCGCCGCGCGGACGCTCGACTTCGTCCTGCGCCGCCGCACCGCTCTGGATCGCAAGGCCCGTGCGCAACGGGCGGCGGAGCTGCTGGAGCTCGTGGAACTCACCGGCTTCGAAGAGCGCCTGCCGGGCACCCTCTCCGGCGGCGAGGCCCAACGCCTCTCCCTGGCCCGGGCCCTGGCCGCCGACCCGCGCCTCTTGCTGCTCGACGAGCCCCTGGGCCCCCTGGACTCGGCCCTGCGCCAGTCCCTGCTGGAACGCCTGGGGGCCCTCGGAGAGCAATTGGGCCTGACCACGCTGCACGTGACCCACGATCCCGGCGAGGCCGCCGGTCTGGCGAGCCGCATCCTCGCCATGGACGCCGCCGGGGGCTTCGTCGAGCACTCGCCCGGGGAGCATCACCAGTGAGCGCGCGGCGCCTCTCCGGCGTTTGTGCCCTGCTCCTGGCCCTGTGGCTGGCGGTGGCGCTCATCAACGAGCCCGCCCCGGCAGCGCCGCCGGTGAACTTCGACAGCTCCCAGCGCTGCGCCAGCTGTCACGCGCATGTCTTCGCCGAGTGGCAGGACTCCTGGCACGCCCGCTCCTGGGACGATCCGGACGTGCGCGCCCTCTCCAACGACTTCGCCAACACGGACTGCATCGATTGCCACGCGCCGCGGCCGGTCTTCTCCACCGGCGTCGGCAGCCGCGTTTTGCCGCGCTCCTCCCGGCGCTCCGAGGGAGTCGACTGCATCGCCTGCCACCTGGTGCGCGACCCGGACACCGGGGAACCGGGTGTGGCCGGCACCATCAACCGCCCGGGAGCCGCCTGTCGGCCGCGCGCCGAACTCGACCTGCAACGCCCGGGGTTCTGCGGCGTGTGCCACGACCAACACAAGACCGTGCGCCAATGGCAGGCCTCGGCCTGGCCCGCGCAGGGCATCGGCTGCATCGACTGTCACATGCCCCACCGCAACGGCGATCCGAACCAGGGCCGCGACCACGCCTGCCGCGGCGGCCATGATCTGGAGCTGGTGCGCAGCGCGGTCGAGTTGCGCGGCGCCCGCGCGGGAGACGAGGCCTCCGCCTGGGTGATCGAGTTGGAGAATGTGGGTGCCGGGCACCACTTCCCCACGGACGAACGCTCGCGGGCCGCGGATCTCTTCTGGCGGCCCCTGGAAACGCCCGCGGCGCAAGCCGGGGCCGGCCCCTGGCGCCACCTCTACCGTTTCCGGGATCCCTATCGCCACGAGACGGACATCCCGGCCACGCACCTGGCCTCCGGCGAAACCCGGATGGTGCCCCTGGCCCACGCCGAGGCCTCGGCCGGTGCGGAGGTGGCCCTCTTCTACAAGCTGACGCCCTACTACGCGGACCCGGAGCATCCCGATCCGGAACAGGAGGCGCGCCTGGTCCACCGCCTGCTGCTCAAGCCGTGAAGTACGCAGCCATCTGCCTGACCCTGGCCGCCGCCGCTGCCTGTGGCGCGGAAGCGGCCCGGGAACCGGGCTCGGCCCCCACCGGGCGCCCCCCGCAGCTCACCCCCGTAGTGCGCGAGGCCCTGGCCGCCGCGCGCGCCGAGGTAGCCTCGGAGGCCCCCCCCCTGCCCGAGCCGGACGCGGACCTGCGCGAGCGCATGGCCGGCCTGGTGGAGCTCTTGGCCAGTTCGCAGCCCGCAGGTGAAATGGCCTCCATCGCCCGGGAGGACGCCGGCGCCGGGCCCGCTTGTGGGGCCCCGGTGCTGGCCCAGGCACTGACGGATTACGCGCGCCCCCCCCCGGGAGCGGCGGGCCGCCGCCGAGCTGCTGGCAAGCCTGGCCCGCGCCTTTCCCGCCGCCGGACCGCGGGCCTGCGCCGCCCTGGCCGAGGCCCAGGGCAACGACCCCACGCCAGACCTGCGGCTGGCTGGCGCCCGGCTCCTCGGGGACCTGGGAGCCAGCTCGGCCGATGGTGCCGGCCTGGCCCTGCGGGCCGCCGCCCGCGCCCAGCTGCCGCGCCTCCTGCTGCGCCTCAAGTACGAGGAGAACAACTCCGCTGTGATTGCCCTGGCCGTCGCCCTGGCACGCCTGGGCAACGGCACCGGAATCGAGGTGCTGCTACAGCTGGAAGCGGGCCCCGCCGCCGCTGAGCTGGCGGGCGAGTTGCGCCACGCCCGCCGGGCGGTGGTCGCGGCCCTGGCCGGAACGACGCTCGCTGAGGCCCGCGCCGCCTGGGACGCCGGGGAGCTGGATCAGGCCGCACCGGCGCCGGGCCTGCGCCTGGCCGCCTGGGAGTCCATCGCCGCCCTGCGCGGCGAGCGCATCCAGCTGCGCGGCGTGGACGACGCGCGCTTTGTCCTGGCGCGCCTGGGGCCCTGGGCCGCACGGCTCCTGGCCCGCGCCCTGTCCGACGGGGATCTTTACGTCCGCGTCCACGCGGCCCAATGCCTGGGTCGCATGGGCCCACGGGGCGGGCCGGGCCGGGAAGCGCTGCTGGCCTCCCTGGCCGACCCGGCCCTGGCTCCCCAGGCCGCCGAAGCGCTGGGAGCCGTGGGCGGTCCGGGCGTCGGAGCAGCCCTGCTCGCCCTGACCGGAGCGGGGCAGGAAGCCGAGTTGCGCAGCGCCTGCGTGCGGGCCCTGGGAGAGCTGGGCGAGCCCGCGGCCGCCGCCCCCCTGACCGCGCTCTTCGGGGCCGACCAGTCACCGGCGCTCGCCGTGGTCATCGCCACGGCCCTGGTGCAACTGGAATCCGCCGGCCCGCCGGTCCTCGACTACCTGGCCGGGGAGCTGGTCAGCGAGCGCGGACCCCTGGCGGAGGCGGCCCTGGACAGCTGGATGCGCGCCGCTGCGGAGCCGGGGCTGGCGGCCGCTTGGGCCGCCGCTGACCCCGGCGCCAACCGCTCGGGAGAGCCCGCGGCCATTCCGACCCTGGAGGAAGCGCGCGAGCGGCGCCGAAAGCGAGCCGCCCTGTGGGCTCGCCGGGCCGAGTAGCGCAGGCCAGAGGCCAGAGGCCTCACGCCGCAGTCCGCAGGCCACAGGCCGCAGTCCGCAGTCCGCAGTCCGCAGGCCTCAGGCCGCACGCCTCAGGCCGCAGGCCGCAGGCCTCAGGCCTGCATGCGCAACCAGAGCATGGCCGCCAGCCAGGCCACGCCGTTGGCCACGAAGGTCAGGTCGCCGCCGAGCAGCACCCGCGTCGGGCTGCCGCCGCCCTGGCGCGTCTGCACCAGGAGCAGGTAGCGGCCCAGGCCGAAGACCACGAATGGCACCGTCCAGAAGAGGCGGTTCTCCGGGCCGAAGGTGGCCTCGCCCTGGGCGGATACCGTGTACATGGAGTAGCCGATGATGGTGCAGGCCGCCAGGAGCGTGACCATCTGGTCGAGGAAGGCCAGCGTGTAGTCCTCCAGGATGCTGCGATGGGCGCCGCGCTCGGCGCCGAGCAGGTCGCTCTCGGCCCGGCGCTTGCAGAGCGCCAGAAAGAGGGCCAGGAAGAGCGTACACAAGAAGAGCCAGGGGGAGACGATGACCCCCACGGCCAGGGCCCCGGCCTTGACCCGGAACAGGAAGCCCCCGGCGATGCAGAAGGCATCCAGCAACACCACGCGCTTCAGGCGCAGGCTGTAGGCCAGGTTGAGGAGCATGTAGCAACCCAAGACGAAGGCCACATGCCAGGCTTCGCCGCGCTCCGCAAACCCCGCCTGCCTTGCCAGAAAGAGGCCCGCCAGGGCGCACAGGGCGCTGCCCACCAGGGCCGTGGAGATTGAGAGCTCGCCGGCGGCGATGGGCCGGTGGCGCTTCTCCGGGTGGGCGCGGTCCTTCTCCACATCGACCACATCGTTCAAGAGGTAGACGGCGCTGGCCGCCAGGCAAAACGCGCCAAAGGCATAGGCGGCCTTGAGCGCGAAATCCGGAGCTTCCGCCTCGCCGAAGGATATGGCGGCGAGCACGAAGATATTCTTCACCCACTGGTGTGGGCGCATGGCGCGGATGAGCGGGAAGGGAGACATGGCGCCGGGCGAGGGGGTCAGTCGAGGCTGAGCTTTTGCAACTCCTCCAGCTGGGAGGCCGGGCCGACGATGAGGAGTTCCTCTTCCGGTCCGAGGTTGCCCTTCTCGCGTTCTTCGAAAACGTCAAAGGAGCGCACACTGCCGTCCGCATAGAGCACCACGGTGGTCGTGTCGTGATTGCTGCCACCGTCATTGTCGTCGGCGACCAGGGCCCAGTTACCGCTGCCGGGGAACTTGCGCAGGGGGTATTCCTCGCAGTTGCGGCCGGCATAGGCGGAGTAACTGCCATCGAGCAGCTCCTCCTCCGCGAACCACTCGAGGGGATCGAGTTCGCCGATGGTCAAGGCTCCCACATCCACGCCGGGGCAGGTCAGCTTCTTGGCCGTGCTCGGGGTGTTCTCCCAGATCCCCTTGTAGATCAACGAGCCGAAGAAGCGCACGCCGGTCCCGTTGGGAGCGCGGTTGCGCTTGGTCTGATGGATGACCAGGCCGTTGTAGATCTCGCCCATGTTCTTCTTACAGGCGGTGACCTTGGCGGCATCGATGGCCTCGGGGATGCGGGGCAGCAGGAATGTCATCAGGATCCCGATGATCAGAATAACGGCCAGCAGTTCGATCAGCGTGAAGCCGGCGCGCAGCCTGCTGCCGGTAGAGGGCGCGGCGAGAAGCGGTTGGCGAAGGGGGGGCATGGGCATGGGATGGCGCTGGTGGTACGGGACGCGCGGGGGCGAGACTGCGGAGCAGTGCCCCGCGCGGACCTTGTACCCGATTGCCTGCCGCGAGTCACGCGGGGCGCAAATGCTGGCGAAAATGGCCTTCGGTGGCGGCGGCGGCTGGAGTTGGCGTCCCACGGACGCCCGTCAGGCGATGGGTCAGCCCGCCGACGCGCCCACGGCGTCCTTGAGGGCCTCCACGCGGTTCGTGGCCTCCCAGGGAAAGCCGTCCCGGCCGAAGTGGCCGTGGAAGGAGGTGGCCCGGTAGAGGGGCGCCTTGAGGCCCAAGGCGCGGATGATGGCCGAAGGCCCGAGGTCGAAGGCCTCGTTCACGGCGGCCTCCAGAGTCACCTCGTCCACCTTGCCGGTGCCGAAGGTGTCCACGCGCACCGAGAGCGGCTTGGGAACCCCGATGGCATAGGAGAGCTGCACTTCGCAGCGCTCGGCCAGGTCCGCGGCAACTATGTTCTTGGCCACCCAGCGCGCGGCGTAGGCGGCGGAGCGGTCGACCTTGCTCGGATCCTTGCCGGAGAAGGCGCCGCCCCCGTGGCGGCCCATGCCGCCGTAGGTATCGACGATGATCTTGCGTCCGGTCAGGCCGCAGTCACCGTGGGGGCCGCCGAGCACAAAGCGCCCGGTGGGGTTGATGTGATAGATGGTGTCGTCATCCAGGTACTCGGCGGGGATCACGCTGCCCACGACGTGCTCGATGATCTCCCGGTGAATCTCCGCCAGAACTCCATCCTCGTCACTCTTGCCGTTGACCTCAGGATCATGCTGGGTGGAAATGACCACCGTGTGCACGCGCACGGGGCGGCCGTCCTCGTACTCGACGGTGAGCTGGCTCTTGCTGTCCGGGCGCAACCAGGAGAGGGTGCCCTTCTCACGCAGCTCGGCCATGCGCTCCACCAGACGGTGGGAATAGTGCACGGGGAAGGGCATCAGCTCGGGTGTTTCGTCGCAGGCGAAACCGAACATAAGGCCCTGGTCGCCGGCGCCTTGCTCCGCGTGCAGGCCCGCGCCCTCGTCCACGCCCTGGCTGATGTCCGGGGACTGGCTGTCCAGGCTGACCAGCACCGAACAAGTGGCCCCGTTCATACCGAAGGCGTCATCGGTGTAGCCGGCGGCGCAAATCGCATCGCGGGCAACCTGGGCGTAGTCCACGGTGGCCTTGGTGGTGATTTCACCGGCGACCACGCACAGGCCGGTGGTAACCATGGTCTCACAGGCCACGCGGCTATCGGGGTCCTGGGCCAGCAGGGCATCCAGGATCGAGTCGGAAACCTGGTCGGCCAGCTTGTCAGGGTGGCCCATGGAAACGGATTCTGATGTGAAGAGGCGGCGGGTCATTGTGCTCTGGGAGGTGTGGTGGGAACTCGGGACGGTGTGCTTTTGGGTCTCGGCCGGGGGGCCAGGTCCCTTGGGGGGAGGCTTGTGGAGGCGGGGGAACTCCCGGTTAATCGGCTACCGGAGGCCTGGACTACAGGGAGAAACGCTGATCACGCCCCCCAGGGGGCCGCCAGGGCCCTCTCCCGGCGCTCTGGCCGACGGGGCTGAAACCCGGCTTGGCTGCGCCCCGCAGGATAGACAATGGGGTCCTTTCTGGCGACCCCCAATCGAGGTCCTGGTCGGGAATCAGAGCTGCCCGAGCGCGGGGGGGGAGCTGGCCAACTCAACAAAAGCCCGCGCTTTCCAAGGCGGCCAGCGTGCGGCCGGCCGCACCCCGCTGGCCGGCCACCGCCGTCAGGGCCGCCGTGGACATGGCCTCGCGAGCGGAACTGTCATCCAGCAGGCGGGCGCAGGCAGCTCCCAACTCGTCCGCAGTCCCCAGGCGGCCGCTGGCCCCGGCGCTCTCCAGCAGGGCCGCTTCCCGGGAGAAGTTGCCCACATGGGGACCATAGAGGCAGGCGATGCCCTGGGCCGCCGGTTCGAGCATGTTCTGTCCCCCATGGGGCACCAGGCTGCCGCCGACGAAGACCAGATCAGCCAGGGAATAGACCTCCTCAAGCTCACCGATGGTGTCCACCACTAATGGTTGGTCGGGAGCGGCTCCTCCCCCCGCCGCTCGTATCTCCGTCAGGCGCTGACAGCTCTCGCCGACCTGGGCCAGGGCCCGCACTATCTCGCCGGCCCGGCCCGGGTGGCGTGGCACCAGCACCAGGCGCGCAGCGGAGAAGCAGGCGCGCCAGGCCTTGGTCACAAGCAGCTCCTCCGGCTCGTGGGTGCTGCCGGCCACGACGACCGCCTGTCCGTCCCGGGGCCCCATCCGGCGCAAGGTGTCCAGTGTCGGCGTCCGCTTGCCCACCCGCAGGCCGTCCACTTTCAGGTTGCCCGTGGTCAGGACGCGCGTCGGCGACGAGGACAGAATCCGAAAACGATCGGCATAGGCTTCGTCCTGGGCACAGAAGAGCGTGATGCGTCCAAACTGGGGCAAGAGGCTGCGAAAACGGCAGTAGCGGGCGAAGCTCTGCACGGTGATGCGCCCGTTGACCACGGCCACGGGCACCCCCAGGCGGTTGGCCTCGCGCAGAAAGTTGGGCCAGATTTCGAGCTCTATCAGGATCACGCTGGTGGGCGCCAGGCGCCGCAGGAAACGCCGCACGATGAACGAGAGGTCCACGGGAAAGCGCACAACCCGGTGTGCCGGATACAGGGAGCGCGCCACCTTGAGTCCCGTGGCCGTGCTGGCGCTTATGACTACCTCGAGCTGCTCACCATCTTCCGCCGCAGCTTCCAGGCCGCGTACCAGGGACTGGGCGGCCTTGACCTCTCCAACGGAGACACCGTGCACAAGCACACGTCTGCCGCCAGGGCGCGAGTCCTGGGACCGCAGGCGCGGCAGCCCCCAGGTCAGGGCCCCGAGCACAACCCCGCGGAAGCTCCGATCGAACAACGATCTCAACAGCCACCAGGGCCCCCCCACCACAATCGCCCCTAGCCAGAGGAGGTCATAGGCCCCGTGCAACAGGGCCCGCTGGAACCCGGGGTAGGGGTCACTCAGGAAGGGAGGCGCGTTCCCATGCTCGCCGTCGCCTAGCATCCGGTCCGAGGCTCCCGGGGGGCGTGGTACTCGACCGCCGGCGAGCGGCCACCGAGCTGCACGGGCCCCCGGCTTCGCCGCCGTGTTCCTAGCTCTTGCCGTGGCACTTTTTGAACTTCTTGCCGCTGCCGCAGGGACAGGTGTCGTTGCGTCCGACACCCTCGAATGCGTCTGCCGCCGCGGGCGTGGGCGGCTGAGGCCCGGGTGATGCCGGCGCACCGCGCCCGGCTGCGGCCGCCGCCATGGCCTGGCGCCTGCGTTGCACGTCGAAGGCCGCGCTGGCGGGCGGGCGCCGCGCGGGGCGCCGGCCGGCTCCCGCCCCCCGGCCCTGACCCGGCCCGGCCCCCGGAGAAGCACCGGTCACGCCCGGCCCCATGTCCTTGGGCAGCGGCAGAGCGCCGGGCGTCCCGGCCTGGCCTGCTGAGGTCTCCGGCCGTGCCACCTGGATACGCAGGATCAGGCTGCTGACCTCCTCTTCCACGGCCTCCAAGAGCCGGTGGAAGAGCTCGAAGCCCTCC
>DASCNH010000099.1:0-8009 GCA_036011365.1 Planctomycetota bacterium | reverse complement strand
TTGCCTAGGTAGGGCTTGATGGTGGCAAAGCCCGGCGGGCCGGCGCGTAGTTGTCCCAGGGACCAGGTCGGGTGGGCGAGCATCTGGAATACATTGCGCGCGGACATGCGCGGAGGCAGGCAGAGGCCGTTGCGGATCTTCTTGGGTCGGTAGGCGAAGGAAGGCGTGTCCGCAAGCACCACCAGCACGGAGAGGCCCGCGGCTCGGGCGCGTTCCAGCAGCTTGTCACGCAGGTCGTCTTCCGCCGGGTGATAGAGCTGGAACCAGGCCCGGCCCTCCGTGAGTTCGGCCACGGTCTCGATGCTGGCGGTGCCGACGGTGCTCAGAATAAAAGGCACATTGTTCGTGTGGGCGGCCTGCGCCAGGCTCTCGCATGCTCCGGGCCAGATCAGGCCCTGCAGTCCTACAGGAGCCACACCGAAGGGTGCGTCATAGGTGTGGCCGAAGAGTTCCGTCGCCAGGGACGATCCCGGGTGGTCCACCACGTAGCGCGGCCGCAGCATGACTTCGCGCAACTCAGCCGTATTGCGCGCCAGGTTCACCTCGGAGAAGCAGCCACCGTCCAGGTACTCAAAGGCGAAGCGCGGTACCCGACGCCTGGCGCGTGCGCGCAGGAACTCACTGGAGGCGTAGTCGTGGTGCAGGGCAGTTGTCATGGGGCAGAGGCGGGACCTCCGAGGGCGAAGCTGCTATCCACGCGAGTCTAGGCTGAAGAGTTCAGTGGACCAAGCATCGAAAGGCCCGCAGATGTGTTCAACCTCGTCGCGGGCTCCGGCCACCAGGACGAGTTCCAGATTGCGCAGGTGGGAGATGTTGCCGACCTTCTCGCCGCGCGGGTTGTGGATGCCTATTTGAGCGCCCACATAGCGCTTGGAGTCGAAGCAAAGGACCTGGACATGGCCGCGGGGATCGAGCATGGCGCATAACTCGTCCAGGGAGAGCCAGGCCTCATTGTTGTAGGAGAGGATCAGGATGCGGGCCTTCACGCCTCGGATGACCTCCTTGAGGGCGGCGGCGATTTCCCGTTTGCGGTTGAAGGGGCTCTTGGTCTCCGGCGAGCGCGCGTCAATGCGTTTCTGCGCGATGCCGTAGGGCTGAGGCGCATCCCAGCGCACCAGAGTCTCCCAGATGTGGTAGTTGGTGTAGTAGCGGTGCTGATTGTAGGGCGGGTCGAGGTAGGCGAGGTCCACCGGGGAGAGGCGCGAGACGAGGTGGCGGGCGTCGCCGCGCAGGGCCTTGCCCGTGCCCGGAATGAGCTCCGGCACGCGTAGCTCCATGGGCTTTGTGGCCCGCGGCGCCCACTGCTTGAGGTAGGCCATCTGCAATCCGGTGGTGGAGTCAACGCGATCGGCGGCCTCCATCAGGCTTGTCAGCAGCAGCGGATAGAGCCAGGTGTTTCGGTGACGCGCTTCAATGGCGTCGCGCATGGCGTCGATACGTGCCCCGTTGCGCGGTTGGAAGAAGCGCGCCTGCTCGCAAAAGGTCTCGGTGAAGTAGCCCGGCTTCCCGGGGAGCGTGTTCAGTTCAGCCACGGCCGCGGCCAGCTCCGCGTGGTTGACGCTTGAGGCGTCAGCTTCGATGTAGCAGCGGGACAGGATCTCCGAGTAGGTCGCCGTGTCGCAGGTCGTGACCGTCGCCCCGCGCCGCTTGAACTCCTGGGCCACGCGCGTCGTTCCCGTGAATGCGTCCAGAGCCGTGCTCGCTCCGGAGCGGGCGAACAACTCGCCCAGGACTGGGACCAGGCGGCGCTTGGAGCCGAGGTACTTGATCATCGTCCCGCGTCCTGCCTCGGCGGCGTCAGCGTGTACGGTCGAGAGCCTGGCAAGTCGCGTGCGCTTTTCGGCCGGCGCCTACTCGCCGGGGAAGCCCCAGGTGCCCTTGATGCGCGCATAGCGCACGCCGATGATGTCGAGCAACCAGTCCAGCGGTCCGAGGTTCGGGAAGATCCAGGCGTCCTCCACGGTGAGGTTCGCAAGGTTGGAGTCCGAAGCATTTTCCCGCGCGATGTCGATGGCCGGCTTAGGCAGATCAATCGAGGCGATGGTGAAGGCCAGTCCCGAGGAGACGAAGGTACCGGAGGTCTGGGTGTTGCGGTCGAAGGACAGGCCCGCACAGCCTGTCAGGAGCACGGCAGCTAGGACGGTCGCGAGTCCAAATGAGAGGAAAGGCATCTTCATGGTTGCACCATACCGTGCCGGAATCCGAGGCACCAGGGAGCACAGCGGCCAACGTGCCCGTGCTGCCAGTTGGAGCCGTGGAATGCCCTAATGCGCGCCACAGAAGGTACGGATTCCCCACCACCTTCGATCTGTCGGACGGCCTGGAGGTTTCCTTTTGTCCCTGATCCTGGCAGTTCTCCTGAGTTAGACTGCGGCCATGCCACACAGTGATCAAGAGGCTCTCCTGCTAGCCCACCGGGCTGCATTCACGAGCCATTTCGGGCCCGGTGAAGAGCCGCGTCTGTTCTTTGCGCCCGGGCGTGTAAACCTCATGGGCGCTCACCTGGACTACAACGGTGGTCCGGTCATGCCCATGGCCATCAATCGCGGTACTTTTATCGCCGCGCGCCCGCGCTCGGATGGTCGCTTGCGACTGGCCTCCACGCTGGAGGCCAGCGAGTTCGAGGGAGAGGTTGACACACTTGCGGAAAGCTGCGCGCGCCGGTCAGGTGCTTGGGTCGACTACCCCCTGGGCGTCGCCCTGGGACTCTTGGCGGCGGAGCCGGCGGAGCCCGTGGGCCTGGACATGCTTTTTGGTGGCAACCTGCCGGTGGGGGCGGGCCTCTCGTCGTCGGCTTCCATCTGCGTCGGCACGGCCTTGGCCCTGGATCAAATGTGGGGTCTGCAGGCGCCGCCCATGGACCGCGTGCACGCGGCCCTGCGCTCGGAGCGCGAGTACGTCGGCGTGCGCTGCGGCATCATGGATCCCTATGCCGTGGGCCTGGCGCGCCCAGCGCACCTGTTGTGGCTCGACTGCAAGGACGCTTCGCACCTGCACCTGCCCCTGGATACCCAGCGCCTGGGCATCGCCGTGGCCGATACGGGCGTGCGCCGCACCCTGGCCCAGGGCGAGTTCAATCGGCGCGTACTCGAGTGCGGGCAGGCCTTCCGTGTGCTGAGCAAGTATGTGGCCGAGGCCAGTTGCCTGCGCGACATTCCCTTTGAGGTGTTTCTCGAACACCGTGATGAACTAGACGGTGCCGTCGGGCGCCGGGCCGAGCATGTGATCCGCGAGGTCGAACGCACCTTCCGTGCCCGCGATGCGCTGCTGGCCGGCAAGCCCGAGGGTTTTGGCCAGGAGATGACCAGCGCCCACGCCTCCCTGCGCGATCTCTTCGAGGTCTCCTGCGCGGAGCTCGACACCCTGGTGCAGAGCGCCACCGCCCTCGACTTCGTGGCCGGCTCACGCTTGACCGGCGCGGGTTTCGGCGGCTGCACGGCGATCCTCTTCGAACGTGCCCACGAAGAGGAGCTCCGCGCCCGCCTGACCGAGGACTTTCGCGCCCGCCATGGAAGCACGCCAACCGTCGAGTGCTTCGAGGGCGACCTGGGTCCCCGCGAAATCACGAGCTAGACAACCCGGCCCAGGAGCGTGCTGGCGGATTCAGCTAGCGTCCGTGAACTGGAGTTTGTGGAGGCGCGCGTAGATGCCGCCGGCGGCCAGCAGCTCGCGGTGCGTGCCCTCTTCAGCCAGCAGGCCGTGGTGCATGACAAGGATGCGATCTGCACGGCGGACCGTGGACAACCGATGGGCGATAACCAGGGCCGTGCGCTGGGAGAGGAGCTCGCCGGTGGCTTCCTCGATGCGCGCTTCCGTGGCCGAATCGATACTGGAAGTGGCCTCGTCGAGGATTACGAACTCAGGATCGCCGGCCAGGGCGCGGGCGATGGCCAGGAGCTGCCGTTCGCCGGCTGAGAACGTGGCCCCGCGCTCGGCCACGGGGGCCTCCAGGCCACCGGCCAGGCGTTCGATCAGCATGTCGGCGCGGCTGGTGCAGAGCGCCAGGTCCAGGGCATCGGCGTCCACCTCCTCGCGGTCCAAGGTCAGATTCTCACGCACCGTGCCGGCAAAGAGGAAGTCCTCCTGCAGTACGAGGCCCATGCGCCGCCGCAGGATGCCGGGATCGTGTTGCTTGATGTCGATCCCGTCCACCAGGACCCGTCCGCTGCTCGGGTCGTAAAAACGCAGCAATAGATTAACCAGGGTGGACTTGCCCGCGCCGGTGGCTCCCACCACGGCGAAGGTTTGGCCCGGCGGAATCGTGAAGCTGATCCCGTGCAGGACCTGGCTGTCCTTGGCGTAGGCGAAGCGCACATCATCGAAGCGCACCTGGCCCCGGGGCAGCGTGTCCGTGAGAGGGCGCGGCGCCTCGGGGGCGGAGATGCGCGGCGTCGTATCCATGACCTGGAAGATGCGCTCGGCCGAAGCGAAAGCGGACTGCAGCACGTTGTAGCGCTCGCCCAGGTCACGGATCGGCCGCACGTAGAGGCTCATGTAGAACCAAAACTGGATGAACTCGCCGAAGGTTAGCTCCCCGGAGGCCAGGGACCCGCCGCCGACCCACAGGACGCCCGCCTGCATCAACGTCACCGCCAGGTTGATGGCCGGGAAGAACAGCGCGAACAGAAAGATGGTGCGCAGGTTGGCCTTGAGGTATCCGGCCAGATGCTCGGCGAAGCGCCGCGAGACGCGCTCCTCGCGCCGGAACACCTGAACCACGCGCACTCCCTGCAAGACCTCCTGCAGGTAACCGTTGAGCCGCGCCAGGCGTGCGCGCACCGTGCGGTGTGCCTGGCGCGCGCCACCCCGGAAGACCAGGCTGAGCCCGATCAGGACCGGCGTCAAGACCGCCACCACGCTCGCCAGACGTGCATCCAGGACGAACAGAATGCCCAGCAGCACGACTACCTTGAGGGCGTCGAAGAAGAGCACCACCAACCCCGAGGTGAAGAGCTCGTTCAGATTCTCGATGTCCGTGGTGACGCGCGTGACCAGGGCTCCGGACGGGCGCCGATCGAAGAAGTGCAGGTCCATGCCCTGGATGTGCCGGAAGAGGCCCGTGCGCAGGTCGTGGATCACCGCCTGCCCCGTGCGTCCGAGCCAGGATACCTGCAGATAGCGAAAGGCCGTGGCCATCACGACAATCAGGCCGTAGAGGCCCATCCACAGGGCGAAGGATGCCAGGTCATCGTCTCCTGCCCGGTTCAGGGCCGCCGTCACGGGGCCGTCCAGGGCCCGCCGCCAGGTCCAGGGTCCCGCCAACTCCAACACGAAGAGCCCCGACAGGACCACGAAGCTGCCCATGAACAGGCGCCAGTGGGGGCGAGCAAAGCGCGCCAGGCGCAGGAAGAGCACGGAGTCCCAGGCGCGCGTGGCGACGAACTCCTCGTCGGCTGACGCGCCCTCGGACGGTGCGGCCTGGTTGGCGGAAGCGCTCACAGTTCCTCTAGCTCCTCGCGTAGCTGCTGGCGCTCCCAGGTGTCCTTGTACCAGCCATCCCGTTCCGTCAACTGGGCGTGTGTGCCCCGGGCTGCCACACGCCCAGTTGCATCCAGCACGATGATCTGTTCAGCGTTCCTGACGGACGACAGGCGGTGCGCGGCCACCACCACCGTGCGCCCTTCACCCGCTGCGCGCAGTTGCCCCAGTAGACGCACCTCGGTCTCCGTATCCACGGCCGACAGACAGTCATCGAGTACCAGCACCGGCGGATCCTTGGCCAGGGCGCGGGCGATGCAGGTGCGCTGGCGCTGGCCGCCGGAAAGTGTCACGCCCCGCTCCCCGATCATCTGATCCACGCCGCCCGGAAACTCCGCCACCTCTTCATCCATGGCGGCGCGCTCGATCAACTCTGCCAGGCGCTCGTCAGAAAGCTCTTCGTCCGCACCGAAGGCGATGTTGTCGCGATAGGGCTCAGAGAACAGGAAAGCCTCCTGGGGCACATAGCCCAGGCCACCGCGCAGGGAGGCCAGGGTCAGGTCTCTCACATCCACTCCATCGAGTGCGAGTTTTCCCTGGGGTTCGAGCAGGCGTCCGAGCAGGTTCAGCAGCGTCGTCTTGCCCGAGCCGGTGGGCCCCACGACGCCGAGGGTCGTCCCCGCCGGAACATGCACATCCACATCCACCAGGGCTGCTCGCTCGGCCCCCGGATAGGTGTAGCCGACGCCTTGCAGCTCCAGGGCTCCCCGTACCGGAGTGAGCTCCAGCGCCTCTGGCCCGTCAGCGATCTCCCGGTCCTCGTCGAGCAACTCATGTACGCGCCGGGCACTGGCCACGGCCCGCGGGTACATGCCGGCGATCCAGCCCAGCGCGATTACCGGCCAGAAGACCTTGAGCGTCAGGTCGATGAATTTGAACACGTCGCCCGGGCTCAGCTCCCCGTGCAAGAGCGCCAGGCCGCCGACCACCAGGATGACCACGAAGGTCAGGTCATTGGCTCCGAATGAGGCCGCGTGTGTCAACCCGCGCATGTGTGCCAGGCGCACCTGGTTGTCGCGGTTCTCCCGGGAGGCCGCGGCAAAGCGTTTCACCTGACTCGACTCCCGGTTGTATCCCTTGACCACACGCACGCCAGAGAAGTTCTCCTGGGCCCGGTGGGAAATCTGCGCCAGGCTCTCCTGGACGGCCGTGGAGACGCGCTGCAGCCCGGGTGTGCAGGCCTTCATCACGACCACCATTAAGCCCAGCGGCAGTATCATGGCGCAGGCCAGCTGCCAGTGGATGTTCCACAGCAGGACGATGCTGACCGGCACCAGAACCACAGTGCCACCCACGTACATCATACCGGGCCCGAGGAACATGCGCAGGTTCTCCACATCGGAGGTCACGCGGCTGACCACGTCTCCTGACAGGTGCCGGTTGTGGAAGGAGAACGAGAGCGATGTCAGCTTGTCGAACAGGTCCTGCTTGAGGCCGGTCTCCACGCGGCGCGAAACACCGACGATCAGCCGCCGTTGCAGGAAGCGGAAGACGCCGCGCACGACACCCAGCCCCAGCAACAACCAGAACAGCCCGGCCAAGAAGTCAGACTTTCCGCTCTCGCGCAACTCATCGATGGCATCGCCGACTTCCAGCGTAATCCACACATCTGAGAGCATGGAGAGGGGAATGCACAGATACCCCAACACCAGCGTGCGGCGGTGCTCGAAGAAGCGCCGAAAAAAAGGCCAGAGTTGTTTCACCGTGGTGCCACCCAGGCCGCCCGTCGGCGCTCCAGGGCGGCGATCAAGTCGGCCAGCTCCGCATCCACCTGCCCCCGGCGCAGGGCCGTGCGCAGGGACGGGAAGGTCTCTGCCGAGTAGCCGGTCTCCAGACCCGGAGTCCACAGGCGGTTCACGAACCAGGGGCGTCCGTCCAGGCCAGCCGCCACGGCCAGCTCCGCCAGGAAGGGGGCCGCGCCACGCCCGTCGACCGGCGGCGGAGATCCCGCTCCCCGCGCCGCCCGGGCCAGCTCCACGAAGGCCGCGGCGATTCTCCGAGCGCGTTCCTCGCCCAGCCACTCTCCCAAGGCGCCTGCATGCTCCGCCAGCGCTGTCGCTGCCTCGGCCTCGTCGAAGAGGCCGGCGCCGCGCTCGGCGTAGTCCACCAGCAGCGTTGCCAGGAATCGTCCGGCCAGCTCATGTCCCACCCAACCTGGATCCAGAAAGCGATCCATTTGGGCAAAGTCGTCGAAGCGCGTGTGGTACTGGCCGCCCGAGTTTCCACCGAAGTGAATGTCGAGCACCGGCACGGAGAGGTGGTGCAGGAAGACGGCGAAATCGGAACCGGATCCGGGCAGACCCAGGCTCGGCTCCCCGTCCGCGGCCCACCGGGTCCAGAGGTCGCCTCCGTCCGGTGCCGTGACCGCTTCCAGGCTGTTGCGCAATGACCCCAGCAAGCCCGGCGTGCCCGAGGCGCTGAAGCGCGTTCCGCTCACCACCGCATCGCAGTTGATGTAGACCAGGGCCCGCTCCCGCACCCAGTCCGCGTGTCCCTCTGCCCACTCGGTGCTGCCGATCAAGCCGGACTCT
>DASCNH010000098.1:0-3082 GCA_036011365.1 Planctomycetota bacterium | reverse complement strand
CGGGCCCGGGGCGAAGGCCGCACCCGGCAGAGCCAGGCAGAGGTCGAGCGGGGTCCGGCGGGCTACCGCTCCTGTGTGGCCGCCGTGCCCGGGAGTGACTCGTGGATCGCCGTGGGCACCAGCGGCGCGGATATAACCCAGGACGGTGGGCACACCTGGAGCTCGCTGGGTAAGGAAGCCCTGAACTCGGTGGGTCTGGCGCCCTCCGGGCGCGTGGGCTTTGCCGTCGGACCCGCCGGCGTCGTGAGACGCCTGGAACCCAGCCAGTGAGTTGATCGCCTGGGATGCGAGCGTCAAGGTGCTGCTGTGAATCCGTTCGTATTCCCCACGGCTTCGAGTCCGCCCCGGGTGGGGGCCAGGGCCGCGCTCTTGTTCCTGCTCTGCCTGGCCGCCGCCTGCGGGGGAGGGGCTGGGCCGCGACACATCGTGCTCATCAGCCTGGACACGACCCGCGCCGATCACCTGGGTTGCTACGGCGGAGCGGCAACCCCGGCCATCGACTCCCTGGCAGCGGGCGGCGCGCGTTTCACGGATGTCACCGCGCCGGCGCCGACGACCCTGGCCTCGCATACATCGATGATGACCGGCTCCTGGCCGCAAACCCACGGCGTGGCGCGCAACGGCTTCCCAATCCACGCCGACAACCGGATGCTGGCGGAGCTCCTGGCGGAGCGCGGCTTCCACACGGCGGCCTTCCTGGGATCCTTCGCCCTGGAGAGTCGTTTTGGATTCGACCAGGGCTTCGCGCACTTTGACGAGGACTTCGACATCCTGGTTTCACCGCAGGACGGCGACCAAAACCAGCGGCGGGCCAAGGGAGTGACCGACGCGCTTTTGGGGCATCTGGACGAGCGCCGCGGTCAGGACGAACGCCTGTTCCTCTTCGCCCATTACTTCGATGCCCACGCGCCCTATGCGCCACCCGGCGTTGCGCAACCCGGGACACTGATGGAGCTGGAGCAGGCGGTGCGCGTGCACCAGAAGCCGTTCATTGATCCCCAACCGGGGCTCATGGGCGTTATCACCGGCGGCCTGCACCCGCGCCTTGTGCGCCGTGCCGGTGGCGAGCCCCTGGGCGGCGATGAACGCCTGGCCGGGCTCTACGCGGCGGAGGTGGCCGAGGTCGATGCCCAGATCGGGCGCCTGTTGGCCGGCCTTGAGAAGCGCGGCATCCTCGACGAGGCGCTAGTGATAGTCACCGGCGACCACGGCGAGACCTTCTGGGAACACGGCGACGCCTGGAACCACGGCCTGTGGGTCTATCAAACCACGGTCTCCATTCCGCTCATCATGCGCTTCCCGCCGCAGGCTGGGGACAGCGGCGGCGAGGGGCGCTACGGCGGATTGTCCCCGGACACGCCGGTCTCAACGGTGGACCTCCTGCCAACCATCTGCGAACTAGTCGATCTGCCCGTGCCCGAACGCGTGGACGGAGTCAGCCTCGTCGACCTGCTCGGCGGTGGCGAGTTGAATGAACGCCACCTCTACTCCCAGGCCACCCAGCCCGGGGCGCGTTTCGAACCGGAACAGGGTTGGGAAAACCTGCACAAGCCCCGCTGCGTTCGGGAGGGTGATTTCAAGTACATCCACGCCCCGTACCTCAAGCTCGAGGAGCTCTTCGACTTGAGCAGCGATCCCGGCGAGCGCGTCAACCTGATCGCCGGCCCCAACCCCGACCCGGAACACCGGTCCCTGGCCCGCCGCCTGCGTGTGGCTCTCGACCGCTGGGTCGGCGCGGCACAGCCCTTGGCCTCCGACATGGATACCTCGCAAACCAGGGAGGTCATGGAGCGCCTGCGCGCCCTTGGCTACGCGGGCGACGACTAGCGCTTCTGTTCGCCGGGGCCAGCTTCCCCGTCCCAGCTCGAGCGCCTAGCTGTCCGTATCCGGCAGGGGATCCGGGCCGCTCTTGTCCGTGCGGGCTTCTTCCAGGACTGATGCGGCGATGCGCAAGGGGCAGCCAGCGCGCAGGGCCAGGGCCAGGGCGTCGGAGGGGCGCGCATCCACCACGGCAGTCTTCTCTCCGCCGGCCTCGGTCAGAACCACCTGGGCGTAGAAGGTGTTCTCGCGCAGGTCGACGATGTCCACCCGGCGAATCTCCGCTCCCAGGGCTTCCACCATGGAAAAGGCCAGCTGGTGGGTCAGGGGGCGCTGGGGACTGACGCCGGAGACGATGCGCTGGATTTCCAGGGCCTCGGGGATGCCGATGACAATGGGGAAGCCGCGCTGGCCGTCCTTCTCCTGGAGGAAGATGTGCTGTTGTTCGCTCCCGTCGCGCAGGACGATGCGGGCCAGGTTGATTTCCACCATGGGCTCATCGGATCCCCCGGATCCACCTGTCGGGGGCAGCGGTGTTTCGGAGGGGGGAAGTTCTTCGGCGGTCACGGTTGATCCTTGGTTGGGGGCGCGTCCTCGTCGGGGGCTGTTAGCGCCTCCGGCGCTTCCGGCAAGCCGGCCTCGCGGCGCACGATAGTGACGAGGGTGCCCGCTTCCTCCGCATGGTAGAAAGAGCTGGCCTCCTCGTCCACGAAGCCACAGGCGTTGCACCGGATGCCGCGGGTGGTTGTCGGGTCGAGGGGTTCAAGGCACTCCTGCGAGCAGGCGGGGCAGCGGTGTTCCGCCGAAGTCGGGTAGAAGATCGAGATCGTGAGCCAGAGCAGCAGCACGCCGAAGAGGGCGCCCAGGGCCCAGCCGAAGAGCTGGCCGCTGTCCCCGAAGACGAGCAGCAGGCCCACGGCGGCGGCGGCCAGGTAGACGGGGCCCTGGAGCCAGGAGACTCTCCACGAAGCACTCGTCTTGCCCGGGCGGGGGCGGGCCTTTGCGCCGGTGCGTGTCATGGCTATGGCAGCCTACCCAGGATTGCTCAAGAACACACACACCGGGCTGGGTTGCCGGCGTGCAGGCCGGTCAGCGGCGAAGTTTTTCGTAGTTGACCGGCGACCCTGGGGCTCGCCGTCCACTCTTAGGGTGGAGGAGGGGGCGGTGGGATCCCGGGGGGGCTGCGCGGATCCGGGCGGCCCCGCCGGGGTGGCCCGAGCACGGCCCGGACTCGACCCGGACTCGACCCGGACACGGCCCGGAC
>DASCNH010000097.1:0-18118 GCA_036011365.1 Planctomycetota bacterium | reverse complement strand
AGCCAGCTTGAAGTGGCTTGATTTCTCATTGCCCCTCGACGCAGTTGGCATTGGCACTGTGGAAGGGGAGGTGGCTGATGCAGATTTCCTGGTGAGTTACACCGTCTGGCAAAATGCAGGTGGCGGCCTGGGCCTGCATGCAGGGTACAGGGACTACTACGGCATCCTCGACATCAGTGAAAACGATGAAATTGGCCACGCTGGCATCGAGTACCGCGCGGCCTACCCCTACTTCGGGCTGAGTCTGTTCTTCTGAGGCCAGCCGCGGCGAGAGGCACCGGGGAGAATACCTGCTGGACGGGCGGCGAGCGGCAGCCGGCCGGGTCAACGGGAAGCGGAGCCTCGCCCAGAAGTGTGTTTTGACATTGGCGGGGGACAATGAGACGCTCCTGTCGCTCCAAGGACCACCCACCGCCCCGCCTCCCCCCTAGCACCATGCGCGAAGAAACGATTCTCTGTCAGGCCGAGTTCGATGCACGCCTCAAGCTCTACTCGCTGATCGGCGGAGCACTCGTAATGTTCTTCTCCATTCTCGCGGCGCCAATCGTGCCCATCTGGCTCCTGGGTCTGGGCCAGCACATCTCCCGCCGCCAGTACGAGGCCCTCGACTGCGCCCTGACGACGCGCTCGTTGAATTTCTCCAAGGGCTTCCTCTTCAAGACCCAGAAGAACGTGCCCCTGGACAAGATCACCGATCTGGCCCTGCACGAGGGGCCCCTGCTGCGGGCCCTGGGGCTGACCAGGCTCAAGGTGGAGACCGCCGGCGGCAGCCAGGCGGAGGGCGCGCTGCTGTCCTTGGTCGGCATCCGCGATTCCCTGGCATTCCGCGACAGGGTGCTGGACCAGCGGGATCTGGTGGTTGCCTCGGGCGGCGCCGTGCAGGCCCCGCCGGCGGCGGCCGCAGACGGCTCCGAGCCTGTCCTGGAGGAGATCCGGGACACCCTCGGCCGCATGGAGGAGCTGCTGCGGAAACGGCCCGTTTCTGGTAGCTGAGTCACCCCCCATAAGAAAGGGCTTCCAACTTCTTCACCACGGACAGGGACACGATCAAGCCGTCGGGCAAGATCTCTTGCGCCTGCATCGCCAACGGCAAGTGCCGCATCACCGTGGCGGGCGTGCCCGGGGCCGTCTGGCAGAGGACCACGGGCATCCTGTCCCTGGCTGCGGCGGCCAAGGTCACCTACCGCGCCCCTGCCGAGGTGGACATCGACTTCGGAGCCGGCGCCGCCAACGGTGGCGGCGGAGCGGTCGGAGCCGGGGTAGGCCCGTACTCGGCCGGCATCTCGTTCCCCGTGAGCGGGATGACCAGCACCGTGTCCCTGGGTAGCGCCAAGTGGAGGTGTGTCCCCAAGAAGTGACGCTCCTGGGCCCCCTGGCCCAGGTTCCAAATAAAATTGCACTTTGCCCGTGAGACGACGGGAGAAACCGCGCCTCAGAGGATGAACAGCCATTCCCCAGCCTCAACTCCACACTCCCATGAGACTCCCCCCCATGCGCGCCTACCTGGTCCCCCTAGCCCTCTTCCTCGGTTCGACCCTCCTCCCCGCCCTCGCCTCCGAAGTGCACGTGGTGGCGACGGACGGCAGCGGTGACTTCACGTCCCTCGCGACGGCGGCCGACGCCGCCGCGGACGGAGACGTGCTGCTCGTCCGCCCCGGCGACTACGGCAGCGACACGGTCATCATCAACGCCAAGGGCCTGACCATCGTCAGGGACGGGGCGGGCCTGGTCAAAGGCAGGGGCCTGATTCAGGCCCGCAACCTGCCCCTCGGGAAGGAGATCCACCTGTCCGGCCTCAGCTATGAAATGACATCCCTGGCGTTCTGTGATGGCCGCGTCCTGATCGAGGACTTCGAGCCCCGGTACGCCTTCAGCGAGTGCATGGTCCTGGCCCTCTCCTGCAACTCCGTGACGATCGCGAACAGCAACCTGCAGGGGCAGCACGGCTGGGACATCACCGGTGGGCAGGAGAACGACGGCGCGGATGGCGCGGCCGCCCTGGAGGTCCAGGACTCCACGGTCACGGTCTACTCCACGGAAATGACCGGTGGCAGCGGCGATGACGGGGCGTGGTTGCCCTGCGGCAACGGCGGTGACGGCGGCGCGGGCCTCCTGGTCCACGACAGCGCCTCGCGCGTGCGCCACATCGACTGCACCTTCACCGGCGGCTATCGGGGCTACGGCGGCTGCAGCGACGGGTGGCCCGGCGACGACATCGACGCGCCGGCCGGAACAACGATCCAGCTCACGATGCCCGTCAACGAGATCAGCGGAGACGCGGTCGTGCGCGAGGGCAACACCTACACGATCTCGATCGAGGGGACGCCGGGTTATGTGCCCCTGCTCCTGACGGCCACGACCCTCTTCCAACGCAACCTGCCGCCCTCCATCGGCGTCCTGCACCTGCCCTGGCCCTTCTCCCTCGACTACCTGCAGCCGATCCCCGGCAGCGGCGTCCTGCACCACGACATCGCCATCCCCATGCTGCCGAACGGCGAGGACAGCCGCTGGCGCGTCATGCAGGTCGTCATCAACGACCCGGCCGGCCGCTACCTGACGCGCCCGATCAGCCTGACCGTCCTGGACGACGGGCTGTAGAACCGGCACACGCTCGACTCCACCTGACGGCGCCGCGGATCGGGGATCCGTGGCGCCTTCTCCTTTTGAGGCCAGCCTCCCCGACCCGTGCGGGTCAGGGCCCGGACAGGTTCTCGATCACGGCGCAGAGCTCCAGGTAGGCCTGACGCGTATCCAGGCCAACGGGCTGCTGGAGCAGGTTGTCTTGCTCCCAGGGGTCCTGCTCCAGGTCGAACAGGAGCTCGCGTCTACCCGAACTTGATGCCCTGGGCCAGGGGCAGCTCCGTGGACCAGTTGATGGTGTTCGTCTGGCGTCGCATGTAACCCTTCCAGGCGTCTGATCCGGACTCGCGTCCGCCACCGGTTTCCTTCTCGCCGCCGAAGGCGCCGCCGATCTCAGCGCCGGAGGTACCGATGTTGATGTTGGCGATGCCGCAGTCCGATCCCCAGGCCGAGAGGAAGCGTTCCGCCTGGCGCACATCCGGCGTGAACATGGTGGAGGACAGGCCCTGGGGAACGGCGTTGTGAAGTTCGACGGCCTCGTCGAGGTTCTTGAAGGTGATCAGGTAGAGCAGCGGCGCAAAGGTCTCCTCCTGGACGGTCACGTAGTGGTTTTCCGCGCGCGCCACTGCGGGCACTACGAAATTGCCACCGGCGAGGAGCCCTTCCATCTCGGCCCGGCCCCCGCCCCAGAGTAGTTCCCCGCCGTCCGCCTGGACGCTGGCCAGAGAGGCCTCCATGGCCTCGATGGCGGAGCTGTCAACCAGGGGACCGCAGAGGGTGTTCTCGTCCATGGGATCGCCGATCTTGATGTCGCCGTAGGCCCGGCGCAGGCGATCCTCGACTTCCTGGGCGAGGGACTCGTGGACCAGCACGCGGCGCGTCGAAGTGCAGCGCTGACCGGCGGTGCCCACGGCGCCGAACAGGATGGCCGGCAGGGCCATCTCCAAGTCCGCGCCCTCCATCAGGATTACCGCGTTGTTGCCGCCGAGTTCGAGGATGGTCTTGCCAAAGCGCTCGGCCACCGTGGCGCCCACGCGGCGTCCGACGGGGGTCGAGCCGGTGAACGAGATCAGCGGCAGGCGCCCATCTTCCAGCATGGCCTGACCCACCTCGCGGCCGGAGCCCACAATCATCGAGGCCAAAGCGCCGAAGCCCTCTTCCTCCAGCACCGGGCGTACCACATTTGTCATGCCGATGGCGCACAGGGGCACCGAGGACGCGGGCTTCCAGAGGCAGGAGTCGCCGCAGATCCAGGCCAGCATGGAGTTCCAGGCCCAGACGGCCATGGGGAAGTTGAAGGCGCTGATGATGCCCACCGTGCCGAGCGGGTGCCACTGTTCGCGCATGGCGTGACCCGGGCGTTCGCTGTGCATGGAGAGCCCGTAGAGCATGCGCGACTGGCCCACGGCGAAGTCCGCGATGTCGATGGCTTCCTGCACCTCGCCCCAGCCCTCCTGGACGATCTTGCCCATCTCGAGCGTGATCAAGCGCCCGAGGGCGTCCTTCTGCTCGCGCATGGCATTGCCCACGCGCCGCACGATCTCGCCGCGCTTGGGAGCCGGCACCTGGCGCCAGCGCAAAAAGGCCTCGTCGGCGGCGGACACACAGGCCTCGTACTCGGCGGCGCTGGCCTGGCGCACGCTGGCGATGACCTCGCCGGTGGCCGGATTGACGCTCTCGAGCACCTCGCCCGTGGTCTCGAGCCAGGCGCCATTGTAGGCGCCGGAGTTCATGTCGCTGATACCGAGTTCGCTGAGAAAGTCCATGGGGGCGTGGTGGTCTGTGGAGTTGGAGTGGATACTAGGACGGAGATTGAGTCGCTGGGCTCGCTTAAGGCGGGAGAGGATAAGGCTTCACTCCTTCTCCAGCCATGGGGCAGACGGCGATCCAGCTGAACGCTATAATTCTTCGCCATTTTGCGGTTGGCCACAGGGCCGCCGCCTCCCCGTTCCCGCCGCCTCCCGCGCCCCCAGCCCCCGCCTCTGCCTCCCACCCCCCATGGCCGACCGCATCGTCTACCAGGTCCAGGACCTGCACAAGTTCTATGGTCTGCGTGAGATCCTGAAGGGCATCACGCTCTCCTTCCTCGAGGGGGCCAAGATCGGCCTGATCGGTCTGAACGGATCGGGCAAGAGCACGCTGCTGCGCATCATCGCCGGCGTGGACAAGGAATTCGAGGGCACGGCAAAGGCCGTGGGCGACACCTCGATCGGCTACCTGGAACAGGAGCCGCCGCTCAGCGAGGACAAGACCGTGGCGGGCAACATCGCCGAGGCCGTGGCCCATCTGCACGCCATCGAGGCGCGCTACAACGAGGTCTGCGAGCTGATGGGCACGGCGGAAGGCGACCAGGCGGAGACCCTGAACGCGGAGTTCGAGCACCTGCAACACGAGATGGACACCAAGGGCATCTGGGACCTGGACAGCCGCCTGGATCAGGCCAAGCACGCCCTGCAGGTAGCGCCGGATGAGCGCGATGTGAAGACGCTCTCCGGAGGCGAGCGGCGGCGCGTGGCCCTCTGCAAGCTGCTGCTCGAACATCCGGACATGCTGCTGCTCGACGAGCCCACCAACCACCTGGACGCGGAATCGATCACCTGGCTCGAGAACTACCTGGCGGAGTACGAGGGGCTCGTGATCCTGGTCACCCACGACCGCTACTTCCTCGACAATGTGGTGGGTTGGATGCTCGAGATCGAGCGCGGCCTGGCCAAGCCCTACGAGGGCAACTACACGGCCTACCTGGAGGTGCGCCAGAAGATGCTGGCGGTCAAGAAGAGCCAGGACGCCAAGCAGGAGAAGGTGCTGGAGCGGGAGCTGGAGTGGATCCGACGCACGCCGGCGGCGCGTACCAAGCAGAGCAAGGCACGCCTCCGGCGCTACCAGGAAATGGCGACGGAGAAGGCCGAAGACCAGGCCGATTCCATCGAGCTGCGCATCCCGCCGGGGCCGCGCCTGGGGGACAAGGTGGTCGATGTGCACGACCTCAAGAAGGGCTACGACGGGCGCACGCTGTTCGAGGGTCTCTCGTTCAATGTGCCCCCGCAGGCCAAGCTGGGCGTGATCGGCGCCAACGGCCTCGGCAAGTCCACGCTGATGAAGATCATCATGGGCGTGGAAAAGGCAGACGCCGGTGAAGTCTCCATCGGCGCCACGGTGGAGATCAGCTTCGTGGACCAGTCCCGCACGATCCTGAACGACGACGAGTCCGTCTTCCAGAACATCACCGAGGGCAACGAACAGCTGCCCTTCGGCAACCGCACGATCGACAGCCGGGCCTATGTGGCGCGCTTCAACTTCAAGGGCGAGGATCAGCAACGGCCCCTGGGCCAGTGCTCGGGTGGGATGCGCAACCGCGTCATCCTGGCCAAGATGCTGCGCGAGCCCGCCAACCTGGTGATCCTCGACGAACCCACCAACGATCTGGACCTCGACACCCTGCGCGTCCTGGAAGAAGCTATCCAGCACTACCCGGGCTCCATGATCGTCGTGACCCACGACCGCTACTTCCTGAACCGCGTGGCCACGCACATCCTGGCCTTCGAAGGCGACGGGCGCGTCTTCTTCCACCACGGGGACTACGAGTCGTACAGGGACTACCGAGCCAGCCAGGGCCGCGAGCTCAAAGCCGCCTCCGGCCCCCACCGAAAGTTCTCGCGCTGACGCCTGGGGCCGGACACTCCCGAACCCGGCCTCTGTCCGAGCACTCCGAGCTGACTGGCCCGCTTGCGCCACCTGGGACGGCAAGTCGGGAACAGTCGCGGACCGCCGCGCGTCAAGACCTTATGCTCCCCTCGGGCAAGACCCAGCCCCCCCCCTGGACCCCCATGGACCCCCATGGAAACCGGGGGAGGCCAACGGGCCGCGCCAGCCGGGGAGAGTACTTTTCCATCTGGCCTTTTCGTGGCAAGATGGGTACCTCCGGCGAAGGAAGTTGCAGAGGGGCGGCCCCCTCCTCTGTCAACTCCCCGTGCTTCCGCCCCGCGGGCGCACAAGCACCCAAACCTGTTTGGAATCAACAACAAGGAACCACAAAGCATGAACCTCTCACCGCGCTCCATCTGCCTGCCCCTGGCGATTTTCGCCCTCGCCCCCTTCGCCCTGGCCGGCGATGCCACGGTCACCGTCAGCGATCCCACCCCCGGGGCCACGGCGGTCTCCGTCACCCTGGATGACTACACCTCCAGCGTTGTCAGCATCGCCGGCGTTCCCCACCAGCGCTTCACCATCGCCAGCGAAGGACGCCTGTTCAGCAAAGGCGCCCCCGACCTGCCCCGGGTGGCTCGCAGCCTGATCATCCCCGATGACGCCGCCGTGGCCGCAGCGGTCATCGCCACGCGCTTTGTGGACATCCCCAATGTGGACATCGCCCCGGACCGCGGCCCCATCAGCCGCCAGGTGGATCCGGCCTCCGTGCCCTATCGGCGGGGCCCGGCCTATGGCGCCGACGCTTTCTTCCCGGCCGAGATCGTCAGCCTGCGCGAGCCTCACATCCTGCGCGACCTGCGCGGCATCACCGCGGAAATCAACCTCTTCCAGTACAACCCGGTGACGCGCACGCTCAGGATCCACAACCAGGTGGACTTCGAGGTCGTGACCGTCGGCAAGAGCGCCATCAATGTCTACGACCGGGCCCTGGCTCCGGATCGCCGCGACCGCTCTTTCCAGGCCATCCAGCGCAGCCACTTCATCAACTTCGACGACGGCACGCGCGCCCCGACCCTCAACCAGTCCGGCGACCTCCTGATCATCAGCCGCGGTTCCTGGATGGACGAGATGCAGCCCCTGGTGGACTGGAAGAACTCCCAGGGCGTGAACACCAACGTCGTCAACATCAGTTCAGTGGGCAACAGCTCCAGTGCCATCGACGGCTACATCTCCAGCGAGTACTCCAGCCGCAACCTGGCCTATGTACTGCTGGTGGGCGACTCCAACCACGTGACCAGCCTGACGCACATGGGCGGCAAGGCCGACCCCATGTTCGGCACCATCGACAGCGACTGGTACCCGGATGTGATCGTGGGCCGTTTCTCCGCCGCTTCCGCCGCTGATGTAACCACCCAGGTCAACCGCAGCATCGCCTACGAGCAACAGAACCACGCCCTGGACGGCCAGGACGCCAACCGCCGCGGTATTGGCATCGCCTCCATCGAGGGCCCCGGCCACAACGGGGAATACGACGACGAGCACATGGACCTGATCCGCGACGACCTGCTGGCCTACGGCTTCACCAATGTCAGCCGGCGCTACGATCCCAACTCCACGCGCGCCCAGATAACGAGCGACATCAATGGCGGCCGCCGCATGATCAACTACTGCGGCCACGGCAGCGACACGTCCTGGAGCACCACCGGCTTCAGCAACAGCGATGTCAACAACCTGAGCAACACCGAGTACTGGCCCATCATCAACAGCGTGGCCTGTGTCAACGGCAACTTCAGCAACGGCACCTGCTTCGCCGAGGCGTGGCTGCGCGCCACCAGCGGCGGACAGCCCTCCGGCGCCGTGGCGGCCCACATGGCCACCATCAACCAGTATTGGAGCGAGCCCATGTACGGCGAAGACGCCTCCGTGGACCTGTTCGTGGCCGAGGAGTACATGACCGTGGGTGCCATGTGGTACGCCGGCTCCTGCCAGATGATGGACGACTGCGGCGTGAGCGGCCAGGACATGTTCCGCACCTGGCACATCTTCGGCGACCCGTCCCTGGTCATCCTGGACGGCGGCGGCTCGGACTGTGTCGATCCGGTCAACTACTGCACCACGGCCCCCAACTCCACCGGCAGTCGGGCGGGCATGGGCAACTTCGGCGGCGTCAGCGTCTCCACCAACGACTTCAGACTCTACGCCTACAACTGTCCCCCGAGCCAGCTCGGCATCTTCTTCTACGGCCCGGATCCGACGGCGGTGCCCCTAGGCAACGGCCAGCTGTGCGTGGGTGGCAACATCGACCGCTTCGCGCCCAACCAGATCTCCATCTGGGGCGATGTGGACCGTCAACTGGACTTCACCCGGCCCCCCTCCTCCGCCGGCCAGATCCTGGACGGCTCCACCTGGCGCTTCCAGTTCTGGTTCCGCGACAGCGCCGCCGGCGGAGCCAACACAAACCTGACCGACGGCCTGGAAGCCACCTTCTGCCAGTAGGCCGCCAGGGCAAGCTAGCAAAAGGACATTGAGCGCGTCCCGCGGGCCATCCGGCCAGCGAGGCGCGCTCTGTCTCTTTTTTCGCCGCACTGCTCGCCGGCCTGGGGCCCCGGCCAGGGGCAGAATCCTGACCGCGCCCCGGGCTGCGCCCTTCCCTGTGTGGGATCGATGAAGAGCCGGGGCGCGCCGGGCGGCTCTGGCTTCCACGCCGGAAAAGTGGCGTGTCATGGGCCCGCTCACAGCCGAGACCCGCCAATGGGCCCTGGCCAACTCAGGCGCCAGGCACACCTCCCCGGGAAAGGCCGTGGCATGCTTCCCCCCAACCTGGATACTGGGCGGACGATGCCGCACCGCAACTCCCCCGGGGCCAGCGCTGGCTGCCTTCTTCTGTGCCTGGCCGCGCTTTCGGCCTGCGCGCCGCCCGCCCCCGCGCCCGGCCCCGGCGCCGATGGACGCCCCAACATCCTGCTGCTCTACGCTGATGACCTGCGCTTTGAAGCCCTGGGCGGGCCCGGCAGCGCCCCCGTGGAAACGCCCCACCTGGATCGCCTGTGCGCCCGGGGCCTGAACTTCACGCGCGCCTATGCCTCGACCTCGCGCTGCTGCCCCTCGCGCGCCTCGCTCCTGACGGGGCTCGGCGCCCCGCGCCACGGCATTTGGAACAACCACCCGCAGGGCTCCTTCCCGGGCGAGCTGCACACCATCGCCGACCACCTGCAGGGGGCCGGCTACAACACGGCCTGGATCGGCAAATGGCACCTGCCCAACCCCGGCGCCGCCCCCATACGCGGCTTCGATCACTGGGCCTCCTACGAAGGCCCGGGCCAGCACTTCGAACAGGCCTTCCAGGTGGATGGGAAGGAGCTGCGCACCGCTGGCTTCCAGGCTGACACCCTCGTGCGCCTGGCCCTCGCTTTCCTGGACCGTGAACGAGCGGGCGCGCCCTTCTTCCTCTCGGTGGCCTTCAAGGCTCCCCATGTGCCCCTGACGCCTTCGCCAAGGAGGGCCGGCAGCCTGGCCGCCCAGCCCGTCACCCTACCCGCCAGCGCCGGCGATGGCCCCGAAACCTTGACCAGCTTCCACGCGCGCCTGCGCACCCTCGGCCGCCATACCCTGGGCGACAGACAGAGCTATCCGCACAGCATTCGAGCCTACTGGGAGCTCGTCGCCGATGTGGACGACGCCGTCGGCGCACTCCTCGCCGCCCTCACCGAGCGCGGCCTGGCCGATAACACAATCGTCATCTTCACCTCCGACAACGGCCAACTCCTCGGGGAACACGGCCTCTTCCAGAAGGGCATCTCCTACGAGCCGGCCATCCGACTGCCGCTCGTCATCTCCTACCCGGCCCTGATCCCCGCCGGCCAACGCTCCAGCAACCTGGTGCGCGAAGTGGACCTCCTGCCGACGCTGCTCGAACTCTGCGACCTGCCGCCGGCCCTGGCAACAGATGGCCTGGGCGCCCTCGACGGCCGAAGCCTGCTTCCCCTTTGGACCGCGAGCCGCGGCGTGCGCGACGCCTTCCTGTATTTGGCCCCGCACTTCGCCACAGGGCAGGTGGTCGAACGCGCCCTCTTGGACGACCGTTGGAAGTACGTGCGCGTGCAGGCCGGAGGGCAGCGCGAGGAACACCTTTGGGATCTCGTGGATGATCCCGACGAGCGCGTCGACCGCTCCACGGACCCGACCTGCGAGGGCATCCTGGCGCGCCTGTCCGCGCGCATGGATCGGGAGCTGGCGGGGCTCGGCCTCTGAGAGCCGGCCGTTCGACCGCCAGCGCTCAGCCGCGCCGGGCCGCCAGGAAGCGCGTCACCCATTCCGGAACGACCTCCGCCGCCCGCCCGGGGAGAAAAACATCGTCCGGATGCAGGTTCTCTGGCTCATCCAAGCTGTTGACGAAGGTCTGCGCGCCCCGGGCGCGCGCTTCCGCCAAGAGCCCCGCCGCCGGATAGACCGCGCCGGAGGTGCCCACGGACAGGAAGTGCGTGGCGCGCTCCATGACTTCGGCGATCTCATCCAGGTGATAGGGCAACTCGTGAAACCAGACGATGTCCGGGCGCAGGGGCGAGTGGCCACAGCGCGGACAGGGCAGGAAGACCTCCGGCTCCAGGTGCTCCATGTCCCGGTGGCGGGCATCAGCTGCCGGCAGGCTCCCAGCGTCCCGGCAGGACTCACACAACAGGTGCGTCAGGCGTCCGTGCATGGGCAAGACCGTGGATCCCGCGCGCTGGTGCAGGTCGTCAACGTTCTGGGTGATCAGCGTGAAGCCGTGGCCGGCGGCGACCAGGGCCGTCTCCAACTGGTGAAGCGCCCGGTGACAGGGGTTTGGCTCCGCGTCCAGCAGGGCCGCCCGGCGCGCCTGGTAGAAGCGCCAGACCAGCTGCGGGTCCCGGGCCCAGGCCATGGGCGTGGCCACATCCTCCATACGCTGCCCCTCCCACAGACCGCCGCCACCGCGGAAGGTGGCCAGGCCGGAATCCGCCGAGGCGCCGGCGCCTGTCAACACCACCAGGCGCACTGCGCCACCTTGAGCCAGAGTGTCGCGGGAGCGGCCGCCTGCGGCGTCATTTGAGAGGTCGCCACTCATTCCGCCACCATGACCTCCCAGATCCGCATGAAGCCCCAGCGCTCCCCCATGGAAATGCGCGTATCGTCTCCGGCCTCGGCGCGCCCGGCCAGGGGCGCCAGGCCGCGCTCGGCCATGATCTCCCGGGCGCGCCTCACCAGGGCCCCGGCCAGGCCCCGGTGCCGCAGGGAGCGCTCCACCCAGAGCACCAGGATCATGGGTCGTCGATCCCCGGCCAGGGGATCCGTGAAGGGACCGCTGAGAAGCAGGCCCAGGGGGCTCGGGCTGGTGGCGGGCGGGGAAGCGCCGGCCGCCCGGGTTGAGTTGGCGGCCTGGGCAGAATCCGCGTCCGGTGGGCTGCGGGCAGCTTCCGCCACCAAGAGGGTCTTCTCCGGCGCGTCCCAGCTGCGTTCCAGGAAGGCCTCCAGGGCACCGGCTGGGAGTGCTTCCTCACGCACGAGGGCCAGGGCCTCCGCCGCCCGTTCTTCCAGGAAGGGCAGGAGCTGGCGGGTCTGCGCCTGCTCGTCTATTTCCCGAATGGTGATCTGCACGGCCCTAGCGTTCCTCCCCGGAAGTGGCCAGGGCACTGCCGGCGGCGTCCTCCCGGTGTAGCACAGCGCCCCGGCGCATGCTGCGCCAGACGCCCGCCGGGGAACGCGCCCAGGCCAGTCCGTCCTCCAGCACGGCATAGGCACAGGGCACGATCAGGAGCACGAGAAAGGTGGCCAGGCCCAACCCGAAAAACATGGTGATGGCCATGGGCTGCAGGAAGCGCGCCTGGCCCGTGGCGAAGAAGGTCAGCGGCGCCAGGCCGAGCATGGTCGTCAGGGAAGTCAGCACGATGGGGCGGAAGCGCAGGCGCCCGGCTTCCAGCACGGCGGCGATCATGGCCATCCCCGCGCGCCGCCGGCTGTTCACGAACTCCACCAGGATCAGGGAGTCGTTCACGACCACACCGGTCAGGGCCAAGAGGCCGATGAGCGACATGATCGAGATGGGACGATCCATGGCCAGGTGTCCAAAGATCATGCCCATGGCGCCGAAGGGAATGATGAACATGATCACCAGCGGCTGGCTGAAGGAACGGAAGAGGCTGCCCAGGATCATGTAGATCAAGAGCAGCGAGAGGGCGAAGGCCGATTTCAGGCCCCCGAAGGAGCGCTCGGTTTCCCGTTGATCTCCTTGGAACTCGAGCTCATAGCCGGGGAAGCGCGTGCCCAGGTCCCGGTGGCGTCGCCCGAGCTCGACCACAATCTTGGCCGCGTTGCCCTCCTCCTTGTTCACATCGGCGATGACGGAAACGGCCCGCTCGCGGTCCAGGCGCGTGATCTCCGTGGGCCCCGTCAGCACGCTGGTCTCCACCACCATGCTGAGGGGCACGCGCGCCCCGCCGGGGGCCGTCAGGCGCACGCTATCGAACTCCGCCGGGCGGCTGCGTTCAGCCTCGGGGAACTTGACCACCAGATCGACCTGGTCGCGGCCCTTGCGCACGCTGCCGAAGGCCGTGCCCTCGAAGGCGGCGCGCAGCTCCGCGGCCACCCCGGCCTCCGTGAAGCCCAGCAGGCGCGCCTCCTCCTTGAGGCGCAGGCGCAGCTCGCGCTTGCCCATGATCAGATCGTCGCGGATGTCGCGCACGCCGGCGAAGGTGGCCAGGTCTGCCTTGAGGAGCGCGGCGATCTCCGCCAGGACCTCCAGCTCGGGCCCGCGTACGGCGACCTGAATGGCCGCCCCGGTGGGCCCGGCCTGGGGCTGGGCAATGGAGATCGATTCGATTCCGGGCGGCGGCGGCGTGAAGCGCGCGCGCACGCTCTCGATGACCTGCGCCGTGGGGCGCGTGCGCTCGCCGCCCTCCTTGAGCTCAACCCAGGCCTGGGCCAGATTGCGTCCGATGGTGAAGCGGTTGGCGTCCAGGGCGCTGACGCCGATCAGCGTGTTGAGGCTCTCGAGTTCCTTCCGAGGCAGCTCGAGCAGCGCCGCTTCCACCGGGCGTGTCAGCTCGCCGGTTTCCTCCAGGGACGAGGAGGGATCCATGCGCATGTTCACGTAGAAGATCTTCGATTCGAAGTCATCGAAGAGCACAAAGGGCACGCGGAAGACGGCGATGGAGACCAACACCAGGCAGACCACGCTGACCATAGTCAGGGACACATAGCGCCAGCGCACGGCCAGCTCGAGCAGGACGCTGTAGTGCCGCCGCAGGGGGTCGTACCAGTCGGTCCGGTTCTCGGCCGCGCGGCGCCGGAGGGCGCTCTTGGAGGTCCAGTGGGCCAGGTGGCTGGGCAGCACGCAGAGGGCCTCGACCAGGGAGACGAGCAGACAGAAGGTGACCACCAGGGGCAGGGGGCGCATGAAGTTGCCCGTGGTGCCGGAGATCATCAAAACCGGCATGAAGGCCGCAATGCTGGTCAGAATGGTGGCCAGCACCGGCGCGCCCACCTCCGCGGCGGATTCGATCGCAGCGCTCTCCGGGTCCAGCCCCTCCTCCATCAGGCGGTAGGCGTTCTCCCCCACCACGATGGCGTCGTCGACGATCATGCCGAGCACCACGATGAAGGCGAACATGGTCACCATGTTCATGGAGACGCCAAAGGCCGAGGCGATCACCAAGCCCCCCAGGAAGGAGATCGGGATCCCGAGGGCCGTCATCAGGGCCACGCGCCGCTGCAGGAACGCCAGCAGGGAGAGCACCACCAGGAAGCCGCCGATGGCCCCGGACTCCTTCATGACCTGCAGACGGTTCTTGACGTAGATCGAGACATCCCCGTTGGTCCCGATGGCGCAGCCCGTGGGCATCCCTTCCAGGGCCCCGGCCACATAGGCACGCACCTCCCGGGCGATGTCGATGGTGTCGCCGCTCTCCTCCTTGTTGATCTGCATGTGAATGCAGGGCTGGCCGTTGAAACGGGCCCGGGTGATCGGCCGCGCAAAGTTCTCGGAGACCTTGGCCACCTGCCCCAGGCGCACCAGGCTGCCGTCGGCTCCGGCGATCAGCGGCAGGGCCAGGAGGTGCTCCACATCCTCCAGCTCCGCGTCCACGCGCAGCAGCGTGTCTCCGCTGACGCCGCTGCTGTGCGCGCCGCTGGTCAAACTGCCCAGGGGGGCGTCGCGGCTGCCAGCGTTGACCACACGCCCCACATCCGCCAGGGTCAGCCCAAAGCGCTCCAGGGCCAGGCGCTCCACCTCAATCCAAAGACGCGGCTCCCGCAGGCCCTCGACCACAATGCGCGAGACTCCCTCGATGCCCTCGAGGCGGCGCCGGTGGTCCTCGGCCACCTGATGCAGCTCCGCCTCCGGCAACCAGCCGTAGATGAACACGGCGATGACCGGGAACTCGGACTTCATCTCGCGCACCTCCGGCGCCTCGACTTCCGCAGGCAGGTTCAAGTCGCCCCGGTTGACGGCCGTGCGTACCTCCTCGATGAAGGTGCCGGCGTCGGTTTCCTCGCTGAGTTCGAGCAGCAGCGTCGAGTAGCCCTCCCGGGAGGTTGAGTAGAGCTCCGTCAGGCCCTCGATGCCCTCTACCGCATCCTCCAGGGGCCGCGTCACCAGACGCTCCACATCCTCCGGCGTGGCCCCCGGGTAGACCGTGGCCACGCGCACCTGGTTCATGGTGAAGACCGGGAAGACCTCCCGTGGCATGGACTGCCAGGTGAAGAGGCCCGCCAGGCAAAGCACCAGCGTCCCGAGGTTGATGGCCACCGGGTTGGCCACGGCGGCCCGGGCCAGGGCCCTGATCATCCGTCGTCCCGCCCCCGGGGAGCAGCTGCAGCGGCCGGGCTATCCGGACCCGGGACGCTGACCGCCCGACCGTCCCCGGCCGCGTCCAGACGTCGACAGGCCTGGCCTTCCCGCAGCCGTTCCAGGGGCCACAGAATCAGCTCCTCGCCGGCCAGCAGCCCCCCCTCCACGATGTAGCCATCCACGCCGCCATCCACGGCCCCCGGATTGGCCACGGCGGGCCCGAGCTCCAGGCGGCGCTCCTCCACCCAGCTGCCCGTCGGGCTCTCCCGCAGGACATAGGCCAGGGGCTGGCCCTCGCGCCAGCGCAGCTCCCCGCGCCCGATGGTCAGGGCATCCCGGCGCCGCTCGACTTCGATGGTCGCCGCCGCGAACTGGCCAGCCCTCAGGCTGGCCCCCAGCTCCTCGGCACCCGATCCCCCGCCGGTCGCATTGGGCACGTCGATCTCCACGGAGGCGGAGCGCGTGCGCGGGTCCACAGAAGCGGAGAGCGCCGCCACGGTGCCGCGCAGGCGGCGCCCCGGTTGGGCCGGGAGCGTCACGCTGACACCCTGGCCCGGGGCGATACGCATCAGCTCCTCCTCGGGCACCTGGAGCGAGAGGTGCATGACAGAGGTGTCCACCAGCTCGGCCAGGGCCGGGCCCGGGGTCAACCCCGGGGCCAGGTAGGTCCCGAGGGCCGGTGGCCGCCCCACCAGCTGTCCGGCGAAGGGGGCGCGCAGCACCGTGCGCTCCAGCCGGTCCCGGGCGTTGTCCCGGGCGGCCGCGGCCTGCTCCAGGGCCGCCCGGGCCGTGCCCACGCCCACCCGCGCCCCGTCCCGGCGACCCTCGGCGGCGGCCAGATCCCGCCGCGCCCCGGTCAAGGCCGCCCGCGCCTGGTCCAGGGCCGCCATGGGAGCGTGGCCCGCGGCCTCCACCTCGTCCCAGCGTTGGTGGCTGGCCCGGGCCAACTCCAGGGCTTCGGCGGCCAGGACGCGATCCACCTCGGCCCGCTCCTCCTCCAGACGCGCCCGCTCCAGGGAGAAGCCCGCCTGCTCCAGGAGCGCCGCGGCCCGACGCTCCTCAAGGGCATAGGGGGTCGGGTCCACGGCGCAGAGCTCCGCGCCCGCCTCCACGGCCAGGCCCGGCCGCCAGTCCGGGTGCACGCTGACCACGGGTCCGGCCACCTCCACCGCCAGGGCAGCCCGCCGGGCGGCCAGCAGGGTGCCGTAGCCCCGCACCTCAACCCGCGCCTCCCCCAGGGACAACCGGCGCAGACGCACCGGGACGGGCCCCAGATCCACCGGAGAGACCGAGGGAGGCGACGGGCGCTTGAGGATCACGACGGCAATGGCCGTGGCCCCCAGGGCCGTGGCGAGGAGCATCCAGCCGAGGCTGCGAAGTGTGCGGGTCATGGGCGGACAGGATAACAGGCCCGGCCTGGGGATCATCGGGGGAAGGCGGGTTCGCAGAGAAGCCGACCGGGAGTGGACAGGGACGCCTCGGAACGGTGAAATCACCGGACTTACCCCCCGCCTCCGGAAGCCCCGGAGGAGGAGTCCGGAAACCAGCCGGGCGCGCCACCACCGCAGTCAACACCAGCACATATCACCGTGGAAATCACCGTCGAGAAGACCGGCCCCTGCGCCGCCAGCGTCACCCTCTCCGTTCCCGCCGACGAGTTCAGCGGGGCCTATCAAAACGGCCTCAAGAGCGCTGCCTCCCAGGTCAAGATGAAAGGATTCAGGCCCGGCAAGGTGCCTACCCAGGTGGTCGAGCGCCAGCACGGCGAGGCCGTGCGCACGGAGGTGCTCGAAGGTTTTGTGCGCGACGGCTTCCAACGGGCGGTCAAGGAAAACGACCTGCGCCCGCTCAGCTCGCCGAAGGTACCCCGGGAGAGCTTTACCCTGGAAGACGACGGCAGCTTCAAGCTGGACTTCGAGGTGCAGCTCAAGCCCGAGTTCGACCTGCCGGATTACAAGGACCAGGCCATCGAGAGTGAGTTGGAGCCGGTCCTCGACCAGGAGTTGGAAGCCACCCTGGCGGACCTGCGCCGCCAGCACTCGAAGCCGGAACCCGCCGGGGAAGAGGGCCTGGCCACCGGGGGCATGGCCCTCTGTGATCTCAAGTGGATGCACGGCGAGGAGGTGGCCCTCGAGCGCAGCGGCCTGCGCCTGGGCCTCGACACTCCGCCCCCGGGAGTGGAAGAGGATGCCTGGGCCGCGGCCTTCGCGGGCAAGACGAGCGGTGATGAAACCGAGGTGGCCATGACCCTGCCCGACACGGTCGAGTCCGAAGCGGCCCGGGGCCAGGAAGGGACCTGCCGGGTGGCAATCAAGGAGGCCTTCAAGATGATCCCGCCCACGGATGAGGATGTGCGCGGCCTGCTGGCCCTGGACGCAGACGGCGACATTGAAGCCACCGTGCGCGAGCGCATCGGAGACGCCAAGCGCGAGGCCGAGGAGTCACGTATCGAGGGCGCCCTTTTGGAACGTCTGATCGAAGCCACGGAAATGGACCTGCCGGAGACCATGGTCGAGGAGCAAGTCGCCGGCCGCGAGCACGAGATGACCCATCAGTTGGAAGAGCAGGGCATGAGCGAGGACCAGGTCAAGGAGTCCATCGAGTCAAACCGGGTCAGTGCCCGCGAGCAGGTTGCCAAGGGCCTCAAGGCCCTTTTCCTGGTCGAAGCCCTGGCCGAGGCCGAGGACCTGCTCGTCTCCGGCCCGGAACTTAAGGCTGAATTCGAACAAATCGCCAGCCGCAACCAGGCCTCCGTCGAAGAAGTGACAAAGTACTACCAGGAAAACAACCTCGTCCAACAGATGGCCGTCGAAGTACTCGAAAGAAAGGTACGCCACTTCCTGCGCGAGTCCGCCACCGTCTCCGAACCCAGCTAGCCCCTGCCGACTCTCCCAGCGCCCGCACTCCGCCACACAAGCACAACAACCCACACCCCCGACCACCCTCCCCCCCTTGGGGGACTGGGGCGACCACACACAAGCACAACAACCCACACCCCCGGCCACTCTCCCCCCCTTGGGGGGGCTGGGGGGGGGACCCCACACCTCCCCCAAGCCACAGAACAAAGCCACAAGCCCCCTACCAACC
>DASCNH010000096.1:0-6349 GCA_036011365.1 Planctomycetota bacterium | reverse complement strand
CCACGCGGCTCTCAGTGGACACCACCCGCAGGTCCTCGCTGAGGAACAGGTCGGCCACCGCGCGGGCTTCCGTCAAGAGGCCGCCGGAGTTGTTGCGCAGGTCGAGGATCATGCTGGTCATGCCGCGCTCGGCGAGACCCGCGATGGTGGTCACGAGCTCCTGGGAGGCCACGCGGCTGAAGGTGGTCAGCTCCACCAGGCCCACACCCCCGGGTAGCAGGGCGCTGTAGACCGGCGGCGTCGTAATCTGGGCGCGCTCGATCTCCACCGCCATGTCCTCGCTGGGGCGTTCGATCAGGGAGCTGGCCAGGCCCGTGCGCCAGACGTAGACGCGCACGCTCGTACCCGGCTTGCCCTTGAGGCGCTTGATGATGTCGTCCAGGGGCTCGCCCAGGGTGGGCCAGTCGCCGATACGCACGATCTTGTCATCGGAACGCAGGCCCGCCAGGTAGGCCGGGCCCGAATAGATCGGACGGCGAATGGTGAACATGCCGTTGTCCGGGTCCTCGCCCACGTAGGCGCCGATGCCGCCGTACTCGGCCTCGATGTCCTGCTCGAACTTCTTGTAGACCTTCGGGGACATGTAGCTCGAGTGGCGGTCCATGTGGTGCAACATGCCGGAGAGGGCGGCGGAGAGCAGCTCCTCGCGGTCCACCGTATCTCCCTCCAGGTGCGTGCGCTCGATGAGCTGCATGACCGTCTCCAGGCGGCGCGCCTCGGTGCCGCCGCCGGTCAGGTTCTCGCTCTCCAGGCGCTCGTGGTACCAGGCTTCCTTGTCGCGCAGCTTGGTCACATACAGGCGTCGGATGTCCTCTTGCTTGAGCAGGGCGGCGGCCAGCTGTCCGTCGGCGCCGGGGAGGTTCGCCAGGCGCAGGAGCTCGCCCCGGGCGCTGTCCAGGTCGCCCACACGCGCCAGGGCGATGGCACCCCGGGCGCGCAGGTCCCCGGCGGAGGATTCGAGGAAGTTGAGCAGGATGCGCCGGGCGGCGGAGAACTGGGCACCGGTGCCGTGCAGGTGCAGGGCCGTGGCACAGGCCACGCGCAGGGCGGGTTCCCGGGAGCCGTCCTCGGCCACGGCCAGGAGCGCCTCGGCGGCGGCCCGCCGCCCGTCCTGATCCAGGGGGCGGAAGGCCTCGCCGCCGAGCAGCTCGGCGGCGGAGGCGGCGTAGGAGAGGCCGCCCCGGGCCCCGTCCAGGATGCTCGTCAGGTGCTCCGAGAGCGGCAGGAGATCAGCATCCTCGCCCAAAAGGCGCAGGCCCACCAGGAACAGGCGCTCGGGCGGGAGCAGCTCCTCGCGCTCCAGGGCCGCGTCCACCAGGCCGTCGAAATGCGCCCCGCGCTCCAGGGGCACCACCTCCGCCAGGGCGTCCACGGCGGCCCAGAGCTCCTCCGGGGCCAGGGTCGCGCTGGCGGAAAGGCGCGCGGCCAGGAGCTCTTCCAGGTCGCCGGCCCGGGCCGCGGAGGCGTGGGGGGCGGACAGGGGGAGGGCGGCCAACAGGGCCAGGGCAGCTGTGTGGAGCATGGTAGGGCGGTGGTCGGTTTGCGGGGGCTATCCCCGGGCGAGAAGCGGTAGGATGGTCCATCGTGTACGCGGGTTCAGCCCCGGATGATGGCCCGGAGCCATAATGGAACCGGGCCCGGAGGCGCACAACACCTGAACACAATCCTGACACCCGTCTCGACAATCCCATGAGCTCCCCTGAAGCCCATCCGCCCGCCCGGTCCGATCCGGGGCGGGTCGCCGAGGATGACCTCGATGCGCGCCTGTCGCACCTGCGGGGCACGGCCGAGGCCGGGGAGGCGGAGGCCTGCATGGTGGATGTGGGCGCCAAGGCGGAGAGCCAGCGGGGGGCAGTGGCCCGGGCCCTGGTGCGCTTTCCCGCTGGCCTCCTGGGGAGCGCCCTGGCCGCTGGGGGACCCAAGGGCCCCATCCAGGAGGTGGCCCGGGCGGCGGGCATCCTGGGGGCCAAGCGCACGGCGGAGCTGATTCCCATGTGCCATCCCCTGGGCCTCGACCACGTGGAGATCACCTTTAAAGAGGTGGCCAGGGACCTGCTGGAGATCCGCTGCCGGACCACTTGCCGGGGCCGCACGGGCGTGGAAATGGAGAGCATGGTGGGGGCCTCCCTGGCGGCCCTGACCGTCTACGACATGACCAAGGGGCTGGACAAGGGCATCCGCGTGGAGTCCGTCGAGGTGCTGGAGAAGCACGGTGGCAAGTCCGGGACGTGGACCTCGCCACGGGCGCAGAGCGGTGCCTGAGGCCTGTCCCCTGGCCGGACCGGGGCCCCTGGGGAGGCCCGTGACGGTGGTCGGTGCCGGGGGCGCAGTGGGACGCGAGTTGCTGTTGCTATTGGAGGAGTGGGGCCAGCCCGCCGCCGCCATTGAGCGTCTGGGAAGGGGCTCAAAGCCCCGGGCGGCGGAGGATTCCCTGGTCTTTTTGTGCACCCCGCCGGAGATCAGCGCCCGCTGGTCAGCGGCCCTGGCCGCCCAGGAGCGGCCGCCGCGGGTGGTGGTAGACCTCTCCAGCGCGGCCCGCCGCAGGGCGCCGCTGATCGTGCCGGAGGCCAACGGGGCGGAGTTGCTGAAGCTGGCCGGCCCGGGCGCCGGGCGGCCGCTGCTGCTGGCCGGGCCCAACTGCACCGCGGCCCTGGCGGCGGTGGTCCTGGCGCCCCTGGAACGCGCCGTGGGCCTGGCGGCGGTCTCGCTGGTCAGCCTGCAGGCGGCCTCCGGGGCCGGGGCGGCGGGCCTGGCGGCCCTGGCGGCGGAGGAGGAGGAGGGCCCCAGCCGGGGGACCGGGGAGGGGCCCTTTCCGGCGGTCCTGCACCGCAATGTGATCCCCGCCGTGGGGGATTGCCGGCCCGGGGAGGCCTCCGGGGAGGAGGAAAAAGTCCTCTGGGAGCTGCGCCACCTCCTGGGCCGTGGGGAGCTGCCCCTGGAGGTCAGCACCACCCGCGTGCCCGTGGAGCGCTGCCACAGCCTGGCCCTGCATCTCACCCTGGAACGGGGCATTTCCCCCGCCGCGGCCCGGGAGTGCCTGCTGGCCGCCCCCGGGGTGCGCGTGGACGACGACCCCCATGGACCCCGGCCCCGGGAGTGCGCCGGGACCGATCTGGTGCATGTGGGCCGGATTCGCAGGGGATCCTCCGGCCCGCGCTCGCTATCCTTGTTCGCCGTGGGAGACCAGCTGCGCAAGGGCGCGGCCCTCAACGCCCTGCAGGTGGCCGCCCTGCTCTCTGCCTCCGACCCATGCTGACACACTCCTCACCGTCTCCTTCCACCTGAAGCGCCTGACTTCACCCGAACAGGGCCGTGCCCGCCGGCCCGTGCCCGTCACAGACACCCATGGACCTGAAACTCCTCCAGAAGATCCTGCGCATGATGTCCCGCGGGGATGTGCGCGAACTCGAGATTGACGACACCGAGGCCGGCCTGCGCATCCATGTGCGCCGTGGACCCGGGGAAGGCCAGGGCCTGGCTCAACAGCCACAGCCCGTGGTGCAGTGGATGGGCGGCCCGCCGGCCATGCCCGCCATGCCAGGCGCTGTCGGGGCTGTTGATGCTGTCGGTACCGCCGCTACCGGGTCGGCCGCCGGGGAAGCGGGCGAGGGCGGTGACGACGGCGAAATGCCCGCCGGGGTTGAAGAGTTCCTGAGCCCCATGGTCGGCACCTTTTACTCGTCACCCTCACCGGACGCGGACACCTTCGTCAGCGCCGGGGATACCTACGGCGAGGACACGGTGCTGTGCATCATCGAGGCCATGAAGGTCATGAACGAGATCAAGGCCGAGAGCGTCGGCGAAATCGTCGAGCTGCTCGTGGACAACAGCGAGCCCGTCGAGTTCGGGCAGCCCCTCTTCCTTATCAAGAAGCGCTGATGTTCCGCCGTGTCCTGGTGGCCAACCGGGGCGAGATCGCCCAACGGGTGATCCGCGCCTGCCGCGAGCTCGGTGTCGAGACCGTGGCCGTCTACTCGGAGGCGGATGCCGATGCCCTCTATCTGCGCCAGGCGGACGAGACCATCTGCATCGGTCCGGCGGCCAGTGCCGGCTCCTATCTCGATATCCCGGCCATTATCGCCGCCGCGGAGATAGCGGATGTGGAGGCCATCCATCCGGGCTACGGGTTCCTGGCGGAGAACGCGCACTTCGCGGAGGTCTGCGAGTCCTGCAAGATCACCTTCATCGGGCCGGATCCGGCCACCATCGCCGCCGTGGGGCACAAGGCCCGGGCGCGGGAGATGGCCATTGCCGCCGATGTGCCCGTGGTGCCCGGTTCGGAAGGCTCCGTGGACGATGAGGCCGAAGCCGTGCGCGTGGCCGCGGAGATCGGTTATCCGATCATGGTCAAGGCCGCGGCCGGGGGCGGTGGGCGCGGCATGCGCGTGGCCCACAACGAGCCGGCCTTGATAAACGGATTCCACGCGGCCCGGGCCGAGGCCGGGGCGGCCTTCGGCGACGAGACCGTCTACCTGGAGCGCTTCGTTGAGAACCCGCGCCATGTGGAGGTGCAGATCCTCGGCGATCGGAACGGAGATGTGGTGCACCTGGGGGAGCGCGACTGCTCCATCCAGCGCCGCCATCAGAAGTTGATCGAGGAGTCTCCCTCGCCGGCCCTGACGCCGGAGTTGCGCGGGGAGCTGGGGGCGGCGGCCGTGCGCATGGCCAAGGCCGCCAACTATCACAACGCGGGCACGGTGGAGTTCCTGCTCGATCCCGAGAACCGCTACTACTTCATCGAGGTCAACGCCCGGATCCAGGTGGAACACTCGGTGACGGAGCTTGTGACCGGCATCGATATCATCCAGGAGCAACTGCGCCTGGCCGCCGGGGAGGGCCTGGGCTACGGACAGGGCGCCGTCCAGCTGCGGGGTCACGCCATCGAGTGTCGTATCAACGCCGAAGATCCGGACAAGGACTTCCAGCCCAGCCCCGGGCGCCTGGACGCATTTGTGCCCCCGGGGGGGCCGGGCGTGCGCGTGGACAGCCATTGCTACAGTGGCTACCGGATTCCGCCGAACTATGACTCGATGATCGGCAAGCTTCTCGTGCACCGAAACGACCGTTCGGGGGCCATCCGCACCATGCTGCGAGCCCTGGACGAGTTCGTGATCGAGGGGCCGAAGACGACTATTCCCCTGCTGCGGCGCATCCTGCGGCACTCGGATTTTCGCACCGGCACCCATGATACGGGCTTCGTGGAGCGCTACTTTGGGGCACACCCCTCGATCCCCGGCCCGCTCCGCTAGAGTCACGGTCGGACGGTTGCTTGAACCTCCTGTTGCCCCCCGCTGTCTTCCGCTGTCCTCCACCTTCCACCACCTTCCACCACCTTCACCCTTAGAAGCCATGGTGAAATCAAGCCTCTCCCAACTCTCCTGCCTGGCGCTCTTGAGCCTGGCGGGGTGCTTCGTGAACACCCAGCGTCTTCTGACACCCATGCCGGCGGACATCTCCCCGCTGCCGGGGGGCAGCTTGGAACAGCACCCGCCAGGCCCCGAGGAGGTGGTCGTCATGCGCCACGCGGATCCTGTCCAGTTGCGCCCGGCGGGCTCCAGCTTCGGGCACCCCATGCCCTTCTATTCCAAGCAAACCCGGGCCAATGCGGGAGCCTGGGTCTTCTCCGGCCACGGCGGAAGAGCTGAGATTCTCTGGGCATCCGGCGGCTCGGCTCTCCTGCACGGGAAGACCACGGTCGTCGTCGGCTCTCCCAGTCGTGGCGAGCCGGCCTTCCTGCTCAAGGAGCTCGAACGCCTGACGCTGAACTTCGGCAGTGAGGGTGGGGCACGCTTGATGGGCGGCGCCCTGCTTGAGGCCCTCGGCGGGCCTTTCGTGATCGAGCGCCGCAGCGTGGAGTTGATGCGCATCAGGAACCGCTCAAAGGTCAACGGCACCCTGCGCTTCCGGGACGCGGTCATCAACCTGGACCCGGGGTCCGTGGTCGATGTTCCGATCCTGCCCATGGGCGCCGAGCCCATTCCTGCTGACCCGGACCTGCGCGATCTGCCAGGGGAGGAGTTCAGCATCTCCGTGCGCGGCGCGGTGGATGTGGAGGAAACCCCAGAGGGGACGAGCTTCACGGGACGCGGAGAGCACGAGATTCAAGGACCCGGCTTGCGCCTGCAGTTGGGCCTAGGGGAGCGGGCGCTACTCTCGGGCCTGGACAAGATTGGCCAGGCGCCGTCGGCACCTGCTGAGGAACCCGAGCCCGTGGAAGAGCCCGTCGTCGTTGACGAGGATGAGTTCAGTGAGGTGGAAGAGCCGGAAGTCGTAGAGGTACCCGAGGTCGTCGACGCGCCCGAGGTCGTCGACGAGCCCGAGGTTATTGACGAGCCGGAGGTTGTCGACG
>DASCNH010000095.1:0-2903 GCA_036011365.1 Planctomycetota bacterium | reverse complement strand
CGGCGGCGGGCGGGCTTGGTGGCCAGCGGCGGTGCGGCGGTTCCCGGCTGGGTGGCCTGGGAGCGGGAGTTGCGTTTTGCCTGGGATGGAAGTGGGAAGCTGGTGCGGGAAACCTGCACCGATGCGCCACCCCTGGTGCTCTTTCAGAACGACGTGCCCGGTCCCCTCAGGCGCTTCATTGAAGTCTGGGCCGCCGATCGCGGCCTGCGGACCTCCGGCGAGGCCGAGGCCGGGCCACGCCTGCGCGTCGTCGGGCCGCGCTGGGTGGACGAGGTGCCGGTCACGGTTGGCGTCGGCGGCGCCGGCGGCTGGTCCCTCTCGGGCACCGCCACCCGGGGCGGGGCTCCGCCCTTTCCCCTCGGCCTGCAGCCCCCGGGCGCGCCGACTGTCCTGGAGACGCGCCTGGCCTCAAGCCTGGACGGCGCCCCCTGGGTGCTTGTGAGCGGCGCTCCGGGGCACCTGGAACTCGCCTGGCGCAGCCTGGAGGAACCCGGTGGTGATCCGGCGGCCTTTGCCGTTTGGTGGGGAAGCCTGCTGGATGAGTTGCTGCTGGATCCGCCGGGTGTCCTGCCCCTGGCTGAGCGCCTGGCGGCGGGGGAGCCCCGGGCCGAGGGCCCAGACCGGGCTGGCGGGCCCGCCCCCAATCGCTTCCCCGTCAGCGGCGACCTGCCCCTGGCCGGCCTGGCCCTGGCGTTGGCCTGCGCCTGGGCCTTCCTCGATCGGCGTGGCCCGCGACGGCGTCCTCAGAGCACTTCCCGATAGGAACCGCCGGAGTCCTCCGACAGCCCACGCAACAGGGCTGACTTCTGACCCACGGCGATGCCGTGGATGACGATGCCCCGGGCGGCGTTGAGGGCGGAGATCTGGGCGCGGATGGTGGCCACATCGTTGACGGGGCCGCCGGATGGGGCGCCGTCGCTCATGAGGAAGAGCGTGTCCAGGGCCGGGTCCTCCAGGGCGAAGAGCAGGGCGTCGTAGATATTGGTGGCGCCGCTGAGGGTCTGGCGATCAATGAAAGAGAGGGCCGCGGCGCGCGTGTCCTTCTTCAGGGCCACGGCTGAATCCATCCAGGGATAGATCGAGGTGGCAAAGAAGATGATGTTGAAGAACGCTCCCTCGGGCAGGGATGCGACGGCCTGCTTGACCTGGGAGAGGGCCACGGCCCGGCGGGTTTCCTGGGAGCCTTCTACCTTGGCGTTCATGGAGCCGCTCATGTCGAGGATGAAGGCCACCCGGCGGCTCTCGATACGCAGGCCGTAGAAGCTGGTCTTGGTGGTGGAGCTATCCGCGCGGGCCAGGCGCGCCTGCTCCGCGGCGCGGGCGGCGTCCAGGGACGGCAGGGTGAAGGCCTGGCCCTCCCGTTGCCACCAGCTCTGCCAGCGCGGCGCGGCGGTGCCGTGGTTGAGGCCGGTCAAGACGCGCAGGGCGCGGACGCAGTCCTTGCGCGTGCGACCCTGGGCCTCCGCCAGCAAGTCAATGATGTGCGGCAGGGTGCGCCTGAGGCGCAGGCCGGCGATGGCCTGGACGGCCGCGGCGCGCACGGACCAGTCGGAGTCGTGCAGGAAGTCGAGCAAGGAGTCCACATCCTCCGGACGGCCGGAGTGGGCCAGGGCCGAGCAGGCCGCCCGGCGCCGGTGGGCTTCCCGGGAGAGGCGCAGCCTCTTGACAGTGTTGCGCCAGGAGGAAGGCGGACGGTCGGCAGCCAGGGCATAGGTGCGCGCCAGAATCGGCGTGACCACGGCCAACAGGGCCGGAGCGTCGTCCCGCTTGATGAAGCCCGTCAGGGCTTTCAGAAGCCCGCGGCGCGTCTCCGGGGAGGAGTCAACTCCACCGGGCAAAATGCGCTGGCCGATGAGCGTCAGGGCCTTGAGGGCCAGGGGCAGATTGTCTCCCTGGGCCAGATCCAGGAAGGCGTAGGTGATGTCGCCGCGCGGTCCGCTGGGGCGCGGGGTCAGGGCGTCGAGCAGCAGGTGGCTCCAGGCGTCGCTGGTTTCGGCCCGCTTGACACGAGCCAGCATGAGATCCGTGTGCTGCGGCTCGGCAAAGCCCTCCAGGGCCGCGACCACCAGGCGCCGCTGATAGGCATCGAGGGCGGCATTCTCCAGGATCAACTCCAGGGAGGAGTCACCTCCTCGCTCGGCGAGCACGGGAATCAGGGGCCGCATGACCAGCGTGCGCACCCGCTGATCCCGGTGGCGGAGGAGCACGTCCTCCAGCTCTGGCAGGGCGGACTTGAACTGCGCCAGGCCCAGGGCGGCGGCCCGCTGTTCCTCTTCGCGCCCGGCGCGGAAGGCCCGTTGGGCGAGGAAGCTGATGGAGTCTCCTTCCAGCTCACCCCGGCCCGCGAAATGGCGGAAGGCGCGGCAGGCGTAGTTGAGGGTGGTGCTCCTGTGCAGGTTGTCCAGGGCCACCTTCAGATTGATGAAGGCCTCGCGCGTGCCGAGCTTGGCCAGATCCACGAAGGCCTTGGAGGGAGTCTTGTCCCCTTCGGCGCGGATCAGGGCCAAGAGCTCCGCAGCTGTCTGGGGCTCCTCGGCGCGCCGCAGGTCCCCGGGGACTCCGGGGGAAGTGCCGGCCCATGGGGAGGCGGGAGTGCCCATGGACGAGGCGGTGGACGAGGCGGTGGACGAGGCGGCGGACGAGGCGGCGGACGAGGCGGCGGGGGCGTTGGCGGACGGGCCGCAGAGGGCGCAGGGGAGCGGGAGGGCCAAGGCCAGGATCAGGGGCAGGGGGGCTTGCACGGTGGCTTCAGGTTGCTGTGGTATGGGAGGGAGAGCGACGGCGCAAGAGGGCCGCGGCGCACAGGCCGAGGAGCACGGCGAACCAGAGTGTACACAGGCGAATCAAAATCGTGGCGGCGAAGGCCTTGGCACGGGCCGCCTGGGCCAAAAGGCCCGCACCCC
>DASCNH010000094.1:0-25709 GCA_036011365.1 Planctomycetota bacterium | reverse complement strand
CCCCCGGCGCGGCCGGTTGCCCCTGTCGCGCATCCCCTCATGCCGCGACAAGCGTGCCATCCGCGCTGAATCCCAGCTGCTCTAGGCCCTTGTGCGGACAGCAGCTGGACGGTTTTCCGAGGCACAATCGGAACCTCTGGCGCCGGGCCGGGATTCGCCTCGGGCCCGGGGACAATCACGCGCCACCGCCGTCAAAGACGCCGAATGCGCAGGTTGCGGTAGCAGACCTCGTCGCCGTGGTCCTGCAGGGCGATGTGCCCCCTGCCGGCGCGCCCGTAGGCGGGCATGGAGCCGAACTTGCTCGCCTCCACCAGTTCACGCCAATCCTCGGTTTGGAGCGTGTAGTCCACGACCTTGTGACCATTCAGGTAATGCACGACGCGCCCCCCAACCACGATCAGCCGTACACGATTGAACTGGCCCACCGGAGCCACCACAGCAGCGCTCGGAGCGTGCAGGGCGTAGTTGGATCCGGCGGCCGTCAAGGCCAGCGGATCGAGCCCGTGAGCCTGGTTGTCGAGCACCTGCACCTCGGGACCCGTCTCCCACACGGCCCCATGATCTTCGGTGACATGGAAGAAGATGCCGCTGTTTCCCCCCGGGCCGATCTTCCACTCCACATCGAGCATGAAATCGGCGTAGGTGTCCTTGGTTATCAGATCGCCGCCGCCCCCCGTACACACCAGGTTCCCAGCGCGCGCCTCCCAACCGCGCACCTCCCCGTCGCTGCGAAAATTGCGCCAGGCACTGGTGGATTCACCATCAAAAAGCAATTGCCACCCGGCTGCCCGCTGTTCCGCACTCAGTGCATTGTGGACGGACACCGGTTCACGGGGGGCGGCGCAGGCACAGAGGATCAGGCTCAGCAAAGCAGCGGTGTGCTTCATTGCCACAGTCTACGCGCGCTGGCCGCTCCTGACCAAGCCCACTTCCACCCGCTATCATCTCCCCATGCCCAAGACGCCCCTGATCTGCCTGGCCACGGCCCTCCTCCTGCCACAGGCCGCCGAGCACACGCCTCTCGCGGATTCCATGCCGGACTTCAGCCGCGTCGGGTACCGGGAGGGCGCGCCAGCGCCGGTGCTGGCGCCCACGCTCGACGCCCGTGACTTCGGTGCGGTGGCTGGTGACGGGAAGGACGACGGGCCCGCCCTGCAGCGCGCCCTCGATGCCGCGGGCAAGGCCGGGGGAGGAGTGGTGCGCCTTCCCGCGGGCCGCTGGACGCTTGCCAGCCGCATCTCGATGACCGAGCGGGGCGTTGTTCTGCAGGGAGCCGGCTCCGGGGAGACGCTCCTCGACTGCCCGTTGTCGCTCACCGACATCGCCGGGGCCAACCGCAACTGGAGCTGGTCCGGCGCCCTTGTCAGCCTGGCTCCCCGCGGGAGTACGCAGACGATTGGCACGGTCCCGGAGGCCGTGGCCGCTGGCTCCTGTGACCTGCCGTTGGAGTTGGCGGCAGGCGCCACGCCGCCCCAGGCCGGCCAATGGCTGCAGCTCTCCTGGTACAACGACGCCGACAAGCACTCGCTCCTGAACCACCTGCACGGGGGCATCACCTATCCCGCAGGCATGCTCCAGGAGTTGCGCGAACGCACGGACCCCCGCGTGACGGAGTGGGTGCGCGTGGCTTCCATGAAGGACGGGCACCTGACCCTCTCCACACCTATCGGCCTGGAGCTCCGGCCGGAGTGGCGCCCGACGCTCACACAGCCCCCTCTTTTGAGCGAGTGCGGAGTCGAAGGAATGTCCTTCCTCTTCCCCAAGACGAAACGGCAGCCACATCTCAAGGAGAAGGGATACAACGCCGTGACCGTCGGGCGGGCCATCGACTGCTGGGTGCGCGATCTCCACATCGAACACGCGGACAGTGGTGTCAGCGTCGGCTCCTGTCGCCAGGTCTCCGTGACTGACATCACACTGACCGGCAAGGGCATGCATCACCCGCTGATGCTCTCCCGTTCAAGTCATTGCCTGGTAACCCGCTGGCGCATCTCCGCCCCCCACCGCCACGGCACGACGCTCACCTGGGGGGCCCACAGGAATGTCTATTCCCGGGGTTGGGGTCTCGATCTGGCCCTCGACTGCCACCGGGCCAACGCCTTCGACAACCTGCACACTCAAATCGAAATCGAGGTATCCGGGGACCTCATGCAACCCCTGCGCAGCGGAGGCGCCTTCGGCCGCGGGCCCCACGCCGCCCGCGGAAACATCTACTGGAACGTCGCCTTCACCTTCATCGAACCCGAGGAGCCCTTGGAGATATCCGGCCTGGCCGAATGGCCCCTGGGCGTCTTCGTCGGCTGGCACGGCACCCACGAGTTGCATCTGCGCACGGAGGAGCGCTATGGCCACCGGGTCCAGGAGACAAATAGGTCGCCGGCCATCGCCAACCTGCGCCAGTATCAGGTGCAGCGGGCCGCCAAGTAGCGCTGCCCAGCGCCGGGGCTAGGTGTCCTTGCCTTCCGGCCGGAAGGCGAACACAAACAGGACGGCCAGGATCACAGCCATGGCACACAGCGGCCACCAGACCTGGGGCCACAACTCCAGGGATGCTGGTGTATTGCTGGCAACATCGCCAAAGGCCCGTGCTGCCAGCTCATTGGCAACGATGGCGCCGACAAACAGCCCTAACCCCTGGGTGAAGAAGACCGTCATGCTCTGGGCCTGGGCGCGGATTTCCCTGGGCGTCGCCTGATCCACGAAGACCTGGCCCGTGACGAAGAAGAAGTCGTAGCAAATCCCGTGCAAGGCAATCCCACCGACGACGAGCCAGAACCCATCCGGGCTCGCGCCCAGGGAGAAGAGCACATAGCGCAGGGCCCAAGCCCCGATGCCGGCAATGATCATCCAACGCACTCCCAGCTTCCTGAAGAACCAGGGCATCAAGAACATCATGCCCGCCTCGATGAAGGTGCCCGTGTTCTTCCAGGCCGCGATGTTGGTGAAGCCCATGGCCTCCATTTGCTGCTGGAGGCTGGCGTAGTAGGCGGCCAGGGGAATACAGACCAGGAACGACCCGATCATGAATACGGCGAAGGTCGAACGCCGTAGCTGGCGCCAGGCGTCGGCGAAGAGCAGCGTGCGCACATCCAGGGCCTTGCCCTTCAGGGGTGCCGGGGTCTTCGGCAGTGCCAGGCAGAAGAGGCCGAGCAAGACCGAGGCCCCGCCGCCGAGGAAGAACTGGGATGCCTGCAGTTCGCCCCCGAGAATCTCTCCACCGGCCAGGGTTTTCTTGAAGGCGAAGGCCAGGAAGAAGCCGGCGGCGATCCAGCCAACGGTGCCCCAGAGGCGCACCAGGGGGAACTGCGTGCTGCCCTTGGGCAAGTGGTGAAACGAGAGGCTCGCCGTCAGGGCCAGGGTGGGCATATAGCAGAGCATGTGAGCCAGAATGGTCCAGTTGAACAACTCGCCCTTGTTGAAGGTCATGCCGAACACTTCGACCTCCATGGCGGTCGCGATTCCGCTGGCGCTCTCAGCGACAACCGTCCCGTCCAGCCCGCCGACCCAGGGCAGCAGCAGCATGAAACCACCACCGAGCAGAAACAGGCCCGCCAGCACCTTCTCGGTGTTGAAGAACCGATCCGCAAAGAGGCCGGTGAAGAACGGGGCGATGATGGCAGCCAGGGGCCCGGCCGTGTAGGCGTAGTAGCGCACATCGCCCATCCCGTTCTCCATCATGTAGAGGCTGACGCTGATGTACCAACTGCCCCAGATCCAGAACTGGAGGAACATCAGGATGGAGAGCCGCACCATTACACTGCGGCTGGAGGCTTGAGTTTGCATGGACTTGCTCGGAGGAGGGAACGTGGAGGGGAATGGGCGACGGCGCGCCCGCTGTCAGCTACTTCTCGCTAAAGGCGGCGTCGAAGGCACCGGCAAAGGGCTTGAACTCGAGCTGGCGCACAAAACGCGCGGCTTCCGCAGCGCCGTGCTCGCGATCCATGCCGCTGTCCTCCCACTCGACAGACAGGGGCCCCGCGTAACCTGCGCGATTCAGCTCGCGTACAATGCCTTCGAAGTCGATGCGCCCCCGTCCCGGCGAGCGAAAATCCCAGAAGCGGCCGCTCTCGCCGAACTCCGTATGTCCGCCGAAGACACCGGCCTCCTGGGCATGTTCGGCCCACCACACATCCTTGATGTGGACATTGAAGACGCGCTCCCCGAACTCAGTCAAGAAAGCCAGGTAGTCCACGTCCTGATAGCCAAAGTGGGACGGATCGAAGTTGAAGCCAAAGCGCGGGTGCCCTTTGATGGCGGCCAGAGCGCGGCGCGTGGAGGTCACATCAAAGGCGATTTCAGTAGGGTGAACCTCCAGGGCGAAGCTCACATCCTGCTCGTCAAACACATCGAGTATGGGTGTCCAGCGCCTGGCAAAATCATCGAAACCCGCTTCGATCTGGCCCGGCTGGTTGGGCGGAAACGAGTAGAGCAGGTGCCAGATGCTGCTGCCGGTGAAGCCGTTGACCACCGTGCGACCGGAGCTGGCCAGCTGCTGCTTGACCGCCTGCGGCGCGGCATCGAAGAAGCGCCGGGCCGCCCGGGCCGTGTCCATGACCTCGTTGGCGGCGCGTGTGCGCACACCTTCGGGATCGCCATCCCCCCAGATTGATTCGGGCAGGATCGAACGGTGACGCTCATCGATCAGATCACAGACAGCCTGGCCCACGAGGTGTGTGCTGAGCGCATAGCTCGCCACGCCACAATCGCTGAGCAGTTCCCAATGGCGCGCACAGTAATCATCCTGCTCCAGGGCGCGGCGCACATCGAAGTGATCCCCCCAGCAGGCCAGCTCCAGACCGTCATAGCCGAATTCGGCCGCCTTGGCCGCCAGGGTCTCCAGGGGCAGGTCGGCCCACTGGCCGGTAAAAAGACAGAGGGGGCGGGTCATGACAGAGTGCTCACGGGACTAGCGGATTTGACTGATGGGTACTGCGCAGCGTTCCCGGGCGGAGACCAGAGCCGCCTCCAAAACGCGCTGGGTCTGCCAGGCGTCCTCGAAGTCCGGCAGGGGCGCCTCGGGCCGTCGGCGACAGATGGCTCGCACTATATCAGCTGCCATATTGGTGAAGCCGTGCTCATAGCCGAGCACATGGGCATCCGGCCACCAGGCTCCCGCGTAGGGGTGCTCCTCCGCATTGGTGCACATGATACGTCGCCAGCCCGCTTCCCGGGGGCCATCGGCGGCATCCATGAAGCGCAGCACATTCATGTCCTCGAAATCAAAGGCCAGAGAGCCATCGGAGCCGTTGACCTCCAGCGTGTTCCTGTTCTGGTGGCCGGGCGCCACGCGGCTGGCTTCGAAGCTGGCGCTGCCGCCGCCCGAGAGCGTGGCGATGAAGAGCAGGCTGTCATCGACGGTGCTGCGCGCCTTCTTCCTGGTTCCTGGCACCCGGCGTTCCTTGACAAAGGTGCGCGAAAGAGCGCCACCCACTTCGACGAGCTCCTGGCCGGTGACAAAGCGCGCCATGTCTACGATGTGCGCGTTGAGGTCCCCGTGGGCTCCGGAGCCGGCCTGGGCCTTCTTGAATCGCCACGACATGGGTGTCTCAGGACCGCCCCACTCCTGCAGATAAGTGGCCCGCACATGGTGAATGCGCCCCAACCGTCCCTCGGCCACCAGGCGCTGGGCGAGGGCCACCGCGGGACAGCGCCGGTAGTTGAACCAGACGAAGGTGCGACCGCTCGCCTTGCGTGCCGCCTGACGCATGGCGCGCGCGTCGTCCAGGTTGCCGGCCAGGGGTTTCTCACAGGCCACATGCTTGCCGGCTTCCAGCATGGCGATGGCCTGCTGGGCGTGGAGATGGTTGGGCGTCCCCACATCCACCAAATCGATGCCCTCGTCCGCGGCCACCGAACGCCAGCGCGTGGTCCAGTTTTCCCAACCCCAGCACTCGGCAAAGGTGGCGAGCTCCGCCGCATCGCGGGCGGCCACCGTGGCCAGCCGCACCGGCCGCGGCAGATCGAAAAAGCGGCCGACCTGACCCCAGGCATTTGAGTGGGCGCGGCCCATGAACTTCTGGCCGAGCAGGGCGATGGAGATGGGTTTCGGCATGGCAGTGGAAACGATAGGGGTCGCGGACAGGATCTACCAGCGGCCGGCGGCGGCCAGGCGGCGGGCGGCCACCAGGGGATCCGTGGGGCTACATTCCGCGCCGACGAAATCTCGATAGCCAAGCTCCCAGGCCTCGCGCAATACGCGCGGGTAGTAGATCTCTCCGGTGCCGGGCTCGCGGCGCCCCGGATGATCGGCCAGTTGCAGATAACCGACCTGGTCAAAGCCCTCGCGCAGGCGCCCGCAGAGATCGCCCTCGCTGATCTGCATGTGGTAGAGATCCCAGTTGATCTTGACATGGCTGGAATCCACTTCGCGGCAGATGCGCACCGCATCCGGGCTGCCGTAAAGGCAATGCCCCTTGTGGTCGCGGCGGATGTTCATGGGTTCTAGAATCAGCATCACATCCGCGTCCTCGGCGATGGGCGCCGCCAGCTTCAGCCCGGCGATCACCGCACGGTGCATCTCCGCCTGGCTGACCCCCGTAATGTCATTGCCGGCCACGATGGTCGCCTTGCGCGCACCGATCTGGCGGGCGGCCGCGCAGGAGGCCTTGACCTCCTCCACGAAGCGTCCATGGTTGGCCGGATCGTTCATGCCGGGCACGAAGCCCCAGGCCGTGAACTGGGCCACTTCCAGGCCGTGCTCGGCACAGGCGGAGGAAATGGCCGGGAGATCCTTGTTGCGCCAGGGCCAGAATTCCACGGCGGGAAAGCCCAACTCCGCCACCTTTGCGAAGCGCTCCATGAAGGGCACACCGAAACCCCACATCTCGATGTTGATGGCAAAGCGCGTGGTGCTGCTGGCCCCCGGCGGGTCCTCTGGAGCCTGGCTTTCGGCAGGCCCCGAAGCGGCCTTGGAAGAAGCGGCTAGAGCGCCCCCGGCGGCCAAGGCCAGGGTCGATTTCAATAGTGTGCGGCGATTGGGTTGGGTCATGTTCTTCCTAGAGGCTCTTGAGGTAGGCGATCAGATCGCGCATGGCGCGCCGGTTCAGGTGTTCCGCATGGCCATCCGGCATGGCTGAAAGGCCGACGGAGCGGCCAGTGATCTCCTCCACTGCCAGGTCGAACACATCCCCCTCGGCGTCGAGCAGGACCACTGTTTCCGCGTCTTCCTCCAACACTCGCCCGGACATATACGAGCCATCATCCATGGACAGCACGACGCTATCATAGCCATCCACAACGGACGCGTTGGGCGAGATGACCGCTTCCAGTAGCTGCTCGGGCGTGAGCCGGGTTCCGACACCGGCCAGGTCTGGACCAACCCGCTGGGCACCACCGTCATCCGCCGTGTGGCAACGCCGACAGGCCAGCGCCGCGTTCTCCATGAAGATCTTGCGCCCCTGCGTCAGCTCCCCACCGGCCAGGGAAAGGGCGTAGTAGGCGCCGAGGTCCGCACCGGCGGCTCCCCGCTCTGGCAGCTCGCGCATCCCGCGAGCCTCCCCCGCGCGCACCAGGTCCAGGGCCAACTCCCCCGCCACGAGGCCGGCTTCCAGGGCTGCCAGCTGCCCGCGCAGCAGCTCCGCCGTCCCCGCATCCTCCGCCGTCGCCAGCAGACCAAAGGCCGCGCGCCGCTCCTCGGGCCCGCCCCGTTGCAACACATCCGCCAGGAGCGGCAGGGCCCGGGCTCGGTCATGCCGCCCGAGCGCCGCCAGGGCGGCGGCGCGCAGCACCTCTCGATCATCCATCAAGGCCCGTTTCAGATCCTCAGTGAAGCCTTCGTCAGCGAGTTGCTCCAGGGCGCTAAGGGCAGCCAGGGCGGTCGACTGTGGGCGCGCCCTGGACTTCACCCAGGCGCGCAGGATGGTCTGCGACTCCAGGGCTCCACAGCTTCCCACCAGGGCACACCAGGCATCAACCACCTCCGCCGGCGCATCGCCGATTCCACGCCGGCCAATAGCCGCCACCAGCTCGGGGATGAACGACGCATCCCGCTCCGCGAGCGGGCGCCATGCACCTTGAACGCGGTCCCGGTCCGGAGGATCGCCCCAGAACCCGAGATAGGCCAGGGCCTCGGCGCGCAACTCCGCCGGCCGCCCGGGCGTGGCCGCGTAGTCCGCCACGCGCCCGGCGTGCACGGCCCCGCCCAGGCGCAGGTTCTGGTTGAGCAGGCGGCGCTCCAGGGCGCGGCCGCCATCAAAGGTCTCCACGGAGGTGGGTGGCGCCGAGGGAGGGTCCCCGATGGGCGCCTCGAAGCTGCCGTCGGGCAGCGTCCACCCCACGCTCAGGTGATCGCCTCCGCCGCCCTCCGCGTGCAGCACATCCACGGTGATGATCTCGCCCGCCTTCAGCTCTATGGGACGCGAGTGCTGTCCTTCGTGAACTGTCCAGCTACGCTTCGCGGTCCATGAAGGTACTACTGCGACCACCTCCAGGTCGGGGGCACCCGAGTGGCGCAAGCGCACCTCGGCTTCGTCGTCGGCGCAGGCCCAGAACACATACTCCCCGGCGAGGGGCACTTCGATCTCCGCTACGAGGTGCGCGCCGTAGTGATCGCCGCGGTTGGGCCCCAGGGAGAAGCGATCGAGGTCCGCCAGCATGTCCGGCGCCTGCGGAAACCCGGGCAGCGCCCTCAGGCCCGCCAAGGTGCCGTCCGTCAGGTTGTTCCAGAACTCCGCACGCACGCGCACTGGACGCCCGCGCTGTTCCTCCACAGCCACTACGCGCCGCTCCAACATGGCGGCCAGTTGCTCCGCCGCCGCATTGAGGGGCAGGTCGTGAATGGCGCGCGCCGCCTCAAGACTGATTAATGGATCCGAGTCGGCCAGGGCCTCGGCTATCTCCGGTCGCCGCAGGCGACGCAGGGCTAGCACAGCCCCCATGCGCGTGCCACGCTCCCGGGCATCGAGCAAGCCCACCAACTGTTCGGGGGAGGCGCAACCGGCCAACCCCATGACCAGGGAATGGCGCAACACCGCGTCGGAATCATCAACCTCCCCCAGCTTCTTGGCTAGGGGCTTCCAGGCCATCTCCGCACCGATCTTGCCCAGCGCAATGGCCGCCAGATGGGCGACGCGGGCCGTATCCACCCGCAGATGCGCTACCAGGTAATCCGCTGCCTGCGCATCACGCAGGTCACCCAGAACGCGCGCCGCCTGGGCGCGCACCTCGTCATGGGGATCGTGCAGGGCGGCACGCAGGGCGGGCAGCACGGACCGTTCCGTGCGTCCGACCATGCCCAGGCCCCAGACGCCGTGCATGCGCGCGAAGAGGTTGTCTACTTTTGTGGCGCCGTGCAGGATGGCGCGCCCCTGCTCGCCGCGCCCGACCAGCTCGAACTGTGCCCCCTGGCGTAGACGCCGGTCAGCATGGGAGAGCAGCGTCGCCAAGCTGCCACCATCCAGCTCCGTGAAACCCGCGGCCAGGCGCTGGGCGACCTCGGCAACGGCGGCGTCCCCGGCGGCGTCGAAACGGCGCGCACGGTACACGCGCCCCTTGCCGGTCATGTTCCAACCGCTGACCCAATCTGAGAAGTACAGGGCGCTGTCCGGTCCGAAGTCGATGTCGGTGACAAGCGTGCCCCATAGGAAACGGTCCACGGGACCAAGGGTGAAGCCCGCGCCCTGCGGCACCACGGCGAAGCTGTGTACGCCGCTGTAGGAGGCGCCGCCGCGGAAGTCGCACAGGAAGAAGTGGTCGGCATAGGAGCTGTCCAGCCCGGTGCCCGGGTACCAGGTCAACCCCGATGGCCCATCGGCCAGGTTGGCAATCGGCGGCACGATCCAAGCGGCCTGGCCTGGGAAGTGCGGCACCCACAAGCGCTCCTCGTTCCAGGGGCCGCGCGAGGTGGGTGACTCGATGTACTGGTACTCGAAACGCCAGCCCGTGTCGCCACCTTCAACCACATAGATCCAGCGGGCGCGGTCGCCCCCATCCGAGTTGTTGTCGCCGGTGAAGAGATTGCCATAGGCGTCGAAGACCAGGTCCTGGGGGTTGCGCAGGCCCGTGGCGAAGATCTCCAGCTCGCTGCCATCCAGATTGCAACGCAAGACGGCCCCCGTGTGTGTGTTGTCCAGCACGCCTCCCGGAGTTTCCACGAGGAATCCGCGGTCGCCGCAGGAGAAGTAGAGCTTGCCATCCGGCCCGACGCGCAACCCGTGGAGATCATGCCCCAGTAGAGCCACATGCACACCATAGCCGGTACTGAGCACTTCCCTCTCCTCGGCCTGGCCGTCTCCATCCACATCTCGCAGGCGCCACACCTCCGGGATGCAGGTGTAGTAGACATCCTCGCCGTGGGCCAGCACGCTGGCGGCGATGCCAGCCGCCGGGTCCGTGAACCCGTCGGCAAACACAATGGCCTCGTCCATGACGCCATCGCCGTCCCTGTCCACCAGACGGCGCAGACGCTCCTCTCCCTCGTCGTAGGTGTCGAAGTTCTCCGGGTCGAGGTCACGGAACATGGCCACACGGTCCGCCACCGTTTCGTTGGCTAGCTCGCGGTCGAGCCAATCCGGGTGCTCGCGCATGTCCGTAACACCGTGGTGCAGGCGGAAGGTCTCTGAGACGAGGATCGAACCGTCGTCGCAGACATACAGGCACACGGGATTGGCCACCAGGGGTTCGGCCGCCACCAGGTCCAGCTCAACTCCATCCGCCGCCACTATGGCCGCCATGGCTTCCAGACCCTCATCCGAAGCTGCGTGTACAACCGGAGCGTAGGCCGCTTCCTCCCCCTGCGCCGCCAGTGCGGCAACCAGAGTCAAGGCCAACCCGGTCACGGTCACTCCGCCAGCTCCCCGCGCACGGTTTCCAAGAGGGCCTTGGTGTGCCGGATGCCATCGTCTTCGCTCAGCCCTCCTCCTTCGTATTCAATCCCGATATAGCCCCGGTAGCCCGCATCTAACACGATCTTCAGCATGCGCCGGTAGTCCGTGTGCGTCTCATTGCCTTCGCCATCGAAGTCATGACTCTTGGCGCTGACCGCCTTGGCGAAGGGCATCAACTCCGCTACTCCCTGATAGCGATCGTACCACTCGCCTCCTCCCAGGCTGAAGTTTCCAAAGTCCGGCAGGGTGCCGACGCCGGGATGATCCGCCTGGCGCATGACCCCCGCCAACCAGGAGCCGTCTGAGGAGGGCCCGCCGTGGTTTTCGACAATCACGTTGACACCATAGGGGGCCCCATAGCTCGCCAGATGATGCAGGGAATCGGCGGCCCGCTTGGCCATCTCCCCGCGGTCTCCGCCGCCGGCTGCGTTGACGCGAATGGAATGGCAACCCAGGAAACTGGCGGCGGCGATCCACGGAAAGTGGTTCTCAATGGCGCGCGCCCGCTGGGTGGAATCCTCGTGGGCCAAGGAGCCCTCACCGTCGACCATGATCAGCAAGCTCCGCACGCCTGCGTCGGCGGCGCGCTGCTTCATCTCTCCCAGGTAGTCGAAGTCCGTGGCCTTGTCGGAGAAAAACTGACTCACATACTCGACCGCCTGCAGCCCGTAGTCCCGCGCCGTAACTCGCGCGAAGTCGAGGTTGTCTAGCTCGCCGGAGCGCAGAGTACGGTGGAGAGACCACTGAGCCAGGGAGATGCTGAAGAGAGGAGTAGCGTTGGAAGCCATGGATCGTTTCGCGTCGCCGCGGGGGGACAGGAGGGAAAGGGCAGCCATGCTGCCGACACCGGCGAGCACCGCGCGGCGGCCGGGCAGGGCCTTGGGTGGGTGGAGGTCAGTCATGCTGTTCGGACGGTTCTGCGGCTGGGGATAACCATTGGCGCGGACCGGCGCCCGGAATGTTGATCAGCGTATACCAGGCCTTGCCGTGCAGGGGGCTAGAGCCCGCTGAGGAGGGTACGCCGGTGGCGTCCACGCTGTGCACGAACCCCGCGCGCAGGCCAGCCACGCTCAACTCCACGCGGCGCTCATCCAGCAGGGTCGCGGCCAGCACTTCATGGGTGCTGTGGCCATCCTCCGGCGCTCCGTATTCGGCGTGGTACTCATAGGTGTGGGAGCCCACGGAGTAGGAGCCGGGGTCGGTCGCCGCATCCGCATCCACAGCGGCGGTGAATTCAAGCACGAAGCCCGTGGGGCGGGCCAGGACCCGCGCCAGGTCAAAAGGCTGGCCGCCGGTGAAGACTACGCGCTGAACTCCATGGGTCTTGTTTCCCACCGAGCCCCAACCGCGGTCGGTCATGCCGACAATCAACGATCCATCCGGCGCAAAGGCCATGCGATTGACACCGCTCTGGAAGCCCGACAGGAACGGTGCGCAGCCGCCCTGGTAGTGCCCCTCGACCTCTTCCAGCCAGGCGCGCATGACCGTGGCATTCATCTGATCGCCCACCAGGAACTGATCGGTGAATGGGCCGAAGGCACCCCCGGTGTCGTCCAGGCAAAGGTCTGCGGTGGACTGCCCCATCTTGCGATAGGGGAACCAGACCGCCGCCGGCTGGCGCTCGGGTTTCTCAGAGAAGCCAGCCAGGCCTTCCCGCCAGCGCAGGCCAGCCGGATGACCATGCCAAGACCCGGGCGAGAGGTGGGAGAGGCGATTGGTGGCGATGTAGTCCCCCTGATTGTCCAGGTAGAACATCTCGCCATCGGTCCACATGCCGATGCCGTTGGGCGAACGCACTCCATCACATACGGGCGTCAGCTGACCATCCGGGGAGATCTTCACGGCCCAGCCACGCCAGGGCACCACCGATTTACCCAGAGCGCCGCAGAAACCGACGTTCAGGGTGACCCAGGCGTTGCCCGCGCGATCGAACTTTGGCCCAAAGGCAAACTCGTGGTAGTTGCCGCTGACGCCCCAGTCATCGCAGAACGTCTCATAGAGATCGGCGCGGTCATCGCCATCGAGATCCATCAGCCGCGTCAACTCTCCCCGCTGGACCGTGTAGACCGCCTCACCGTCGGCATCGCGCCGCGCGGCCAGGCCCAGGGGCTCGTGCAGACCAGCGGCAAAGCGCACAAAGTGGGCATCCAGGGGCGGCTCCCCGTAGGCGCCGTTGATGACGAATACATCGCCGCGGCGCGTGGCGACCAGGGGGCGACCATCGGAAAGGAAGGCCAGGCCGCCGACTTCAATGAGCTCATCGGCGGGTATGGGATATGTCAGCGTTTGCCAATGGCGCGCCAGCGGTGAAGACGGGAAGTCTTGGTCGAGGCGATAGGAGAGTTCCGCCTCCACGCGCGGGGGCAGCGGGACGCGGCTGTTGATCTGGAAATCCCAGCCGCCGGCGCCTTCGGAGACCTTGACGAAGACATGGTTGACTCCGGCCTTCAGCTCCAGGGTCAGGGCGTGGGCCGCGGAGTCCAGACCGCGCCCCACATCAATGTCCACCAGCAGCTCGCCGTTCATCCAAAAGCGCATGCCATCGTCCGAGCCCGTGGTGATGGGCAGCAGTCGATCCTCGCGCACGGTGACCGTGGTCCACAGGTAGCACAGCACATTGTCCTGGAGGTAATCCTCCTCGTGCACATGCAGATCCACCCGCCGGTTGGCGATGGCTCCCAGCTCCCGCCAGCGAACCGTGAAGTCCTGCTTGCCGGTGTAAGTCGCGGACAGATCCGGCCCGGCTCCGCCGTGGCCGAGGCGCGGCAATTCAGCCTCCGGCGCCAGGGTTCGGGCCAACTCCCCCTGGGCGTGCTCGCCAAAGGAGAACCCCGAGAGCAACCGCCAACTCCCCCATTGGGGCTCGTCACCCAAGACGCGCCCGCGCACGGCAGCCTCCGTGGCCGCCCGGGTCTCCAGCTTCTCATAGGGCACGCCGCCGACGGTGGTGTCCTGCTGGGCGAGAGACAGCACGAGTAGAGCGGCAATCAAAAGGAAACCTCCAGCTGGATGATGAGCGGGCCGTCCGCGTCCTCCCCAACAAACCCGGGGGTCATGCGATAGGAGCCGACCTGGTCCTGGATGGGCATGAAGGTCCCTCCTGTCATCTTGACACCGCGGGCCTGCGCCCCACCACCGGCAGCGTGCAGCACGAACTCCGCCGGCGCACGGTCGAGGATCAGCGTGCGTTCAAAGCCGATCCAAGGGCCCAGGCGCGGCACTATGCGATCTTCCACGGAGAGCTCCCCGATGCGGTACAGGAACGACGGCACGCCCTCGACGTCGAGGCGGTAGCCACGAAACTCAGGAGCCGGCGCACCGGGATACTCAATCAATGGGGCCGCAGCGGCGGTCCAGAGGTGCTCCCCCTGGCCGCCGAGCTCAGAACCGCCCCGACCCGCCCAGGAGCCGGCCGCGTTGATAAAGTCGCCCCGCCACAGCTCCGCCAGGCGGCATTCCGTGGCGTCGAAGGAAAAATGTACGCCGACCGGGAAGCCGACGGCGATGCCGCGACTGCCGGCCGCGTGTAGAAAACTGCGGAAGACGCGCGGGCGTTCACCCACGGTGAGGGTCATGCTGCTCTGGGCAGTCGCGTCTTTCGGCGGGGGACTGAGCTCGCCCAGGCTGAAGTAGGCCCACATGGCATCCTCCTGGGCAGCGGCATCGCCGGCGAGGATGTCGGTCTCGGCGGAGACCCCGTCCGTGGCGAAAGATGGCATGCGCGTGCCCGGCTTGAAGCGCGCCGGGTTTGGCATGTAGGCCTTGTACCACTCATAGCGCAGGCGCTCGGCAAAGGCGGTCATCGCCAGCCCCGGAGAACCACTGGGCTGGCGTTCACCGTGCACATGGCAGGACTCGCAGGCCAGCCCATCCTGGGTGTCCATCAGTAGGCGGCCGGCGAGCACGGCGGCGTCCGTCGGCGGCGGGCTCGGGTAGTCCACATCCGGCCACAGCCCCTCGCGCCGGCCGAGGCAGCCAGCCAACCCATCGACGGCCGCGGTCGAGAAGGCTGGCATGCGCGCGGCCATGTAGGGCCGTGAACGCTGCCCATCCAGCAGCAGCGAGCGCAACCAGGAGGTTGTCAGGCGAAAGCCAACACCGGAGAGATCCGGCGGCAGGCGCCCCTCATCACCCAGATCCGTGCGCTCGTCCAGGGCTTGAAAGAAGAGGTGTTCCCCGTCCGGCAGGCCGCCGCGTCCCTCGAATGCATGGCAGGCCAGGCATCGGCCGCTTTCCAACTGGCGTTCGGCCCGATCCAGCGGCGCCGGATGGGGTCGAGCTGCGCGCAGCTCATCCAAGCCGGCTGCCAGAACCTGAGCCTCATCCTCCAGCAGGTCATAGCGCGCGCCAGCCGGTTTCTGCGAGCTATATGGGGCTAGACAACCGCTCGAGCGCAGCTGCGCCAGGGGCGCGGCCGGTGGCACTTCATCGACTCCAGCCCCCGCATGGCAGGCGGCGCACCGCAGGGCGCCGAACAGCTTGGCTCCGCGCTCCACGCTGGCCGCGTCGGCCCGCGTCCCCGATACGGATTCGGTGGGCGCAGGCGCAGCGCCCCAAAGGCCGAGCAGATAGTGCGTCAGGTCATCGGCTTCAGCGGCACTGAGGTCCATGCTCGGCATGGACCCGTCCGGGCGCACGGCCATGGGATCACGCAGGAAATCGGCCAGCGCCGTGGGACGCCACTTGCCCCTCAGATCTCCGAATGGCACGGCCGATGGCTCAGCGGCCAGCTCATCGGGCAGATACGGATCATCCAACACGACCGCCGCCGACTCCAGCGAGCCGTGACAGGCCACGCACCCGATCGAATGATACAGCGCGCGCCCGCGCGCGCTGATCGCCTCCTCCGTCGCCAGCCCTGCATGGGAGGGTTCATCGCTGCCGGTCAAGGATTCGAGGAAGGCCACCAGATCAGCGATCTCTGCCGCTGCCCCTTCGTCCAGGAGCGCGGGCATGTCCGCCCCTGGCAGCAGGGCCGCCGGATTGGCCAGCCAACGACGCATCCACTCTCCGCCCAAACGCGCCCCCACCGTTGAGAGATCCGGGCCCGGCCAGGAGTCCAGGTGCGCGGAAACGGCGTCATCAGGCAGATGGCAGTTGGCGCAGCCCTTGCGTCCCAGCAGGACGCGACCCGAACGGGCCGCCAGGGACTGCTCAACATCCGCAAGCAACTCCTGCGGCACGCTGACGGCTCTGGTCGGGATTGGTTCCAGTGCGAAGCTGCCACCGTCAGACCCTGAAAACTCCCAGAGCGTGCGCAGGCGTACGCGGGCCACGCCGCGGCGCTTGAAGAGCACGCTGATGCGCAGGGGGCCGGACTCCAGCTCCAGCCACTCCGTTTCCGTGCGCCCGGCGCCACTGCTGCTCTGGGTCAAGCGGGCCAGGCCATTGTCATCGTGCACCACGAGCGTGCCGTCACCGCCATCCACACGCAGGGCAAAACGCCAGCGACCGGGCGCATTGATAAACACGTCAGCTTCAAAGACCGCCACATTGTTCTCGACGCCTTGGGTCGGGTGCGGGCTCTCCCCTTTAAAGAGGGCCAGGGCCGCCGCCGGGGCGAGCGTACGCACGTCAGGCGTTTCGGGATCGTGGTCGGCGTAGGTGACAGACCAACCGGAGAGAGGCGCCCCGGACTGAAAAGCAAGGGCGACCAGCAGGAGCGGGAATAACGAAAGGAAGCGCATGGATTCGCAGCCTATCATATATTGAAGGACCACCTCGTTCCCCCACCACATCGAGCCCCATGTCAAATACCTTGCTGCCCTCCGCACTTCTGGCAGTCGCCAGCGCAGCCGGCCTCTCCACTCATTTCCAGATGGCCGATATGACCACGGTTGCCGTGGACGAGACCACCCACGGTGATTTGGTACTCGCCCTCCAAGAGCACCCCCAGGCCTTTCGGGCGGGTTCCGTGTTTCCCGACTGGGGCTATCTGCGCGAGCCGACCCGGGACCTGGCCGAGGCCGCCCATTGGCCGCCTTTTCAAGAGGCGGCACTCGCATGGTTTCTTCAGGAGCACCCTGGACCTTGGGGCGCGGCGGAGCGGGAGCTGCTGACCTTCTTGCTGGGGGTCATCTGCCACGGGGAAACGGATGAGGCCTGGCACTTCGGCAGCACGGCCTTCCTGACGCGGGGCTTGGCCGAAGACCTGCCCACCTGGGAGGCGACGCGCGGCGAAGGCCTGATCGAGGCGGGGGTCGACATCTTCGTCCAGGTCGAAGATCGCCCGGGCGCCGAAGAGCGCGACTGGTACCTGCCCGTGGAAGCCCTGGTGCAGATCTACCACTCCCTGGGCCACACGGACGCCACTGCCCTGGACATGATCATCGCCACCCGAGCCCAGCGCCTGGGCCTGTACCTGGAGGACACTGCGGGTTGGTTGCTCTACCTGTACCTGCGCCTGACGATCCCCTGGTGCCACGACAACTACATGGATCACTACGACGGCGGCCTGGCGAACGGTGCCGAGCTGACGGCACGCCGCCTGGAGGATACGTGGGATGCACTGCTGGGTCGGCGGCCCGCGGACTCACCCTGGAACGGCGAAGAGCACCAACCGCACGGTGCCTGCGCCCGCGGGGTCTTCGTGGAGCTGGCCGGTGAGCTGCTGGCCGCCGGCGCCGCGGATGTTCCCGTGCGACGACTGCCCGATGGCAGCGCGCGCCTCGGGATGCCGCGCATCCTCGACCGCGCAGCCCTGACCCGCGGCCTGGAATCGCTACCCGCCAGACTCCGGTAGCAAGCACGCCGCAGCCCGATCCAGGATCACGGTCAGGCGGGGGTGCTCGCGTAACAGGGATGCGGGCAAGTCAGGGGTGACGGGCTCCACCAGAAAACGGCGCACCGCCTCCGCCTTGTGCTCGCCCAGGGCCAAGAGGCACAGAGTTCGACACTCCCGCAGGTTTGCAAGGCCCAGGGTCAACGCGCGCACTGGAACCGCATCCATGGATCCGAAGGTGGGCGCGGCCGCTGCCCGCGTGGTGGCGTGCAACTCCACCACCCGCGCCCGGCTGTCCGCGGCGCTGCCTGGCTCGTTGAAGGCCACATGGCCGTTGGCGCCGATACCCAGCAGACATAAATCGATGCCGCCCCTAGCGGAGATCAGCTCCTCGTAGCAGCGGGCGGCCTCGGCCCGATCCACGCCGACGCCCCTGTTCCCACCTGACCCGGTCACTTCGCCGAGGCCGTGTACTCGTTCCGGGGACATGCCCAGCGGACCCAGCAGGTGCTTGTCCAGCCAGGCGCGAAATGAGTGCGCCGACTCCGCGGGCAAGTCCAGATACTCATCCAGCATGTAAGCATGCACATCACCGAAGGACAGCTCCCTGGCCCGAGCCAGTCGCGCCAGCTCCGCATAGACACCGGCCATGGATCCCCCCGTGGCCAGGGCCAGGTTCACTGCTCCCCGCCCCACGCTCCTCGCCACGCGCTCCGCCACGGCCCTTGAAGCCCCGTCCGCATCCTGGGCCACAAGCACCGCAGCCGGGAACCCACTGCGCTCCGTCATATTCACGCCACTCATGGCAGCTCTCTGATCCGGATGTCCCGGTACTGCACCGCTGACCCTTCCGGCGCCCCCGCGGAACCGTGCACCTGGAGACCGAGCAAGCCGGAGCTCGCGAAGCCAGCTCGGAATTCCGCATCGTCCGGCAGGCGATAGTCGCAGAGGGACGTACCGTTGAGCCAGGCCTCCAGGTGCATGTCTTCCCCCGTGAGCCGCAGCTCAAAGTGATTCCAGCGCTCGCGCAGAAACAGGTCGCTCCCGGTCTCATTGTGTTGCAGATACCCCTCTGAATAGATGCCTCCCACCTCGCCCCCGGGTCGATAATCGATGGTCAACTGCACACCTTTCTTGTCAGGCACCATGCGCGGAAAGATACCGGAGTCAAAGGGCCAGCTGATACGCATCTCCAGCTCCAAATCCAGGTTGGCGTAGGCGCGCTCGGTGTAGATCAGGCCGCCCGCTCCTCCAGGTCCTTCGCGACCAGTGATCGCCCCATCCTCCACGGTCCACTCCGCATGGCCGTCATAGCGACCTCCACTGGTCGTCCAGCCCGCCAGTGTCTGGCCGTCAAAAACCGGCCGCAGCCCGGGCCGCTCGACCAGCAGACGCACATCCTCCATTTCAACGAACTGCCTGCGAGCTGCGCGCGGTCCAAGCACACAGGCGGCCGAGGCCAGGGCGTCGGCAGTGGCTCCATCCGGCGCGAGCACGGTCATGCAGACCTGGTCCCGGAGCGCCTGGCCCGTGCGCGGATCAACAATGTGCGAGTACCGCACACCACCCACTTCCATGAATTGGTAGGAATCGCCAGACGTCGCCACTCCACAATCAGCCAAGACCAGCAGGCGATTCAATTGTGGGGTCTCAGCGGATCCCGCCTGAAGCGTCCAGCCCGCGCGCCCGGGCGGTGCCGCTCCCAGGACCAGGTCCCCACCCAGGTCAATCAAAAAACTGCGCACACCGGCGGCGGTCAGCATGCGCGCGGCCTCGTCCGCGGCGAAGCCCTTGCCAATACCACCCACATCGAGGGCCATGCCCTTGCACAACAGGGTCACCGAACCCGCCCCTTCGTCCACCACCAGCTTCCGCCATCCGACGCTGTCCAGGGCGCTCCGGACGGCGTCAGGCTCGGGCAACTGCCCGCTCTGACGGGACTTGCGCCAGAGCTTCACCAGGGGCCCGGCGGTCACATCAAAGGCTCCGCCCGTGGCCATGGACAACTCGCCAGCCCGCACCAGGAGTGGTACGAGGTCGGGCGCCACCTGGGGTTCACCCACAACGCCCGCACCCAAGAGCACCAGCCGACTACTCGGTTTGTAGTCGCTCAGGAGCTGGTCCAACTCATTGATGCGCCCAAAGGCCGAGTCCGCCGCCGTGGCTCCACTGGCCTGTCCGGCGGTGTAAAGCACAATGCGGCACTCGACGCCCATCAGGATTCGTTTATACTCGCCACGCTCCAAGGCGGGGGCTTGTCCGAGCGCCCCGGCCCCCAACAGGCAAACCATGCAAGCCACAAACACGCCACGGACTGGAGCACTCAAGCGCCTCGCCGCCCCCATTGTAGTTGCCTTTTGCTGTGTCATCTGCCTGGGCCTTTCCACCGTTCAAGCACGGCCAGTCCATAGTAGGGCGGACTGCGGGGTACTAATACAAGGAGAGAAACCGCAGCCGTTCGCCCACCGCGTGCCGGGGTCGGCTGCCGCCATCGAGATGCTCCCGATTCCCGCGGGCAAGTTGCTGCGCGTTGATGGCGCTGGCCAGAAGCACGAGGAGCACATCGCCCAGGTCTGGATGTCCTCCACCGAGATCACCTGGGAGCTGTTCGATGTGTTGGTTTATGAAAAGGACCTCAAGGTCCCTAATCCCGCGCCACTGCCTGCGGGCGTGGACGCCGTCACGCGACCCACGCGACCCTACGTCTCCGTTGACCGCGGCTGGGGGCACGCAGGATGGCCGGCCATTTCCATCTCCCACGCCAGCGCCAGCTCCTTTTGCGAGTGGCTCTCCGCCAGCACCGGGCGCAGCTGGCGCCTGCCCACGGAATCTGAGTGGGAATACGCCTGTCGCGCGGGCGCCACTGGCAAGTGGGCTTGGGGGGATGACGAAGAGGCCGGCGGCCTCCACGCCTGGTACCGGGACAACGCCGAGCGCAAGACCCACCGAGTCGCCACGCGCCGAGCCAACGCCTTCGGCCTCTTCGACATGCACGGCAACGCCTCCGAATGGTGCATCACCGCCTCCGGCGATCCCCTGCTGGCCGGCGGCTCCTACTACGATCGCCTGGACCGCCTGGCCTGCACCTATCGCCGACAACCCTCGGAAGCCTGGAACGCCAGCGACCCCAACCTGCCCAAGAGCCCCTGGTGGCTCGCGGACGCACCCTTCGCCGGCTTCCGCGTGGTGTGCGAAACCCCTCCCCCCCCGACCGCGAACAAGGACAACTAATGAGCGCCAAGAAAAAACGCCCCAAGCCCTCCCGACGCCTGTTCCTCAAGGGCTCCGCCGCCGCCGCCGCCACGCCCCTCGTCACCGGCTGCGCGTCACTGCCGCCGGTGCTCGGTGAGGACCGCCCGATTCGCGTGGGGCTGATCGGCTGCGGCGGGCGCGGCACCGGCGCCGCCCTGCAGGCCATGCGCGCCAAGGGCACCGCCACGGAGCTGGTGGCCATGGGCGACGCCTTCGCCGACCGTCTTGACGGCAGCTACAACAGCTTGAAAACCGCCTTGGGAGAGGAAAACGCCCACCAGTTGGCCGTGGATGACGCTCACCGCTTCGTCGGGCTGGACGCCTTCGAGAAGGTCATCGACAGCGACCTGGACTGCGTCATCCTGACCACGCCCCCGGGTTTCCGTCCCGCCCACCTGCGCCGGGCCGTGGAAGCCGGTCGCCACGTATTCTCGGAGAAACCGGCCGCCGTGGACGCACCCGGTGTGCGCTCCGTGCTCGAGTCCGCTCAAATTGCCAGGACCAAGGGACTCTCCCTGGTCTGTGGTTTCTGCTGGCGCTTCAACGCCCGCCATCGGGCCCTCTGGGAGCGTGTCCACGCGGGTCAGATCGGCACTGTGCGCACCATGTACAACAACTACAACGCCGGCCCCATCGGCACCCAGGCGCGCCAGGACGGCTGGACCGACATGGAGTGGCAGCTGCGCAACTGGCACCACTTCAACTGGCTCTCCGGCGATCACATCACCGAGCAGGCGGTGCATAGCCTGGACAAGATGGCCTGGTCATTCGACGACGTTCCCCCGGAGCGGGCCACGGCCGTGGGCGGACGCATTGCACGCTCCGGCGCCGAGAGCGGCAACATCTTCGATCACTTCTCGGTGACCTATGAGTACCCGGATGGCGCCAAGGCCTTCCACATGAGCCGCCAGATCCCCAACTGCGCCTTCCAGAACAACGACTACATTTTCGGCACGCGGGGCACGGCCACCATTAAAGGCTGGGATCCCCTGCACCTGATTGAGGGCGAGCAGCCCTGGGAGTACGAAGGCCCGGGCAACGATATGTACCAGCAAGAGCACGACGAGCTCTTCGCCTCCATCCGTGACCGCCAGCCGATCAACCAGGGCGAGTGGCTGGCCCATTCCACGCTGCTGGCCATCATGGGGCGCATGGCCGCCTATACGGGCCAGGTCATCACCTGGGAGCAGGCTCTGAACTCCGAGCAACGCCTCGGGCCCGACTCCCTCAGGTGGGGTCAGCTCGAAGTGGCGCCGGTGCCGGTTCCCGGACAGACACCCTTCGCCTGAAAACAGACTGGGCCTCAGGTCCGGGGCAGGCTCGCCCGCTCCTGCTGGAGCATGGCGATCAGGCCGACGGACTCATCCAGGGTCGGCTCCGGATCCCGGCCTGCGTTGAGGGCCGCGAGCAGGTGCATGGTTTCACCGGTGTAGCCGTCGTGCCCCGGAACCTCGACCTCTTCCTGCTCCTCGCCGCGTATCAGACGCAGCTCCGGGTCGGCCCCGGAGAGGTAGACGGCCGTGCCCCCTTCGAAGACAACTGTGTAGCCCATGGAGAAACCAAAACCGGCGGCGTGGTCCCAGCCCCCTTCAGCGGTGACGTGGTCGGGTCCCTGGGCGAAGCGGTAGAACGTCGTCAGGTGGTCCAAGCTGCCGGTCGCCAGCACGGAATCCGGCGCACCGAAACACCAACGCACAAAATCCGCGTCGTGCACATGCAGGTCAAAGAGAGCCCCACCACTTTGCTGCGAGCTGCGGTAGAAGCCCGGTGACCAGGACGGCGGTGCGGAGACGCGACGGAAGACGGCGCTGCGCACGGGCCCCAGGGATCCGTCGACGATGCGCTCCCTCAGCCAGGCCCAGGCCGGCCAGAAGCGCAGGCACATGGCGGGCATGCAGACCCGGCCTGCGGACCGGCTGGCATCCGCCAGGCGTTGAACTTCATCCGGGCAAAGGGCCACGGGCTTCTCCACCAGGACATGGCGGCCGGCGGCCAGCGCAGCGCAGGCCAACTCCACATGGCTGCTCGTGTGTGTGCAGATGCTGACCAACTCCACGGCGGGATCCTCGAAGAACTTGCGCGGGTCGTTGTAGGTGGCCACCAGCTGCGGGTCGAAGAGCCTTCCGCCATCCGTCCCCGGCCCCATGTTCCCCGCGGCCTCCGTCTTTCCGGTCAGGCGTTCTGGATCCGAGTCGCAAACCGCCACGAGCCTGTTTGGTTGACCGCCTCGCGCCGCCTCGGCCCAGGCCCCGATATGGGTGCGACCCATGAACCCCAGGCCAATGACCCCGATGCCCCATTCATGTTGCTCGCTCATGCGCTCGCCTCCCCCCTCCTGCCGAAGGACTCCAAGTGGCGCCGCGCCGCGCGGATATCGTCCAGTCGCCTGTCCCCCGCCTCGCGCTCGATCATCAGGTCGCAGTCCAGCCCGTGGCTGTCAAGTGTCGCGCAGAAGGCCTCCCAATCCACCTCCCCGGTCCCCACGGGAACCTCGCTCCCCCATTGGCCCGGCTCGACCGAGGCGCTGGCATCCTTGATGTGAACCTGCAGCACATGGGGCGCCAGGCAGTCGAGGGCCTGAACCGGATCGCCCATCGAGTACAGCAGCATGTTGGCCGGATCGAAGTTGACGCCCACATTCGGCCGGTCGAGTTCCGCCAGCACGCCGAGCAGCGTTTCCGCGGTCTCCTGGCCAGTTTCCAGGGCCAGGCGTACGCCCTCCTGGCCGAAATGGTCGGCCACGGCACGCAGTCGCTCGAGCATGGTCTCGCGTAGGGGATCGTCCGGGTCGTGTGGCAGGAAACCGGCGTGAAAGGAGACCAGCCCCATGCCAAAGAAGGCCGCCAGGCGCGCGCAGTCCCGGGCTGCATCCAGGTTCGCGGGCCAATGCTCGTCGGAGCGCAGGCCGCCGGTTTCACGGATGGTCTGCGGCGTGCTGTAGTCTTCGCCGGCCATTTCGAGCATGCCGGAGGGGGCCGCGATCCCAGCTGCCCGCAAGCGCCTGGCAACCTCTGCCCGATCCCAGCCGCTATGTGTGCCCCGTTGAATGGGCAGAAGGGCCAACTGCAGGCGGTCCAGGCCGAGGCCTACGACGCGTTCCACCAACTGATCCACGGAAGCCGGACGCAGGGACCAGGAACACACTCCAACTCGGTTTGCCATGGCATGATGATAGCGATGCGTGCCACGGGTGCGAGCACAAAGAAACCGCGGCAGCGGGTGCTCCCCGCCGCCGCGGTCTGAAAATGTCAGACGGCTCAGCCGCCCGAAGATCACGGACAGAAGGTAATGCTGTGACCGTTTGACAGGTTGAAGTTGGCGCCCGTATTCGGGTCGCGGAACCAGTACTGGAAGTTCCAGCTGGAGCCGGCTGTCAACTGTCCCGAGGGGGCCGGCGGGTTGGTGTTGTCCAGGGTGTAGATCATGTCGCCCCACATGGAGCTCTGCACGATGGGCAGGCGGTGCAGGGAGCCGCCCACGCAACGGTTGCCGTTACCGAAGGGGACCTCGTTTTGGGTGGTGCCGTAGTAGACGATGCCGAACTGGTTGGCCGGCAGGAAGTAGGCGAAGAACTGCAGATCGTTGGAGGAGATGCTGTACGACCCCGCGGTCCCCAGGACGGCACCATTGCCGGTGGAGTTGGCGTTTACGCTGCAGTAGTCGTAGCTGCCGCAAACGGGCGCGCCGCAGGGACCCTTGACGGAGACCTGCAGCTCGCCGCCCGTGCCGGGGGCGAAGAGGCCGATGGTGGCGGCCGAGCTAGCCGGGGCGGAGTTGGCCGTGAAGCCGAAGTTGTAGAGCGTTCCCCAGCGCAGGGCGTTGGCGTTCTGGTTCTGACTGTAGGGGGTCGTCGACCAGGTGAGCGCGCCGCCACTCTGGCTCACGGACCAATCTGTGCTGTCATAGGGATCACCACTGTGGCTGTCCACATCACGGAAAAAGAGATCAGTGATCTGCATGCCGTCGCAGCCAATGGGCAGTGAGAACGACTCCGCCGCCTGGGCGGAATCCATATTCTGCAGGGCGTATTCGTAACGCCACAACCCGCCGCCGAGGGAGTAGTTCTTGGAACCGAGGAAGTAGTGCCCGTGCACGCCGGACCCGCCTTCGTTCTCGTTGCGCACCTCGGTCACGGTCACGCTGGAGTCCAGAGCCTGCCAGGCGTAGATGGCGGGATCGAACATCTGGGTCGAGCCGGCTGAAGTAATACTGCTGACAGAAGACACAATGAGCTGGCGCCAGGAAACGTTGTTACGCCCGTTGCCTGCCTGCTGATCGTGCTCGCTGACATACTGGGACTCCGCGATGTAGGTCGCGCCGGAGTTCGCCATCTCGGAGGCCTGAACTTGCAGGCGACCGCGGATCGTGCCGCTACCGGAGGGGCCCGTGTAGGGATGCTCGTGATAACCAGTCGTCGGCTGGATCTCGCTCTTGGTGCCACCGCTGGCGCCATCATTCAGGCCAGAGCCATAGGTGTCCGCGCAGCCGATTCCCAGGGTGCTGCAGTCCGTCCCCTGGCAGGACCCGCAGGAGGTCTCATTCACCGCGCAGAAGCTGTGCTTGAGGAACGAGTAGCCCAGGTGCTCAAAGCGACTGTCCTTCATGCGGAAGAAGTTCTGGGCGATCACCGGGTGCTGCGGATTGCTGCCGCCGGTTTCCCACAGGACGATCTGATTGCCCACATTGCAGGAGGTCGTGCCAAAGGAGTAGGCGGCGATGCCTCCGCTCTGGCCGTAGTAGTGGAAGTCCGAGCCGGATCCGCCGACGCGGGAGATGGCCAGATCCTGGGCTGCTGCGCTGCCGGTGAGGGCCAGGCCGGCTAGGAGTGCGGATAGGACGAGGGAGCGATGGTGCTGCATGTTTTGACTGGATTTGTGGTGCTTGCGAAGAGTTTGGGGTGCCGCCTCCAGCCG
>DASCNH010000093.1:0-21156 GCA_036011365.1 Planctomycetota bacterium | reverse complement strand
GTTGGTTCGGAACACACCGCTCAGCCCGGCCATGGACCTCTGGAAGCGGGTCAAGGGGCTCGACCGCCTGACCCGGTCCGGGGGCATCCAGGCGCGCCTGCCGCTCGAGTTCAGCATTCGCTGACGAACCCCGCCCCCGAACGGTCAGCCGTTCTGCACGCTGGCACGAGCCCAACGCGGCGCGGGCAGTTCCCGGCGCCAGAAGAAGATCATCAACCGTTCTGCACGATGGCCCGGGCCCAACTCGGCGCGGGCAGTTCCCGGCGCCAGAAGAAGATCAAGGGAGGCCCGTCCGGGATGGCGCACACGCGGGGCTCGTAGTCGCGCTTGAACAGGGGATGCTCGAAGAGCGTGCGCTCCCAGGCGCTGACCACCAGCAGACCGCTGCCGGCTTCGCCGCCGCTTCCCGAGCCCGGCGCACCATCGACGGCGCCCGTGCGCCCATTGCCGAGGATGATCATGGCCGGCTGCTCAGCGAGGACGAAGTCCGCATCGAAGCGGTGGTGTCCCTTCATGCTGATCGTGAGGTCCGGCGCCGCCCGGCGGACGACGGTGTTCGTGCGCCCGAGCAAGTCGACGATGGGCAGGCCTGAGTAGAAACCGAAGGCCCCAATGGGTGCCAGGGCGACCTTCATGTCGGGCGCCAGGCGGCCGCCGAGTACAGCGCCGAGCTGACTCCAGCGGCCTTCCTCTACCCGGTGGCGTTCGTAGAGCTCGTGACGCCGGGACTGCACCCACTGGGGAGCGGCCAGGGCGATCAATACCAGAAGCGCCGCGCCGCTCGGCTTGAGGGGCAGGCGTGCGGCGCTCAGGCAGGCCAGAAAAAGGGCCAGGGGCAGAACCGGCATCAGGAAGCGCCCGAGGGGAATGAAGTCGCCCCCGGAATAGGCCACAAAGAGCGTGTGCAGAAGCAGGCCGGCGGCGGCGGCGGCGAAGGCCGGGGTGCGGTCCGGGGCGCCCGTCTGGAAGCGCCGCAGTTGGGGCAGGGCCAGGGCCAGGGCGATGAGAAAGCCGGTCTCCAGCGTGCCGAGGGCCAGGTAGCGCAGGCCGTAGGCGAGGTCCGTGAAGAGCGGCAGCTTCTTCAGGGACCAGGTAATCGGCAGGACGCTGCCGTAGTAGGAATAGCGGAAGATGCCCCAGGCCAGGGTGGGCGCCAGGGCCAGGGCGGCCTGGGAAACCGGGCGCGCGCCCGGGCGGCGCTGCTCCATCAGCACAAACGGCGGGACGAACAGCAGGGCTTCCGGGCGCGCCAGGGCCGCCAGGCCCAGGCAGAGGGCAGCCGCACCCGCCGGAGCCCGCAGGCGCAGGGCGCGGTCATGGAAGAAGAGCGCGGTGGCCAAGAGGCCCGCCACCAGGGTCGTGCCCTGGCCGGCGATGGCGTGCCAGGCGAAGGCCGGACTGAGCGCCAACAACAGGGCCGGCAGGGGAAAGCGGGTCTGCAAACGGGCCCGGTGCCAGAGCAGGTCCACGGAGCAGACAGCCAGAACCGTGCCCAGAATCGAGATCAGAAGACTCGCCGTGCGCGCGGCCAGGCCCAGGCGCAGCCCCCAGGCGAGCAGCAGAACAGTCAGCGGGGAAGTAAACCCCTCCACACGCTCACCGGGTTGAAACACCGGCCCCTGGCCTTCGACCAGATTGCGCGCATAGCGATAGAGGATGAAGTCGTCGTCAAAGGGCCCGGAGCCCGCGAAGGACAGGGCATGACAGACGGCCAGGGTAGCCAGCAGGATGGTCAGGGGAAGGCGGCGCACGGGCTGATGCTTATCACGCGCAGCCTACGGAATGGACGAGCCCGCTACACACCCTGCACCTCTCGCTATCTACCACTCACCTCTCGCCTGGCCACCTCTCGCCTCGCAGCACCTCCTCCTCTCCCAGTCGCCCTCTCCCAGTCGCCCTCTCCCAGTCGCCCTCTCCCGGCCGCCATCTCCCAGCCGCCCTCCGACTGTGGCATGATGCCCGACGATGTCTCTGACCCTCCTCGCCCTGCTCTTCGCCGTCGGCGCCCTCTCGGGCGCCCACTGGGGGCCCGGGCACCACCTGGAGTTCGCCCAGCGCACCTGGCGGCGGCGGCGGGAGCTCTTGCCGGCCCGCACGGCGCGCCTGATCGCCGAGGAGCGCGACGCGTTTTTCTACGGCAACATCGCCGCGGACATCATCCAACTGAAAACCGTCGGCGGCCACTACAACCACTGCCATCGCTGGACGATCATCGATGCCATGGGCAAGCACGCGGAGACCCCCCGCGAAGAGGCCTTTGTCCTGGGTTACCTGGCCCACCTGGCCGCAGACACCATCGCCCACAATCACTTTGTGCCCTATCACCTGACGCGTTTCGCGCGCACGCGGGGCTTCGGACACATGTACTGGGAGCTGTCCGCGGACCGCTTCGTCGCGAAAGCCCGTTGGGATTTCGTCACGCACCTCAAGAGCAAGATTGAGCTCGACGAGCTCGATGAACTCGTCAACCGCTCGGTCCCGCGCAAGGCCCTTTCCATGCGCACCAACAAGCTGATCTTCAACCACTTCCTCCTGATCAGCGAGCGCAACCGCTGGCGGCGCGGAGTGGCGCGCTTGCACCCGATCAAGCGCCTGACCCTCTCCCGGGGCTTCCTGGGGCGGTTCCAGGAGAGTTCCATTGATCGCATCCGCCTGGCCCTGCGCCCGCGCGGCCTGAAGAAGCTGCTGCACATCGACACCAACGGCAAGGCTGCCCAGGCCAAGGCCATGGATCTCAGGCAGCGTCTGATCACGCGCTATCCCGTCGGCGCGCGGCGCAACGCCGCCGCCGTCGAAGCGGCCTTGCCCTTCCTCGCAGGCATGCAATCCCCGCCCGGCGGCCACCGGCAGCGCACACCCCACTGGGACTAGCCCCCCGATATAGCGCCCTCCTGGCCGACCTCTTCGCCCTCCTGGACCTGCCGGACTCCGGCGACCTGATTCTCTTCGCCGCCCGGGAGGACGGCCTGGTATGGAACTTCCTGGACGAGTACGGCTGCCACGGGGGCCATGAGCCCGAGGAACAGGACGCCTTCGTCGTTCACCCCCGCGCTGCCTTCGGCCCCCGCCTGCGCCTCGCCCCGCTGGATCTCTTCCGCCACTTCCGGGACACATATCACCGCTCCTAGCGGACCGGGGCGCCGCCCCACGGGCCCCGGCCGGCGGCCCCGGCCCCCCTCCCGGCGACCCGGGCCAACCCGGCAGGGCCGCACCCCTCCGGTCTGGACGCCTGGGGCCCACCGTTTCTGGCTCCCCTCTCCCCTCCTATAATCCAACCATGCACACCCCCCTCCAGCACGCCCTGCTCATCTGCGCCACGCTCGCCGCCCTGGGCCTGCTCGCTGCCCCGGACGCCCCCGGCGACGCGCCTGGCGGCCAGACTCCCCAGGAAGAGCAACGGGATAGCTCCAGCGGCCCCAAGACCAGCTCCACACCGGCCCTGCTCGACGGCTGGCAAGACCTGCGCTGCACGGAATGCCACGCCGCCCAGGTCGAGGAGTGGGCCGGCAGCGCCCACGCCTTCGCCTGGGAGAGCCCCGCCTACCAGGCCGGCCTCCCCCACCTGCGCCGGCCCGCCCGCTGCCACGGCTGCCACGCGCCGGAGCCGCTACACCTGGCACAGATCGGCGCCAAACCCCGCGTACGAGCTGAATATCGGCACCTGGGGGTCGATTGCCTGGCCTGCCATCTGGGGCCGGGGGAGACCATGCTCGGCCCCCACGGGCGCTCCTCGGAGGCACACGCCACGGCTCGGGGCGCTTCATTCAAGCCCGGCTCCAACGACCTCTGCATCGTCTGCCACCGGGTGACCGTCGGCCCGGTCATCGGAATCGCCAAGGGCTTTGTGGCCGAGGGCCCTGACGGCCGCCAGCGCTCCTGTGTCGGGTGCCACATGGCGTTCGTCGAACGCGACCCGCGCCCGGACAAGGACGGCCCGGTGGGGCCGCTGGATGAGGGGGATGAGAGGGACGAGGGGGACGAGGAGGCCTTGCCCCGCCCGGGCCGCAGCCACCGCCTGCGCGGGCCTGGAGATCCGGCCTTCCTGGCCGAGGCCTTCGCGGTCACGCTGATTGGAAAAGGCGACGGGGCGGCCATCAGCATCGTGAACCAGGCTGCCCATCGCCTGCCCGGCCTCCAGGAGCAGAGCTTCGTCTTCCACACGACGGTCCTGGGCGAAGCGGGAGAGTCCCTGGCCGAGGCCGAGCACACCATCGACGCACGCTCGCACATAGCCGCATACGGCTCCGCCGAACTGCCCCTGCCCGAGGCGCGGGCTTCCGTGGGAAATGTGCGCGTGCAGCTGACCGCCACGCACCATCCCCACGGCGGCGGCGCCCCGCTCCAGTTCCTCGACATGACGCTGGATCTCGCCGGCGAATCAGGTGACTAGGCACAACCAGCAGCCCTAGGGCCTTGGTTTTATTTGCCCACAAGTTACATCCGATTCCAAGGCCGGTAGGACTACTCCCGGTACCCATGGCAAGCTCGCCCATCATCCTCCTGGTCCTCTGCGCGGGCCTGCTGCCCGCCACCCCCCGTGCCACCGCCCCGGGGCCCCTCCCGGAGCCCGTCCAATCACAGGTCAGGCGGGGCAGCTCCAGCCGCCTCATCCGCAGCACGCGCCAGGACTTGAAATCCCTGCAACACGAGGAGAAGCGCCTGCGCACCTCCCGGGTCAGCTTCGACCAGGAACGCCGGTCTCAAATCGCCCAGCTGCTCGACCGCCTCACCCGCAGCCAGAGCAGCGATCCGGACTTCCCCCGGGAACTGGAAAGCACCCTGCTCAGCCTGCTCGGCACGGCCCTGGACCAGGGGGACCGCAAGCCCGAGGCCCGCGAGCGTTGGGACCTCCTGGCGCAGATGGTCCAGGATGCCATGGGGCAGACGCTTCTCCCGGGAGCACTGGACCGCCTGCGGGAGGAGGTGCTGATGTCCGAGCGCGGCGGACCCTCAGCCCTGCGCGCCGCGGTTGCCCGCCTGCTGGCCGAGGACCGCACCGCGCGCACCACCATGGCCCTGCTGGCCTCCCACCGGGCTTCCTCAGAGCTCCTGGCCAACACCTGCCTCGACTCCCTGGTGGGACGCCGGGAGGAGCCGGTTCACGCCCTCTTCATGCGCGAACTGGAGCCCCGCGGCAAGACCCCCTTGGTGGACCCACGCAAGCTCGCCCGGGCGGAGCAGCACTTTTCCGTGGTCCCCCTGGCCGAGGACTCCCCCTCCGCTGCGAAACTGGCGGACTGGATCGCCGGGCGCCTGATGAGCCAAAGCTGGCGCGCTGCCTGCCGCGCCGTGGCCCTCTGCCGCGGCCTGGCGGACGAGGCGGTTGTGCCGGCCCTGATCGAAGCCCTGGGCCTGTGGCAGGGCCGCGCGGACTCCGGCGTGCCCGTGCGCCGCACCATGCACGAGATCTCCGAGGAGTTGAAAGACCGCTCCGGCCGCAACATCGGCACCGATCCCCGGCGCTGGCAGGTCTGGTGGCGGGGAGTTCAGAACGGAACCGTCTCGCGGCGGGCTTCCCCCTCCCAAGGCGGTGCCGAGACAACCACCGCCGGTTTCTTCGGCATTCGCCCAGCCAGCGACCGCATCGTCTTCGTCATCGACAACTCGGGCAGCATGGATGCGGCCTTCTTGGGCGGAACCGGGACGGGCACCACCAGCCACACCCGCTACAAGGAGGCCATCGAGCAACTCGAAGGCTGTCTGAAGCTCCTGGGACCAAAGACACGCTTCGATTTGGTGCTGTTCAGCTCAGGCAGCAAATCCTGGAAAAAGCGCCTGGTGCCCGCCACGAACAGCTACATCCAGGGGGCCAAGGCCTGGCTGAGGAATCACGCCCCCTCCGGGGGGACTGGCCTGCGCCAGGGTGTCAAAGAGGCCCTGCGCATGAACACCAGGGGTAATCTGGACCTCGAGCGCCTGGAGGCGGACACGGTGGTCATCCTGTGCGATGGAGGCACGGATACGGGGTCCGCCTGGGTCGAGCCCTTCCTGCGCGATATCAACAGCGAAGCACGCCTGCTCTTCCACGCCGTGCGCATCGGCGGCGCCGGCGACGGCACGCTGCAAGCCCTGGCCTTGGGCTCCGGCGGCCGCTGTGTGGATGTGGACGGGTAGCAGAATCTAGCAACTGGGGTCCGGCGCCCCTTTCCCGGCTCGCTGCCCTTGTCCTGCGGCCCGCCGCCGCTAGACTCACACGCGAAAAAGCGGCCTGACCGGACACAAAAGCCCGGAATCGCGGGCCGCCCCTCCTCCCTCCTCTCCTGATTCACGACAGCCGCGCGGCGGTTGCCTGATGCTCACCGACTACGGCCCCGTACTCCTGCTTTTCGGCGTCATCCTCGCCTTCGCGCTGGTGAACATCTTCGTGTCCGAACTGCTCGGGGGCCGCAGCAGCAACAAGAGCAAGGCCACGGCCTACGAGTGTGGCCTGGCCCCGGCGGGCGACGCGCGCATCCGCCTCTCGATTCACTTCTACCTGGTGGCGGTGCTCTTCATCCTCTTCGATGTGGAGTCCCTGTTCCTGGTGCTGTGGGCGGCCACCGCCAACACCTTCGCCGCAGCCGGCCGGGGCGCATTGGTCTTCGCGGAAGTGTCCGTCTTCGTGGGCGTCCTGGTAGTGGCCCTGGCATGGGTCTGGCGCAAGGGAGGTCTCGAATGGGATCGTTGACCCCCGTCAGCGGCGACCTGGCTTCCGGTGGCTTCGAGGACGCCGGTGCCCGCGGCGGCTTCTTCACCACCCAAGCCGACGCCCTGGTGAACTGGGGACGCAAGAACAGCCTGTGGCCCATGCCCCTGGGACTCTCCTGCTGCGGCATCGAGATGATGGCCATGTTCGGGCCCGCCTTTGACATCGCGCGCTTTGGAGCAGAGGCCGCGCGTTTCACCCCGCGCCAATGCGATGTGATGATCGTGGCTGGCACGCTGACCTGGAAGATGGCCGAAGCGGCGCGCACCATCTATGACCAGATGCCGGACCCCAAGTGGGTCATCGCCATGGGCGTGTGCTCGTCCACGGGCGGCATGTATGACACCTATTCCGTGGTTCAGGGGGTGGACATGCTGCTCCCCGTGGATGTCTACGTGCCCGGCTGCCCGCCGCGCCCGGATGCGGTCATCGACGCCCTGATGAAGCTGCAAAAGCGCGTCGAGCGCGAGCAGCCCGTACGCCGCCTGATGGCCAACTTCGGCCAGACGGCCACGCGGGAAGACACGGGCACCGGCGCCTTCCAGATGCCCCCCAACCGGGCCAATCCCACCCGCCGCATGGGCGAAGTGCTGGACGCCGAGTCGAATAGGCGGGCAGAGCGGCCATGAGCTCCCTCTCGCAGCTCACGGCCTTGCTGGCGAATGCGACCTGCAATCTGTCGGAACAGACGGACGGCACGGCCCTCATCGACATCCCCGAGCGCGCCCCCGCCGGCACGCTGCGGACGGTCATGGAGACCCTGGCCGGACCCGGCGGCTTCGACACCTGCACCTTCATCACCGCCGTGGACCGCCTGGGGCGCACGCCGCGTTTCGACCTGGTGCATCAGGTGCGCAATGTGGAAAGCGGTGACCGCGCCCGCGTGCGCAGTTTCGTCAACGGGGAAGAGCCCAGCGCTCCCACCGTCGCGGACCTGTGGCCCGGCGCGGCCTACTCCGAACGCGAGTGCTTCGACATGTTCGGCATCGGCTTCGAAGGACACGCGGGCCTCAAGCGCTTGCTGATGCCCGACGCCTTCCCGCACCACCCCCTGCGCAAGGACTTCCCCCACCAGGGCATCGAGCCGGACGCCCTCTACCGCACCTGGGAAGCTGGCCGCGGCACGACCACCGGCAAAGGTGCAGCGCAATGACCGTCACGCGCGAGTACACCTTTTCCCACGAGCTGCCCCCGGCGGGCCCGATCCCCGGGTCTCCGGGCACCTTTGACCCCGACGATCCCCTGCACGGCGAGCTCTTGAGCCTGAATGTGGGCCCCCAGCACCCCGCCACCCACGGCGTGCTGCGCCTGATGGTGACCCTCGACGGCGAGACCATCCACGAGATGGAGCCCGTGGTGGGCTACCTGCACCGCGGCAAGGAGAAGGCCGCCGAGAGCCTGGGTTGGCGCAAGTTTTTCGCCCACACGGACCGCCTCGACTATGTGCAGCCCCTGCTCAACAACGTGGGCTATGCCCTGACCCTGGAAAAACTGGCCGGTGTCGAAGTGCCGGAGCGCGCCCAGGTTCTGCGCGTGCTCCTGATGGAACTCTCGCGCATCATGGCGCACCTGATCTACCTGGGTACGACATCCATCGACCTGGGTGCGGTCTCCATGTTCTTCTTCACCTTCGAGGAACGCGAACACGCCTACAACATCCTGGACGCCTACACCGGCCATCGCATGAACCACAGTTTCGTGCGGCTGGGCGGTGTCTACGCCGACGTGGATGCGGACGTCGAGCAGGCCCTCTCTGATTTCATCGACCAATTCCCGGCCAAGATCGATCAGTTCGAGAGCCTCTTGACGGGCAACCGCATCTGGCACGACCGCAACCGGAACGTGGGCATCTTGAGCGCCGACGAGGCCAAGTCCTGGTCTCTGACGGGGCCCAACCTGCGCGGTTCCGGCGTGCCCAGCGACCTGCGCAAGGACGAGCCCTACAGCGGCTACGCTGACTACGACTTCGAGGTGCCCGTCGGGACCATCGGAGATTGCTACGACCGCTACCTGGTGCGCGTGGAGGAAATGCGCCAGGCCACGCGCCTGTGCCGCCAGGCCCTGGAGCGCTTGAAGCAGACACGGGGAGCGCCGGTGCTCATCGAAGATCGTCGCTACGTGCTCCCGCCCAAGCAGACCGTACACAGCTCCATGGAGGAGCTGATCCACCAGTTCAAGATCGTCACCGACATGCCCCTGCCCGCCGGCGAAGCCTACCAGGGCGTCGAATCCAGCAAGGGCGAACTCGGGTTCTACGCCGTGTCCGACGGCACCAGCCGCCCGGTACGCTGCCACATCCGCGCCCCGGGCCTGATGAATGTGCAGGTCATTCCGCTGCTGGCCCGCGGACGCTTGTTCTCCGACACGGTGGCCATCATCGGCAGCCTGGACTTCGTGATGGGTGAGGTGGACCGCTAATGGCGCTCTCGGCGGAACTGGCGGAGGACTTCAGCGCCCTGGCGGCCAAGTATCCGGAACGGCGCGCGGCCCTGATCCCGGCCCTGCACCGCCTGCAGTCCATGCGCGACGGCTGGCTCTCGCCGGAGTCCATCGAAGACTGCGCCGAGTGGTTCGAGCTCGAACCGGTGGAGGTCTACGCGGTGGCCTCCTTCTACCCCATGTTCCACCTCAAGCCGGTGGGAGAACATGTGGTCGGCGTCTGCCGCAACATCGCCTGCCACCTGCGCGGAGCCCGGGCCATCATCGCTGAAGTCCAGAGCGCCACGGGAGCCGAGGTCGGCGGCACTTCGGAAGACGGGCGCTTCACAGTCGAGACCCTCGAATGCCAGGGGGCCTGCACCGCCGCGCCCATGATCGTGGTGGATGGCGAGTATGTGGAGAACATCGCCCCGGACCAGGTGGCCGGGATTCTGGGGGAACTCGCATGAGCGGTCACGAGACCTACCTCCTCGACCGCGCGCGCGTGGCGGACTCCCATACGCTGGCCGTCTACCGCGCCAGCGGCGGCTACCAGACCATCGAACGCGTCCTGCGCCAGCCGTTGACGCCTGGCGAGGTGATCGACGAGATGAAGGCCTCGGGCCTGCGCGGGCGCGGCGGCGCCGGTTTCCCCACGGGCCTCAAGTGGAGCTTCATGCCCGACGCCAAGACCGATCCACGGCCGCGCTACATGGCCGTGAACGCCGATGAATCCGAGCCCGGCACCTGCAAGGACCGCGTGCTCATGGAGGAAGATCCCCATGGGCTGATCGAGGGTTCGCTGATCGCCGCCTGGGCCATGGGCCTCGAAGGCGTCTACATCTATATTCGCGGCGAGTACCTGCAATGCCACCGGCGCATGCAAGCAGCCGTTGACGAGGCGCGCGCCGCTGGCCTCATCGGTGCTGACATCCTCGGCACGGGTTTCAACTGCGAGATCCACGTGCATCCGGGCGCCGGCGCCTACATCTGCGGCGAGGAAACCGGCTTGATGGAGAGCCTCGAGGGCAAGCGCGGCCATCCGCGGCCCAAGCCCCCCTTCCCCGCCGGTTTCGGCCTCTGGGGCAACCCGACGACCGTCAACAACGTCGAGTCGATCTTCAATGTGCCCTTCATCATCGAGCGCGGGGCGGGTTGGTTCAAAACCCTCGGCAGCGAGAAGAGCCCGGGTAACTTCCTGTGCGGCATCTCTGGCCATGTGGAGAAACCCGGTGTGTACGAGCTGCCGCTCGGCATCTCCGCCAAGGCCATCGTCGAGGAATACGCCGGAGGAGTCTGGCAGGGGCGCAGCCTGAAAGCCTGGATTCCCGGTGGTTCCTCCACGGGATTCGTGGCCGGCAGCCTGATCGACACGCCCATGGACCACGACTCGATCAAGGCCATCGGCTCCATGTTCGGAACCGGCGCCATGGTCATCCTGGACGAGACCGCCTGCATCGTCGAAGCCTCCCTGGTGCTGGCGCACTTCTATGAGCACGAGAGCTGCGGCCAGTGCAGCCAATGCCGCGAAGGTACGCAGTGGCTGACCCAGATCCTGGCTCGCTTGGAGTCCGGTGGCGGCACGCTTGAGGATGTGGACATGCTCGAACACATCGCCGGCGGCATGACGCCGGGCAAGACCATTTGCGCCCTGAGCGATGCGGCGGCGATCCCCCTGCAGGTGGCCCTCAGCCACTTCCGGCCCGAGTTCGAAGCCCACGCGGGCGCTGGCTGTTGCCCGCTCACTTCCGGCCAGCGGGCGGAGGTCTCCGCATGATCAAGATCACCGTAAATGGCCGTGAGGTCGAGGCCGACCCGGCGCGCCCGCTGATCGATGCCTGCCACGACAACGGCGCCCATGTGCCGCACTACTGCTACCACCGCGCCCTGTCGCCGGTGGGCTCCTGCCGCATTTGTCAGGTGGAAGTTCAACAGGGCGACATGCCGGCCCGCGTGGTGGCCGCCTGCCGCACGCCCGTGGCAGAGGGCATGGTCGTCAACACCGAGGCCGAGCGCGCCCACGGAGCGCGCAAGGAGTGCCTGGAGTTCATCCTCAAGAACCACCCGCTGGACTGCCCGATCTGCGACAAGGCCGGAGAGTGCACGCTGCAGGACAACGCCTACGCCGAGGGGCAAGACAAGTGCCGCAGCGTGGAGCCCCGCCGGGGCTTGGCCAAGCGCAAGTCCCTCGGCGATGTGATCGTCCTCGACCAGGAACGCTGCATCCTGTGCAGCCGCTGTGTGCGCTTCATGGAGGAGGTGCCCAAGACACCCCAGCTGGCCATCGTCGGCCGGGGTGTGCACTCGCGTGTCGAAACCTGGCAGGACGAGCCCCTCAGCGGCAACTACCAGGGCAACCTGGCGGACGTCTGCCCCGTGGGCGCCCTGACGCTCAAGGGTTTCCGCTTCCAGGCCCGCGTCTGGAACCTGCGCAAAACCGCCAGCACCTGCCCCGAGTGCAGCCGCGGCTGCTCAGTGACCGTGGAGGTCCTGAGGAATGGCGAGATCAAGCGCGTGCGACCCCGCCGCAACGCTGATGTCAACGGCTTCTGGATGTGCGATGAGGGGCGCCTTGCCTTCCGCACTGACGCCAAGCTCGCACGCCTCGCCGGCGCCCTGCTCTCAAATGGCGGCAACCTCGACCCCACCGGCGCCGCCCGCGTGATCGAAGTAACCGTCGACCTGCTGGCCACGGCCCCCCCGGCTCTGCTGCTGGCCTCGCCCTTCATCACCAATGAGGAGGCCGTCGTCCTCCAAAAACTGGCCGTCGCCAGCGGCGGCCGAGCCGCCTTTGTGGCCCGCGACGCCGAGAGCGCCGCTGCGGACACGATCCTGCGCACGGGAGACCCCTGCCCCAACCGCCGCGGCCTGACCGAGGCCGGCCTGGAGCAACTCTCCCCGGCCGCCGCCGCCGCGGCCCTGGCGGGGGCCGGCAGCGCCCTGCTCCTGGGCGAGCGCATTGCCGCAACCATCGGCCCGGACGCCCTGGCCGCCCTGCCCACCACACTGCGCCTGGTGCTCTTCGACACGCACCTGCCGGAGCCGGCCATCCCCGCCCTGAACGCCTGCCTGGGCATCCCCGACTGGAGCGAGCGCAGCGGGACCTGGCGCAACATCGACGGCCACCACGGCCAGTTGCTACCGGCCCGTCCGGCACCGGCGGGCACGCGCCCCCTGGCGGCCACGCTTGCAGTTCTGGCCGACCTCGTCATCCCGATCAACGGCATCCCTCAGGTGGCTGCACATGACATGAGCACCGAGGTCAGTCAATGACCATCTTCCTCGTCTGGCTGATCAAGGTGGCCGTGATCTACGGGGGCCTCTTGGGCACCGCCGCCCTGATGACCCTGGCCGAGCGCAAGGTCTCGGCCTGGATCCAACACCGCAAGGGTCCCAACCGCGTCGGACCCTGCGGCATTCTCCAGCCTCTGGCCGACGGGCTGAAGCTCTTCTTTAAAGAGGAGGTTCTGCCGGAGGGCGCCAGCCGCCTGCTCTTCCGCTTCGCCCCGGCCATGGCCGCCGTGCCGGCCATGATGACCGTGGCGGTGATCCCCTTCGGCGGCGAGCTGACCGTTGCCGGCATCACCACCAACCTCTCCATCGCTGACCTCGACATCGGCATTCTCTACCTGCTGGCCGTCGGAGGACTGGGCATCTACGGCATCATCCTCGGCGGCTGGGCCAGCAACTCGAAGTACTCGCTGCTCGGCGGCCTGCGCGCCTCGGCCCAGATGGTCAGCTACGAGCTCTCCATGATCCTGGCCATCGTGGCGGTCATCGCCGTCACCGGCAGCCTCGACCTGCGCGAAATCGCCGAAGCCCAGTCCGCCGTCACCGACTGGAACATCTGGCGCCAGCCATTGGCCTTCGCCCTCTTCGTGGTGACCATGTTCGCCGAGACGAACCGCCACCCCTTCGACTTCGCCGAGTGCGAACCGGAGCTCGTCGGCGGCTTCCACACCGAGTACTCCTCCATGAAGTTCGGCCTGTACTTCCTCGGCGAATACTCCGCCATGGTAGTCATGGCCTGCCTGGCCACGACCCTCTTTCTGGGCGGCTGGTCAGTGCCCTTCCTGCCGGAGGCCCACTGGCTGCTCGGCCTGGCCGCCTTCATGGCCAAGACCGCCTGCTTTCTGTTCCTGTACCTGTGGGTGCGTTGGACCTTGCCGCGCTTGCGCTTCGACCAACTGATGGGGCTCGGCTGGAAAGTCATGCTGCCCCTGGCACTTCTCAACCTCTTCATCACGGGAGCAGTGCTCTCCCTTTCAGGAGCCTGAGCGTGGCCCTCGTCAAGCGCAAGGAACTGACCTTCGCGGAGAAGCTCTACCTGCCGGAGATCGCCCGCGGCCTGTCGATCACCCTGGGCAAGATGTTCGGCAAGAGCATCACGCGCCAGTACCCGGAGGAGCCCCTGCCCACTACCGCCATCACGCGTGGCCAGCCGCGCCTGGTCGAGCTCGCAGACGGCAACCTGGCCTGCGTCTCCTGCGGCCTGTGCGAAGCCGCCTGTCCGGCCTACGCCATCACCATCGACGGCCAGGAAACCGATCGCCCCAGCGAGCGCGAGCCTGAGCACTTCGAGATCGACATGCTGCGCTGCATCCTGTGCGGCTTCTGCGAAGAGGCCTGCCCCAAGGACGCCATCTTCATGAGCAGCGAACTGGAACTCGCCGACTACGACCGCCTCAGCCTGGTCTACGGCCTCGACCGCCTGCGTCGCCAGCGCCCCGCCATGCAGCCGCGCATCGACTACATCCACGGGATCAACGAGCGATGGTAGACGCCATCTTCTACATCTGTGCCGCCGCCGCCATCGCCGGTGCCCTGGGCGTGATCGCCTCGCGCAGCCCGATTGGCAGCGTACTTTCCCTGCTGGGCACCTTCTTCGCCCTGGCCGTGATCTACCTCCTGGCCGGCTTCCAGTTCCTGGCCGCCGTCCAGATCCTGGTCTATGGCGGCGCCATCATGGTCCTGTTCCTGTTCGTGATCATGCTGCTGAACCTCGGCCAGCCGGAGGAGGTCGCCGCCGCCGAACCCCTCTTCAAACCCGGCCTGGCCACGGCCGTCGCCATCGCGGTCTCCGGGGGCGTGCTGCTGCTCGGCCTGCTGGCGGCTCACGCCCTGCCGGCCACGACCCTCGCCCCGCCCGCCCCCGAAAGCGGCATGGCCATGGTCGAGACCCTGGCCGACGCCATCTTTGGCAAGTATGTGCTGCCCTTCGAGGTGGCCTCGGTGATGCTCCTGGCCGCCGCCGTCGGTGTCCTGGTGCTGGCCAAGCGCGAACGCCCGGGAATCGAGAGCCAGCCCCCGGGAGACAGCCGATGACCGTCCCCGTCCAACACCTGTTCATCCTGGCGGGGATCCTCTTCGCCATCGGAGCCTGCGGTTTCTTCCTGCGCCGCAACGTGATCATCGTCCTGATGTGCATCGAGCTGATGCTGAACGCCGCCAACCTGACCTTCCTGGCAGCCGGCCGTCTGCACGAGACCGCCAGCGGCCCGGATGCCACCGGCCCGGTCTTCGCCCTCTTCGTCATCCTGGTTGCCGCCGTGGAAGCGGCCGTGGGTCTGGCGCTCGTGATCGCCATCTACCGCAGGAAGCAGACCGCCTCCCTCGCACAAGTCCGGGAGCTCGCAGGCTGACCCATGAAAACCGACTGGCTCTGGTGGATTCTGTTCCTGCCCCTGATCGGCAGCGCCCTGGCCGGACTCGTGCACTGGGGAACCCTGCGCGCCCGCCGCTCTGACGCCCTGGCCCTGGGCCCGGCCCCCATCGCCGCCCTGATCGCCTGCCTGGCCATGGGGGCCTCCTTCGCTCTCTCCGTGAACGGCTTCCTGGCCAACCTCCACGGCCCGGCCCTGGAGTCCACGGCCTGGGCCTGGATCGATGGCGGCAGCGTTACCTTCGACATCGCCCTCGTGCTCGACCGCTTGAGCAGCGTGATGACGCTGGTCATCACCGGCATTGGCCTCTTGATCCACATCTACGCCGTCGGCTACATGAAAGACGATGCGGGCTACGCCAAGTTCTTCGCCTATCTGAACCTGTTCGTCTTCGCCATGCTGCTGCTGGTGCTCTCCTCGAGCCTGCTGGGCCTGTTCGTCGGTTGGGAGGGCGTGGGCCTCTGCTCCTACCTGCTAATAGGCTTCTGGTACCAAAAGGGCTGGCCCGCCGAGGCCGCCCAGAAGGCCTTCGTGGTCAACCGCATCGGAGACGCCTTCTTTCTGCTGGGCTCCTTCGTACTCGTGCACACCTTCGGCACGCTCGACCTGTCGGACATCGGCGCCTCGGTCGCCGAGCAACTCACGCGCCCGCAGGCCGCAGGCCGCCTGGGTCTGGCGGCCCTCCTGCTCTTCGGCGGCGCCTGCGGCAAGTCCGCCCAGGCCCCACTCTTCGTCTGGCTGCCGGACGCCATGGCCGGCCCCACGCCGGTCTCCGCCCTGATCCACGCCGCCACCATGGTGACCGCGGGCATCTACCTGGTGGTGCGCCTGTGCCCGCTCTTCGCCGCCGAACCCGCCGTGCTCTTCACCATCGGCACGGTCGGCGCCATCACCGCCTTCATCGCCGGCTCCACAGCCCTCGCCCAGCGCGACCTCAAGGGCGTCCTGGCCTACTCCACCGTCAGCCAGCTCGGCTACATGTTCCTGGCCCTGGGCTCCGGCGCCTTCGCCAGCGCCATCTTCCACCTCGTCACCCACGCCTTCTTCAAGGCCCTGCTCTTCCTGGGCGCCGGCAGCGTGATCCACGGCATGCACGACGAACAGGACATGCACAAGATGGGCGGCCTGCGCCGCCACATGCCGCGCACCTTCATCACCTTCACCGCCGGCGCCGCTGCCCTCTCGGGCCTGCCGATCCTCAGCGGCTTCTTCTCCAAGGACGAGATCCTGGCCCACACCTTCGCCCACGGGGGAGCCTACTACGGCCTGTGGGCAATCGGCATCCTGACCGCCGCCATGACCGCCTACTACTCCTGGCGCATGGTGGCCCTGACCTTCTTCGGCACCGAACGCTTCTCCGCCGCAGCCCTCCACCCCCACGAGTCGCCCTCCCTGATGACCGTGCCGCTCATGGTGCTGGCCGTCCTCGCCGTCGCCGGGGGCATCCTCGGCCTGCCGCCGGTCTTCCACCTGCCACACCTGATCGGAGCCTGGCTGGAACCCGTGGTAGCTCCCGGGCGCGAGATCCTGGCGGCCCACGCGGCCGGCGCCCACGGCCAGCTGCCGCACCTCTCACACAAGGCCGAATGGATCCTCCTGGGCCTCGGCAGCCTGATCGCCCTCGCCTTCGCCCACCGCGGCTTCCACGGCCACGCCGCCGGCACGGCCGGTGACGAACGCTCCCGGTCCGCCAACCCGCGCCTCTTCGCCTTCCTGGAAAACGCCTGGGGCGTCGACGCCGCCTACCGCCGCTGCATCGTGCAACCGGTGAAGCTGATCGCCTTTATGGTCTCCGCCGTCATTGACGCCTTCGCCATCGACGGCCTCGTCAACGGCCTGGGCTACGGAGCCCGCGCCTGCGGCACGCGCCTGCGCCGCCTCTCGGACGGCACCATTGCCAGCTACGGCCTGTGGATGGGTGCCGGAGCAGTCCTGCTGGCCTTCTTCTGGATGTGGGCGGCCCGATGAACGACATCTTCCTGATCACCCTGTTGCCCCTCTTGGGCGTGGCCTTGCTGCTCCCGACACCGGCCGGCGCCGCCCGCCTCCAGCGCCGCCTGACACTCCTGATCACCCTGGTGATCGCCTTCCTCGGCGCCCGCCTCTGCTGGGAGTTCGACCCCAGCGCCCCGGTGAGCGCCGGCGGCCCGGCCTGGTTCACCCTGCCCGGCGGCATCCCCGTGCGCTTCAGCCTGGCCCTCGACGGCCTCTCGGTCCTGATGGTCGGCCTGACCGCCATCCTGATGCCGATCGTCGTGCTCTCCACACCAGGCCACATCAAAAAGCGCGTCAAGGAGTTCATGGTCTGGCTGCTGGTCATGGAGACCGGCATGCTCGGCGTCTTCCTGGCCCAGGACCTGGTGCTCTTCTACTTCTTCTGGGAAATCAGCCTGGTCCCGCTCTACTTCATGGTGGGCATCTGGGGTGGAGAGCGGCGCCTCTACGCCACGCTCAAGTTCTTCCTCTTCACCCTCTCCGGCAGCCTGGTAATGCTGGTGGCCGTGATTCACGCCATCGGCCAGGCGGGTACGGCGGACATCGCCACCCTGACCGAGTGGGCCGTGGCCCAGGACCTGTCCACCCAGGGCTGGCTCTTCGCCGCCTTCGCCCTGGCCTTCTCCATCAAGGTGCCGCTGATCCCCTTCCACACCTGGCTGGCGGACGCCCACACGGAAGCGCCCACCTCCGGTTCCGTGATCCTGGCCGGCGTGCTGCTCAAAATGGGCACCTACGGCCTGCTGCGCTTCGGCATCGCCATGTTCCCCCTGGCCGCCGTGGCCGCCGCCCCGCTCTTCATGGCCCTGGGCGCCGTCGGCATCGTCTACGGCGCCTTCCTGGCCATGGCCCAGACCGACATCAAACGCCTGATCGCCTGCTCGTCCGTCAGCCACCTGGGCTATGTGGTCCTGGGGCTCTTCGCCCTGACCGCCACCGGCCTACGTGGGGGCCTGCTCCAAATGGTCAGCCACGGCCTCTCCACGGGCCTGCTCTTCCTGCTGGTCGGCATGCTCTACGAGCGCCGCCACACGCGCGCCCTGGACCAGTTCGGCGGCCTGGCCGCGGTCCTGCCCGGCTTCGCCTTCTTCTGGGTGCTGGCCGTACTCTCCAGCGTAGGCCTACCGGGCCTCAATGGTTTCGTGGGCGAGTACCTGATCCTCCTGGGCGCCTCCGAGGCCAGCCCGTTCTGGTGCGCCGTCGGCGTCACCGGCGTCATCTTCGGCGCCGTCTACCTCCTGAGCGCCACGCGCCGCATGCTCTTCGGTCCCATCCACCATGAGGAGAACCGCCAGCTCCAGGACCTGAACCGGCGCGAGATCGGCCTGATGCTCCCCATCGTGGCCCTGATCTTCTGGATCGGCGTGGCTCCGACTCCCTTCCTGGAGAAGAGCGCTCCGGCCCTGGACACCATCGTGGAGCGCTTGGAGCACGCCCGCCACCGGCTGGCCCTCGGCACCGAGATGGGAGCTGCCCCCCAGGTGACTGCCCTCGAAGCCTCCCCCACCCCGTTCCACGGAGACGACCGGTAGTGATCCTCTCCATCCTCAACACAGCGGCCGCAGGTGGCGCGGATGCAAGCCTGCCTCCCGTCTCCGACCTGACCGCCGGCGGCCCGCTGATCATCCTGGCCAGCGGCATCCTGCTGCTGCTCATCGGCGACATGATCAACCTGGGCGGGCGGGCTCGCGCTGGCATCTTCCTCGCCGCGCTCCTGGGCGCCGCCTGCCTGCTCAGGGCCGGCCTCGGTCAGCCTGCGGCCCAGGCCTTCTCGGGCACCTTTGACAGCGGCGGCCTGAACTCCATCTGGGGGCTCATCTTCCTGACCTGCACGGCTCTGGCCTGGGCCTTCGGGCGGGGCTACTACGGGCGCGAGAAGCCCTTCATGGCCGAGCACGACTGTCTATTGCTGACGGCCTGCCTGGGCATGCTCGTCATGGCCGGCGCCCGGGATCTGCTGGTCTTCTTCATCGGCCTGGAGACCCTTTCCGTCCCGCTCTACATCCTGGCCGCCTTCCGGCGTTCGCGAAACGACTCCGTCGAGGCGGGCCTCAAGTACTTCATCCTGGGCGCCTTCGCCGCAGCCCTCTTCCTCTACGGCTCAGCCCTGGTCTACGGCGCGACGGGCACGGTCTCCCTGACCGAACTGCGCGCCATCGGCCTGGGCACCCCCCTGGCCGCCGCCGGGGTGGCGCTCATCGCCGCCAGCCTGTTCTTCAAGACCAGCATCTTCCCCTTCCACCTGTGGGCGCCGGATGTCTACCAGGGAAGCCCGGCCCCGGTGACGATCCTGATGGCCACCGGCACCAAGGCCGCCGCCTTCGCCTTCCTGCTCCACGCCGCCTTCCTACTGCCCCCGGCCGCCGCCGGCGTCGTGGCCCTCCTGGCCCTGGTCACCATGGCCCTCGGCAACCTCGGCGCCCTGGTCCAGACCAATGTGAAGCGCATGCTGGCCTACTCCGGCGTGGCCCATGCGGGCACGGTGCTGCTGGCCCTGGCCGGCGCCCTGGCGGGGGATCCCCTGAATAGCGCCGGCGCCGGTGCGCCGGTCCAGGCGGTGCTCTTCTACATGGCCGCCTACGCGGTCAGCGGCGCCGGAGCCTTCGGCCTGCTCTCCATCCTGGAGGGCGATGGCGACGAACGCCTGGAGCTCTCGTCCCTGGACGGTCTGGCGGAGAAGCGCCCATTCCTGGCTGCCGGCCTGACCCTCTTCCTGCTCTCCCTCGGCGGTATCCCCGCCACCGGCGGCTTCCTCGGCAAGTACCTGGTCTTCTCCGTCCTGGTGCGCGCGGACATGGTGGGCGCGGCCGTCATCGGCGTGCTCTTCTCCGTGGTCGCCCTGGCCTACTACCTGCGCGTGATCGTGGCCATGTACATGCGCCCGCGCCCGGATGAGCTCCTGCCGCCGCTCACCCGGCGCCTGTCGGCGGCCATCGCCGCCACCCTGTGCGCCGCCGGGGTGATCTGGTTGGGCTGCTTCCCCCGGACCCTATTGGCCCTCCTGGGCTGAGCTGCGCCCGGGGCCCTAGGCCTGGACGTCGAACTCCACGGCCCAGCCAGTGCTGTCGCCGCCCACACGCTGGGCGCGCACCAGGCGTCCGGATCGGGAGCTCAAAACGCCGTCTTCCTCGACCTCGACGGTCACGCGCAGGGGCTGGTTCGTGAAGAACAGGATGCCGGTTTCGGAGATGTTCTCCGCCTGGCCAGCAAGGTGAGGGGAATCCACCCGGAGGCGCAGGCTGCCGTGGCAAGCCCGTCGCCCATCCACCCGGCGCTCTTCCGCGAGGTCCGGGCCGTCGGGGGCGGGCTGGGGCCTGGCCTGGGGGAATCGGGGCTGGTTCTCGGGGGTGGCTGCCATCTGTTTTCCTTTGACTCCTAGGGGGTTCCCGCGCTACCGCCGGAGCCCTCGGAAGGCCCGGCCATGCCCTGTTTTCGGACGGAAACCGTCCGGGCTTGATGCCCACGGGTTTCAACGAAAACCTCGGGCTTGATTCCCCGGCCCAAGTCCCCCCCGGAAGCTCGTCATCATTGACATAAGCATTTACCCCTCAATGACTTCCGGCACTCTGTCGCCAGCGCACTGCGCCCATTCGTCCCCCGCCAGGTGACTTGTCATGGAAGCCCATCCCCCTAATGTTCCCCACAAATGCCATTTCTGTGGGATGATTCCAGAAGATTGGAAAACCCCGGCGGTTCCCGGGTGTCCGGCGCCATGGCTCCGGCCTGCTCCCACTAGGGGTGGCCAAGACACGGCGTGCGCGGCAAGCAGGGCACCCGGCCGGCATCGCGCGTGACTCCCACGCATACCCCAGAAACTACTAAGGACTCAAATCATGTTCCGAACTTCCATGTTCATGGGTGGCGCCCTGCTCTTCTGTAGCGCGGCATCTGCCCAAACCACAACCCAGGCGATGCAATCGTGCCCCGCCCCCGTCTATGACGGCGTGTACCACTACGCCACCGGCACCTTTACCAAGGCCAAGGCCGAGCAGTTGGGCAACACGCAGAACGCCGGCACCGGCGGCGTCGTGTACCACAATACCTGTCCCTCCGGCTACTACTACAACCTCGCCGACGGCTCGACGGTCATCGACGAGGGTCAGATCCTCAGTACCGGTTCCGGCGGAAGCCAGGACTCCTACAACATCACCTCCTTCGATGTCGGGTACTGCACGAGCGCGGACGACGTGGCCATCGGTGGCCCCGGCACCCGCATCATCGTCAGCATCATCCAGAACTACGATCCCTGCGCCGACCTGGCCAGCAGCGAAGCGCCCCTGGTGACCTTCGACCTCACCGGACTCCCTGGCTCGGACCCCTCAGGTTTTTCCTGCCACATCGTCACGATCGACCTCACGGGCAGTGAGTTCTGCATCCTCGGTGATGCGGACGGCA
>DASCNH010000092.1:0-4854 GCA_036011365.1 Planctomycetota bacterium | reverse complement strand
GTCAACCCGGATGCCCGGGAAGCCCTGGTCTTCGCCTTCCTGGCCGGGGCCTGCCTGAGCGGCGTGCCCCTCAGCGAACCGCGGATCAGCGGCGCGCGAGCCGGGCGCATCCTCGGTCTGATCGCCCCGGGCCCGGTCCCGGGCGCGCCCCCGGGAGACCCCAGCGCCCCCGCCCGCCCCCGGGCGCGGGAATGATGGGCATGGCGGGAACCAACCCATGAACTACCCGGTGCACGGCCTCGGCGTCCTGCTCTACCTCGGCGCCCTGATCCTCGTCGGCCTCAAGAAGGCCCGTTCCGTGCGCACCCAGGAGGACTTCAGCCTGGCGGGCCGCGGCCTGGGTGCCGGTGTGCTGTGCGGCACGCTGCTGGCGACCTGGATCGGTACCGGCAGCCTCTTTGGCAACGCCGAGGAGGCCCTGCGCGTGGGGCCGGCGGCCTTCATCCTGCCCCTGGCCGGTGCCGCCGGAATCCTGGCCCTCTACGCCCTGGCCGGCCGCGCTCGCAGGAGCGGCGCGATCACGGTCCAGGATATTCTCGAAGAGCGCTTTGGCCCCGCCGCCCGGGTGCTCGGCACGCTGACCCTGCTGGTGGCCTACACCATCATCGTCTCCTATCAATACCGGGCCGGGGCGGCGGTGGTCAGCTACCTCCTGCCGGATGTCAACCAGGGCTGGCTCCTGCCGCTGGTGGCGCTCTTCGTCATCGCCTACACGGCCCTGGCGGGCATGCAATCAGTGGCGCGCACGGACCTGGTCAACGGCGTCCTGATGACCGTCGGCATCCTCCTGGCCCTGGTCGTGGCGGTCCACGCCGTGGGAGGCCCAGCGGAACTCCTGGCCCTGCCCGCCGCCGCCACGCCCGCTGGCGCCACGCCCGCCGGCAGCTCGGCCTATTCCGCCGGCGACATCATCTCCGTCCTGTTGCCCTCCTTCCTGCTCTTGCTGGGCGACGCGAACATGTACCAGCGCTTCTTCTCCGCGAAGGACGCCGCCACCGCCCGGCGCAGCGCCCTGGGCATGTTCTGCGGAGTACTGCTGCTGGAACTGGCCATCATCGCCCTGGCCCTGGCCGGCGGCGCCCTGGTCCAGACGGGCCAGATCAGCGCCCCGGACAATCCCGGCCACGTGATCGTGCACCTGGCCTTCGCCGACACCGGCGGCGCTCCGCTCTTGCCCCTGCCCCTGGGCGCCCTGCTGGCGGCCACGGTGCTGGCGGTGATCGTCTCGACCGCGGACAGCTACCTTTTGGCCCCGGCCACGGCCCTGGTGCGGGACATCTTCCAACGCTTCCTGCGGCCGGACATGGCGGAGCAGTCCCTGGTGCGCGTCTCGCGGCGCACGGTGGTCGTCCTGGGCCTGGTGGCCCTCGGCCTGGCCTACCTCTCAGACCGCTTCTTCTCCGTGGCCCTCTTCGCCTACACGCTCTACGGGGCTGGCATCACGCCGGCCCTCCTGGCAGCCCTCTTCTGGCCCCGGGCCCGGCCCGGGGCGGCGGTCTGCTCCATGCTGGCGGGCGTGGCGGTGGCCCTGGGCTGGAAGTACGGCGCCTGGGGCGGGCTCATCTCCGGAGCCTTCGGCCCCGGGACGGAATGGGGGGCCTGGGCCGAGTTCATCGGTGAGCTCCACGCGGTCGTCCCGGCCGCCTTGGCGAGTTTTGGCGTCCTGATACTCGGTTCCCTGCTCCCCGGCCGCCATTCCCAGGCCCCCCAGGCCCGTTCCACGGACTAGCGCCCCTGTTTGGAGCCCCTGGACCAGCCTGGCCGTAGTCGGACCCGGGGCCGTGGGTAGGGTCGCCGGTCCAGGCCCGAGCGCCCTCCGGTGGTTTTCCCCGGGGCGGTCCACTGGCCCGCTGGACAGATAACTCACACCCAGGAGGCCCTCTTTGCTTGACCGTGGGGAGGCCCCCGTTATGCTTTTCGCATTCCATAATGGTGCGCGGCGGCTCCCGGAGCCGGCACACCTCCCAGCGGCGGCCGCTATCGAGCGGCCCGCCTCCACCACATCGTCGAAGACACCTCTCCGAGGCCCATCCCCATGACCGGAATCCGCCGGCCCCTCTTCCTTATCGCCGCCAGCCTGCTGGCCGCCGCTCCCCTGATCGCCGCCGCTCCCCTGACCGCGAGCGACGATGTCCAGGACACCTTCAGCCAGGGCGTGGATCTCCTGCGCCGTGGCCGTAATGCGGAGGCCCTGCGCGCCTTCCAACAGGTGCTGGCCATGGATCCGGGGCACTCGGATGCCTATGAGCTCTGGAAGTCCACGGACCACGAGATTTGGGTTCAACTGATGGTCGAGGGCGGCGAGTTCGAGCTCGTGGCCAAGGCCATCATGGGCTTGGCGGACATGGGGCGCAGCGCGCGTCGCAATGACCGCGATGCCATCAAGGCCCAGGTGCGGCTCCTGCACAGCGACGACGTCATCGTGCGCCGCGGCGCGATCCGTACCCTGGCGGGACAGCACGGCGAGTATGCCGTGCCGCTGCTGACCTTCGCCCTGGCGGATCAGGATGGCGAGGAGTGGCGCGTGGTCGTCATGCACGCTCTGACGCAGATGGGCACGGATGTGGTCGTGCCGCTGATCGCCGCCCTGGACACAACGGACGCTTTCCAGCGCCGCAACATCGCCCTGACCCTGGGCTACATCGGCGACCCCCGGGCCGCCGCCGCCCTGACGACCTTGGCCGCCGACGAATCCGCGGACGAGGGGCTGCGCAAGGCCGCATCAGCCTCCGCCTCCAAGTGCGGCGGCACCGGCGATGCCGCCGGCCAGTTCCTTATCGACGGCGATGACTACCACCACGCCCGGGCCACGGTGCTGCGCCCCTCCGACTACAGTGACGTGCTCTGGAGTTGGACCGACGGCGGCCTGACCAGCCAGGCCGTGGAGCGTTCCCTGTACAACGACGAGATGGCCCGGCGCGCCTACCACTCGGCCCTGACCCTGGATCCCGGTTCCCTGGAAGCCCGGGCCGGCATCGCCCGCAGCTACGCGGATGAGCTGGCCAAGGCGGAGGCCGGCATGGCCGACGGCGCCGGCATTGCGGACATGGCCGTTTCCCTGGCCCTGTGCGGTGGCGAGGCCGCCGACCTGGCCCTGCAGTGGTCCGTCGCCTCCGGCGACAGTTCCGTGGCCATCGCCCTCTGTCGCTCCTTGGGTGACAGCGCCTCCTGCGCCAGCGCCGGCCTGAACGCCGCCCTGAACAGCGACGACGGAGCCCTGCGCGGTGAAGGAGCCGTGGCCCTGGGCCAGATCGCCCTGCGCTCCTGCGCCGCCGCATCGGGAGCCACGATCTCCGGCCTGGGCGAAGTAGCCGGACGCCAGGTCCTGCGCATCGTGGCCGTCATCGACGGTGACCTCCAGCGCGCCCAGGGCGTCGTCTCCGCCCTCGGCGAGGCCGGCGTCTTGGCCCACCACTGGAGCACCGGCGCCAGTGGCCTCGGCATGCTGCGCCGCGTTGCCGGATTGGACGCGATCCTGGTGGGGGACACCCTGCCGGATCTCACGACGGACCAGGTCGTCGATGCCGTCGCCGGCGACGACACCTTCGCCAGCGCAGCGCTCTTCATCCTGACCGATGACACCGAGGGCTTTGCTTCCATGTATGACGGCCGCGCCGGCGCCGTGGCCCCCGGCGATCTCTCGGATCTGATGGGAGCCCTCGATGAGGACCTCAGCGGCGACCGCGCCCGGGCCGATGCCCTGGCCGAACGCGCCGCCAGCACCCTGCGCGACCTTTCCAGCGGTTCGGACATCAGCGCCGCCGCGGACGCCCTGGCGGGTTGCTTGAGCGGCCGCCCGGACGCGGTCACCGTACCGGCCCTGGCCGCCCTCGGTGCCGCCGGTGGTGCCGCCGCCGACCTGGCCGCTGTGGCCGCCGATGGTGCGCGCAGCGATGCCGTGCGCGTGGCCGCCGCCGATGCCTGTGCCGCAGCCCTGGCCCGCGGAGGCGACGCCGGCAATGCCGCCGACTCCCTTTCCGATGTGGCTTCCTCGGGGGCCTCCTTGGCCGTGCGCGTGGCAGCTGCCCGCGCCCTGGACAACCTGGTACAGGACGCGGGAGCCCGCGCCGCCCTCCTGATTGAGAACCGTTCAGGCGTGGGTAACTAACTACTCGCGGGCCGCCCAGCTCGGGTGGCCCGATGTGTTCGCACCAAGCCAGATTAGCTCAGTGGTAGAGCACTGCTTTCGTAAAGCAGGGGTCGCGGGTCCGAATCCCGCATCTGGCTCCAGCGGGCGGCCCGGCTCCTGGGCATGAACCGGGACCAGATTCGCTACCGCATCGACAAGTTCCGCCTGGAGGAGCAAGAGGCCACCAAGCCGCAAGCGGACAGGCTGCAAGGGCGCTGACGGCAGGGGCCTCCGGCGGCGGGGAGCGGTGCCGCCGGTTACCTCTCAGGGGGAGCGTGGCAGGAAAACGTAACGTCCCTTGTGCCCTGCGCCCGCCACAAGGTTGAGGGTTTCCTCGGCGAGTTCGGTGTGCCCAATCGAGATGCGCGCTGGCTGCCCATGCTTGAGGCGTTACTCGGACGACTGCGGGCGGCGGGCATGGGCGGCACCTAATTGGACTGCCGGCGAATGGTGGGGGCACTATGCGCCTTCGGTGCAGCCGGACGAGGACTTCCAATCAGCGCCGGAGGTTCTGGAGGTGCTGCTCAGGCCCCAGGCGGGCCCGGCGCTGTCCATACGCGTGGCGACACGTGCTGGCAGCGTGGGCTAGAGGCCCCAGGTGGACACTCCGGCGGGCCAGGCCCGTTCACCGCTGGGTCCGAATGTGCCCGTCAGGTCAGCCAGGAGGCCCCCTGCGGCGTCCTGCACGCAAAGCTGCTCGGCCAGCTCCACCAGGCCGCAGTGGC
>DASCNH010000091.1:0-12571 GCA_036011365.1 Planctomycetota bacterium | reverse complement strand
CGCTGGGCGCGGAGTCATCAGTCGCTTCAGTGGCCTCGGTGGTTTCTCCGTCCTTGGCATCCGGGGACTCCGCTTCCCCGTTTATCTGCTTCAAAATCTTGTCCAGGATGCCGTTGATGAACGATCCAGAGTTGGCCGTGGAGTAGCGCTTGCCCAGTTCAATGGCCTCGTTGATGGCAACTTTCGGGGGTATGCCGTCGCACAGGACTAGCTCGTAGGCCCCGATGCGCAGCACATTGCGGTCGATGGCGGCCATGCGCTTCATCTCCCAGTTGATGGCCGCGCCCTCAATGGCCTTGTCCACCTGCTCGATGTCTTTGAGCACACCCTTGACCAGATTGCGGGCGAAGCGCGCGGTCTCCCCATCGCGTTCCTCGCGGCTCAGGAACTCCGCCAGGGTCGCCGTGTCACGCTCGCCCTTGAGGTCCGTCTGGTAGAGATACTGCAAGGCCAGCTCGCGCCCGCGTGTTTGTTTCTTCATGGTGTTGTGCCTGTCTCAGACAGGCGGCCGACAGCGTCCAGGGCTTCCATCATTTCCAGAGCGGCGCGCCCCACCTCACGGCCCTTGTCTTCCTTGCCGCCGTCATCCACGGAGAGGGCGCGGTCCCGGGCCTGGGTCAGGGTCTCACAGGTCAAGACACCGAAGAGGATCGGCGTGTCCGTGTCGAGAGAGGCCCGCATGATGCCGGAAGCAGTGGCATCGGCTACGACGATGTCGTGGCGTGTTTCGCCCTTGAGCACGAGTCCGAAGCACAGCACCACATCCACGGCCCCCGACCGAGCCACACGTTTGGCGACCAGCGGCAGCTCGCAGGAGCCGGGCACCCACAGCGTGTGGAAATCAGCGGCGGAGATGCCGCCGGCGAGTAGCTCAGCGCGGGCCGAGGCCAGCATGGCTCCGGTCAGGTCCCCGTGGAAGCGCGAGGCGATGGCCGCAACCCGTAGCCCGGGGCGCTGGGGGCGCGGGCGGTCTTTGCCTGTGGGGTCGAGGGCCATGCTGAAAAGGATCTGGGCGGAAATGTGTCGGGCGCGCTGTGCCCGACGCTTGATTCGGCTAGGTCCGAGCGCCGAGGGGCCGCAGATTCTATCCGGCCCGCTCCGGGCGGGATACGGGCTTCCCGGAGGAGATGCCGCGGGAGAGGCCCTGGGCCAGTCCCAGGCCCCAGCGGCAGCCCGCTGCCAGGGACTGGGCCAGATCGTCCACCAGCGTGTAGGCCATGGGCACGGCCCACAGGGTGAAGAGTGTGGAGATGGCCAGGCCGCCGGCCACGCAGGTGGCCAGGGCGCGGTAGTCCAGGGCCTCGCTGCTGGCTTCACCGGTGGCCATGGGCAGCAGGCCGACGATGGTGGTCAGGGCCGTCATCAGGATTGGGCGCACGCGCTGGGCCGCGCCATCCAGGACGGCCTGCCGGCGCTCTACTCCGGCGCTGCGCAGGCGGTGGATGCGGTCGACCAGTACGATGCCGTTATTGACCACGACCCCCACCAGGATCAGCACGCCAATCCAGCCCACCGAATCCATGGTCGTGCCCGTGAGGTACAGGGTCCAGAAGGCGCCGACCACGGCAAAGGGCACCGTGAAAAGAATCGAGAAGGGCAGCAGCACGGATTCAAAAAGGATACCCATGAGCAGGAATACCAGGACCACCGAGAGGGCCAGGGAGAGATAGATCTCCGTCATCTCGCGGTTCTCCCGGGCCGCCTCGTCATCCTCGCTGGCGGTCGTGACCCCGCGCGGCAGGTCCAGGGATTCCAGGGCGGCGTAGCCGGCCCTGGAGAGTTCCTTGCGTCTGAGGGGGGCGTCGATGCGGGCCTGGATGTTAAAGGTGGTTTGTCCACCGAGGCGTTGGATTTCATCCGGGGCCCGCGCGAAGCTGATGTCCGTGAAGGACGAGAGGGGCGCGGCACCGCGGGCGCTCCAGACATCTATGTCGTGCAGCGTGTCCAGGCCGGCGGTCTGTTCTTCGTCGAACTCAATCGTGAAAGGCAGTTCACGCCCACTGTCCTGGAAGCGTGGCAACTGAGTGCCGCGCAGGGCCCAGGCCACACTCTGGAAAGCCGCTTGGGCCGTTATGCCCAGGGCATGGGCGCGTTCGGGATCGAGCTTGACGAGCACCCGTTCCGGGGCGTTAGCCAGGGGCGAGCGTACATCGGCCAGGCCCGGGACAGCGGACAGGCGCGCCACGGCCAGCTCGCCGACGGCAGCCAACTGGCGGGCATCGGGTCCGCGCAGTTGGAAGGAGAGGATCGTGTTCTTGCGTGTGTCGAAGGACTCGTCACCGAAGAAACGCACATGGTGTCCGGCGAGTTTGGGGAGTCCCGTGCGCAGCTCACTACGCAGGGAGTCCAGGTGCAGCCGGGTCTGGCGGTCTTTCCAGTAGAGTGTGATGCGGGCGCTGTCGCGGCTGAAACGCACGCCCACATTTATGAAGCCGTAACTGTCTTGATACTCAGCCAGGGCCTCCTCGTAGATACGCAGCTCGTCGCTGACATCGGCCAGGGTGAAGTTATCTTCGATGTCGATGTGAAGCTCGATCTGGGCCAGGTTCTCGTCCTGGCCGAAGCTACCGAGCTCCAGTTCGCCAAATGGCACGGCCACGGACAGCATGACGAGCAGGCCCAGGGTGGCGGCGAGCAGCCGATGGGAGATAGCCCAGGCGAGAAAACGCTGGTTCTGATCGATGACGAGTGCCAGCAGAGTCGTATCCGTGCCAGCCGCAGGGTGTGCTCCAGCGCTACGCGCCGGGGCGGGAGCCGGGCGTGGCAGGCGGCGGTGCAGGTGGGGCAGGCCTAACAACAGGAAGGCGACCATGAAGAGCGTCACCAGCCAGGCGCCGGAGATCACGACCCCCAGCAGGGCTCCGCTGGGGGGGGCGATGCCCGCTGCCAGCAGGCCTTCGACAGGAGGGCGCACGGCGAGAAAACTGCGCTCCTTCCAGACGACAAGGGCGATCAGGGCCAGGGCGCAGGGCCAGCGCAGGGGTTTCAGAGAGGCCACCAGGAAACGGTTAAGGCCGTAGAGGGCCCAGGCCACCGAACGCAGCAACCACTCGGCGCCAGTTACCAGGGCGGCCGCGAGCCGCGAGGAGTAATCCAGGCAGCGGTGGAGGATGCCGGCCAGCCAGGTGAAGTGCGCGTTGCGCGTGCTGGCGATACGTGCCACGGCCACCGGCAGGAACACCAGGGCCACCAGCAGGCTGAAGAGCAGGGCCAGACAGAGGGGGATGGCCACCTCGCCGAACATCAGGCCGAGCATGGGGTTCTCGGTCATGAAGACCAGGGGCAGGAAGACAACCACGGTGGTGAGGGTCGCCAGGGCCACGGCCAGGCCGACCTCCCGGGCGCCGTTGATACTCGCCTCCCGCGGTGATTGGCCGGTGGCGCGCAGGCGTGAGATGTTCTCCACCACGACCACCGAGTTGTCCACCAACATGCCTATGGCCATGGTGATGCCGGTCATGGTCAGGATATTGAAGGAGCCACCTCGGAAGTAGACCCAGGCCAGGGCCAAGAGGGCCGAGACCGGAATCGAGAGGGCCACGCAGAGCGTCATGCGCACGCGGCGCAGGAAGGCGAAGAGCACCAGGACGGCCAGGCCCCCGCCCCACATGGCAGTTGATTGCAGCTGGCCCAGGGAAGTTTCAACGAACTCGCCCTGGTTGAAGAGCACCATGAACTCGAACTCGCCGTCCAGGGCAGGGTCTGTCTCGAGCTCCTCAAGGGTTGCCTGAACTCTGTGCGCGGTCTCCACCAGGTTGGCTGTGTTTTCCTTGTATACCGCTCCGTAGTAGGCCCAGTTGCCGTTGATGCGCGAGAGCTGATCGCGCACGCGCTGGGTGCGTTCGACGGTCCCCAGATCATCCAGGGTCAGGCCGCGGGCCACGGGCCAGGTAGCAATGTCGTCTAGATCCGTGAAGCGCATGTCGCTGCGCAGCAAGAAGCGCTGGCCGCCGTCGGTCAGCTCTCCCAGCGGTGTGGAGAAGTTGTCCGCCGCCAGCCGCCCGATCTGCGTTCCCAAATTAATGCGGCTGGCCTTGACCTTGTCCTCATCCAGGAGGACAGAGACCTCTTCGCTCAAGACGCCGTAGATGTCAGCCCGGCTGGCGCCGTCTATCTGCTCCAGACGCCGTTGGACGACGGTCTCGATCAGGAAGTCGGAGCGCTCGCTGCGCTCTTCGTAGAGCACGGCGAACCACAGGACGGGCATGCTCATACTATCGAAGGCCCAGATGGAAATGCGTTCGACGCTGGCCGGGAGCGCCGGCCGGGCGCGCTCCAGGCGGTCGCGCAGCTCCGCCTTGGCCAGGTCCATGTCCGTGCCGGTGCGGAAGGTGACCGTGATACGCACGGCGCCCTCGGCGGAGCGCGAGAAGACCTCCTCCACATCCACCAGGGTGCGTAGCTGTTCTTCCACCTGCACGGTGACCTTCTCCAGGTTCTCTTCCGCGCTGGCCCCCGGATTGGGCACGAAAACCTCCAGGCGCTGTTGCACCAAACCGCCGGGCATCAGCTGCAGGGGAATGTCGCGATAGGCGATCAGGCCGATGACGATCAGCGTGATAAAACCGACGAGCAGCGTTACTGGCCTGCGCGCCAGGGTGGCGAAGGCGTTGGAGTCTTTCACTGGGCTGCTGTCCGCGAATCGCGGCCGCGGCCTTCTACCAGGCGCGCCAGCAGCAGGTAGAGCGCTGGAATCACGAGCAGTGTCAATAGGGTGGAGCTGATCAGGCCGCCGATCACCGTGATGGCCAAAGGCGCACGCAGTTCGAGGCCTTCGCCGGAACCCAGGGAGGCCAGGCCCGGGATGCGCAGCAGCCAGCCGGTCAGCGGCAAGAGACCCAGGGCCGTGGTGGCGGTGGTCATCAGGATCGGGCGCAGGCGCGCGCGTCCGGCGTCCATGATGGATTGTTCCAGCCCCAATCCGTCCCGGCGCCGTGCGTTGATGCGATCAACCAGGACGATGGCGTTGTTCACGACGATACCCGCCAGGAGGATCAGGCCGATGAAAACCACTACCGAGAGGGGTATGGAGAGCAGGTCGAGCAGCAGCACGACGCCGACTCCAGCCAGGGGTACGCTGCACAGAATCACAAAGGGCTGCAGGAGCGACTCAAACTGGCTGGCCATCACCACATAGACCAGGAAGATGGCCAGTATGAGGGCGAAGCGCAGGCTGGTCAGGCCCTCCTCCAGCTCGCGCTTCTGACCGCCGAGTTCCATGCTGACGCCGGTGGGGATCGGAAGATCCGCCAGGCGTTCCTCGATGGCGTGGTGGACGCCGCCCAGGTCTAGCCCGAGGCTAGCGGCCGTAATCACCACGGCCCGGCTGTTGCCGATGCGCCTGATTTCCGCCGGGCCTCGCACGGTTTCCAGGGAGGCCACGGCCCGCAAGGGGATGGGGTTCTGCGCGGCGGGATTGACCACGAGTTCCAGCACATCCTGGAGGGAGGTCAGTTGCGTTTCGTCTCCCAGGACACGGATGTCGATGCGGTCATCACCTTCGACAAAGCGCGTGCTCACGGTTCCCAGGACTTGATCACGCACCAGGTCCGCCACAGCGGAGATCTGCAGGTCGTACTCAAGCATGCGTGCGCGGTCGAACACCAGGCGCGCCTCGGGATGCCCCGGGCGTACTGTGCTGCGCACGTCCGTGAGTTGCTCCATGCTTTCCAGGCGCTCGCTGACTTCATGGGCCACGCGCGCCAGTTGCTCCAGGTCGTGGCCGCGCACCTCCACGGCGATGGGGGCTTCAATGGCGAAGGGCGTGGGACGTCTGATGTCCACGGAGCGAACCTCCGCGCGTCTTTCGGCCAGGCCTCGCACGCGGCTCACCAGGTCCTCCTCTCGTTCCCTGGCATCCACGAAGTCTCCCTGCTTCTCCGGCTGCGCCAGGCGCACGGTAATGCGCGCCGTGTGCTCGCCCTCGATGTCCTGGGTCAGCGTGGCCTTCTCGACGCCGACAACAAGTGCTGTCAAGCCCACATCCGCCTCGCTGCGCACGCTGTGCTCTAGTTCGGCGAAGACCGCGTCGGAGAGTTCGATGGGGGTGCCCACGCCCAGTCCCACGTGGGCCGTGAACTCACCCTGGTGGATTTCAGGCAGGAGTTCGACGCCCAGGCCCGAGACGCGTCGCCCGGCGAACACCAGCAGGGCTGCGGCGGCGGCCAGCAGGATCAGCGGGTGGCCCAGGGCCAGGCGGAGCAGTCGGGGATAGATGCTCTCCAGGGCCCGCCAGAGCCCGTCGAAGCACAGGCGCAGGGGACGCACCATGAGTCCCAACAACTTGTAGAGTGCGCCGCCGATGAGTGCCACGGCGGCCACCAGGAGGCCGATGCCATTGCGCAGCAGGCGGCCGGTGATGGTCGCCAGGCTGGGCAAGACGCCGGTCAGGTTCCACGCTAGATCGGCGAACAGGCTCGGTGCGGCGGGCGCGTCCTGTGGCGCCTGTCCCGCGCCGCCACCGGCCAGCCAGGGGCGCGAGGCCAGCATGGGAATGAAGAGGATGGCGACCAGCAGGGAAACCAGCAGTGAAGAGACAACGGTCACCGCCTGGTCGCCGAATATCTGGCCGGCGATGCCCGTGACAAAGACGATCGGCGCGAAGACGGCCACCGTGGTCAGCGTCGAAGCGACAATTGCTCCGGAGACCTCGCGCACGCCGCGCAGGGCGGCAGGGCCCAGGTCGTCGCCCTCCTCGCGGCAGCGCGTGATGGACTCCAGGACGACGATGGCGTTGTCCACCAACATGCCGATGCCCAGGGCCAGGCCACCCAGGGACATGATGTTGATGGAAACTCCGAGCAGGTACATGGGGGCGAATGTGACCACCACGGAGATCGGGATGGCGGCACCGATTACCACCGTCGAGGCCATGCGCCGCAGGAAGGCCCAGATGACAGCCACGGCGAGCAGCGCGCCGATGATGGCTGACTGGCGTACGTCCTCCACGGCCGAACGGATGAAGGTGGATTGATCCGAAAGTGTTTCGAGGACCACTTCTTGCCGCAGGCGGTAGGCCAGGGGCGGCTCGCCGTCGAGCAGTCCGGGCGCGCTTTTCCTTGCCTCAACGCCAGGCCTACCAGGGCCGAAGATGGCCAGTCTTACGCGGTCGGCCAACTCGACGATGTTGGCTCCGGCTTCCCGGTAGACGGCCACTTCCACGGCCTCGCGCCCGTCCAGGCGCGTGACCACTTCACGCCGGGCGTGGGTGCGTGAAACGGTGGCCACATCGCGTACGCGTAGGTCAGCGCCGTTGCGACGCACGATGGCCAGGTCGCGGATGGACTCCACGCTGCGGAACTCGCCCATGGTGCGCACCAAGAACTCCGTGGAGCCTTCCCGGATGGAACCACCGGCGGCATTCAGGTTTTCCTGGGCCAGGCGTTCGGAGAGCGTGGCCGGGGAGAGGCCCAGGGCAGCCAGGCGCGCCGGATCCACACGCACCTGGATCTCCTCCTCCAGGCCGCCGCGCAGGTGGATGGCTGCCACGCCTTCGATGGACTCCAGCTCCCGCTGGATGCGGTTTTCACAGATCCAACGCAGGTGCACGAGATCTGTTTGACCGTCGGCTGAATCCTGAGCATGGGCCGGGCGCACGCCGATGCGCAGCACCGGGTCCAGGTTGGGGTCATAGCGCAGGATCAGCGGGCGGCCGACCTGGGCCGGCAGGAAGACGCTGTCCAGGCGGTCGCGCGTGTCCTGCACGGCGAAGGTCATGTTGGTGCCCCACTGGAACTCGAGCAGAACATCTGAGAACCCGGCGCGGCTGATAGACGATGTGCGCACCAGGCCGGGCAGTGTCGAGAGGGCATCCTGCACGCGCTCGGAGACGCGGTCCTCCACATCCTCCGGTGCCGCGCCCGGATACTCCGTGCGTACGGTCAGCGTCGGGTAGGTGATCTCCGGCAGCAGATTGACCGGGAGTTTTTCGAGGGAGACGAATCCGAAGACAGCGATGGCCAGCACGAACATCGTGATCGCCACGGGGCGGCGCGTGACGAAGCTCAGGCCTCCGCTGCTGCTATTCGGCTGGTCGCTGGACATCGACGCTCAGTCGCTCAAGGTGGCGGCCTCCACCGTTTCAGCGGCGGAGTCGTCGAGGGGGTCGTCGGTGACCTCGTCACCGTCTTCCAGGTCGCGGTTGCCCACGACGATCACACGCTCGCCATTGGCCAGGGACTGGCCCTGGGCGGCGTTGACTTCGGTCAGCTCATCCTCGGCGTATCCCAGGGTCACATCCACACGCACGGCGCGCCCGGAACGCGCCACGAACAGGTGGGCGGCTTCACCCTCGCGCTTGAGGGCGCGCTTGGGCACCACGATAGCGTTGGCGTGGCGATCGGTGATGATCTCCAAACGCACCAGCATGCCCGGCAGGAACTGCGGCCCCGGGCCGTCCGGACTGAGGTCTACGGTCACCCGAAAGGAGCCGCTGGTGGCGTCGATGGTCGGGCTGACCCGTTGGATGCGGCCGTGGATCCGGGCATTGGGCAGGGCTTCGCTGGTGGCTATCACCTCCAGGGAGAGTCCGCCGGCGGCCGTGCCCGCGCTGTCGCCCGTGCCCGCCGCGAAGAGGGCCAGCTCCCGTTGGGGACGATGGAAGATAGCGCGCAAGTGGCTGCTGTCCGTCAGGACGAAGAGTGGGCTGGCGGCGGTCACGCTGTCGCCCAGGCGCACGGTGCGCGAGGCGATGGTGCCCTGGAAGGGCGCCGTGACCTCCGTGTGGGAGAGGTTGAGTTCTTCCCGTGCCAGGCGCAGCTCGGCGCGCTCTCTGGCGGTGGCCGCCGCCTTGACCTCAAACTCCGTGCGGTCGAGGGCCAGGCGGGCCACATCCAGGTCCTGGCGCGTGGTGTCCCGTGTCAAGCGCAGGGCATCGAGATCGCGCTGGGCCACTAGCCCGGTCTTCTCGTTGCGCTCGAAGTCCCGCTCGGCCTGCTCGCTGGTCAGGCGCGCGCGCTCCAGGCGCCCGGCGGATTCGCGCCGCGCGATGTCAGCCTTGACACAGTTATCCTGGGCCTCGCGCAGGGCGATGCGGGCCTCCTCTATGGCTGAGGTGGCTTCCCGTTGGTCGATGAGCGCCAGAACCTGGCCGGCGGCCACCGCATCACCCTCTTCGGCGCGCACCTTTACGATGGTCCCGCCCCGACGCGGGAGAACCGTGATCTCCCGGTCTGACTCGACGACCGTGGTCGTCTCCAGGCGGCGCACCATCTCGCGCTGCACGACGGCGGTGGTGCGTACCCGGGTGGCCTCACGTGGCCGCACTTCGCTGGCCCGCGGCCCCGTGTCATCCGCCACGGGTGTGCAGGCGGCTACTAGAATCAGGCTGAGGGCGAGGGGTTGCCGGAGAGACTCCATGGGGCTCGTATGGTAGGTGGCTGGTTGGGCTTTGCTGGGAATCGGGTGGATCGCCGGGAGAGGGCTCAGCTTCATCGACGCCTCGGTTACACTCCCGGACATGCTTACACCTCGGGAGGCAGTCTCGATCATTCTAGAGCGGGTTCGCCCATTGGCGGAGACAGAAGCCGTTTCCTTGGACTCGGCCCTGGGACGCGTTTTAGCCGAATCCCGGGATGCTGACCTGGATCTGCCGCCTTTCAGACGAAGCGCCATGGATGGGTACGCTGTGTGCCACACAGATTTTACAGGTTCCGATGCCTGGACGGTCCTGACCATGGTTGGAGAGAGCCGGGCCGGAGTGCCCTTTGCGGGCCGTGTGGAGCCCGGGACCTGCGCCGCCATCTACACCGGCGCCCGCCTGCCCGAGGGAGCGGATGCGGTGGTGATGGTTGAGAAGACTGAAAGCGCCGGTGAACGCATCACCCTGGAGGATCGGCCAGTTGTCGGCCAACACATCCAGGAACAGGGCGAGGATCTGGCGCTTGGCCAACGCGCCCTCAGTGGGGGACGACGCCTCAGCCCCACGGATCTCTCGGTCCTGGCGACGGTCGGCGCCGATCCAGCGACCGTCTTCCGCCGTCCCCGGGTCACTGTCCTGACCACCGGGGACGAACTCGTTCCGGCCTCGACTTTTCCGGCTCCGGGACAGATCCGTGAAGGCAACACCCACCATCTGGCCGCCCTGGCGGTGGCCGCCGGCGCCACAGTGACCCGCGCCGGCATAGCTCCCGACGAACGCCCCGCCCTGGAGGCCGCCTTCCGCGGCGCCCTTGCCGAGTCAGATCTGGTGATCACGACCGGTGGCGTCAGCATGGGACGCTATGACCTGGTCGGCGAGACCTTCGAGGCCTGTGGAGTCGAAAAGGTCTTCCACAAAGTCGCCATCAAGCCAGGCAAGCCCATCTGGTTTGGCGGAGCCGACGACACCCTGGTCTTTGCTCTCCCCGGCAATCCAGTCTCCTGCCTGCTAGATTTCGAGGTGTTTGTACGCCCGGCCCTGGCCAAATTGGGTGGTTGTGTTCCGGAAGCCTGGGAGGAGGTTCTCCACCGCGGGCGTTGGGGCGGCGGGAAGGTGAAGCCCAACCGGCGCCAGCAGAACCTGCCGGTCACCCGTGCCCCCGGCACGGATGGTGTCGATGTACTCACGCCCGTCGCCTGGGGCGGCTCGGGGGACATCGTCGGCCTGGCCCGGGCCCAGGCCTTTGCCGTGGTTCCCGCTGACCAGGGCCTTGGGCCCGGCGACATCTTGGACTGGCGCCCCCTCTGAGCGCTCAGTCGCCATCCGGCAAACCTGACCTGGTCAGGTCTGCCGGATGCCTAACTTATGGACAGAACACAGCGTTCAGGCCGTCGGTCAGGTTGTAGCCCACGCCCTGGGCGGCCGGGTCCCTGAACCAGAACTGGAAGTACCAGGTTGAGCCAGCAGTGATCTGGGCGGAGGGGAATGGGGGCGCGGTGAAGTCAAAGGTGCGGCTGGCGTCCCCCCAGACAGAGGTAGTCTGAGGTGCCAGGCGCACGACAAGGCCTGAGGCGGCGCAGGCGTATCCGTCTCCGAGGTTGAATTGTCCAGCTGTGTCGCCGTAGTAGAAGATGCCAGGCTGAGAGGCCGGCAGGTTCCAGGCCAGGAGGTTGTAGTTGTTATCTGCGATACTGATCGAGCCGGAGCTACCGATCACCGCTGCCGCCCCGCTGGAGTTGGTTGTAGCCATACAGTAGTTGGTGCCCAGATCGCCACAGGGAAAGAGCAACTCGCCGATCCAGTTGGCCCACAGGTTTCCCGAGCGCGCGTACTCCTGCACGGTCCAGAGGCCCATGTCGTCCAGCGGGTCAACACTCGTCAGGCTGTAGTCACCCCAGCGATTCGTGCCCGTGCCATCGGTGTAGTTGTAGGCGGCCTCGCCGTCCTTCATGGAGAAGGGGGGGGCCATCTGATTGAGCGCATCACCCGCACGGCGGCCGGTAACCCAGGCGGCGGCGTATATGTTCGCGTGGGAAGCGGTGAAACCCAGGGCCGCATCACCGGCGGCATTCACGGCGATGGAGGGCATGTAGTAGTAGTTCGTGTCGTCCTCCACCGTGCCCACCTGGACAGTCGTACCGCTGGCCACATCCACTTCGTACCAGCGCACGGCGGCGCGCGTGGCGCGGCGCACGCTATGAGTGGTCCACAGTGAGCCGTCGCGGAACTCGGCATTCATCAGGCGTCCGTCCAGGGCAGACAACGGGCTGGTGCTGCCCAGGGCTGGCGCGGCTGGCGCGGAACCCCAGATGGGGATAGTGACCATGGCCACCTCGGTCAGCGTGGGCGCGGTCATGGGACCGTCCACACGCCGGATGCGTAGACGGTCGTTACCCGAGGGCGTCGAGACCAGGTACTCGCCGCTACCGGTGCCGTGTGTCACGGCCGGATGGATGGCGCCCTCCCAGGGGAGTTCGCGCCAGGCGGTCACCGTACCGAGTGTGGGCGTGGCTGTGAGCAAGGGCGCCTTGTCGATAGCGAAGAGGCTCATGCGGTGGTTGCCACCTACCATGTAGGCGGCCGTGTAGATGCCGTGTTCGTCCACGCCGAGCGTAGGATAATCCGGCCAGTTGCCCGCGTCGGAGCCCTGGTCTAAGGCGATGAAGGTCTTGTACCAGGCTCCCGTGGGATCATTCGTCAGGCTGATGCCCAAGAAGACTCCGGAACTGAAGTCACAGCCGATGATGATGAAGCGTCCAGAGTGTTCGTCGAAAACAGCCCGCGGATCCCCGGCGCCGGCACTGGTGTTAAAGAAGTTCGGGAGAGAGGTGTTGATCACGCGGGTGCCGCTGGACCGCTCGTAGATGGAGAGGTTCATGTTCACCACGGACAAGAAGTGGTCGGGTCCCACAGCGCCACAGGTGTCCGGGGGGATGTAACCGGCGCCCGCATCGCCTAGTTTGGGGCCGGCAAAGTTGTTACCCAGAATAGGCTGCGTGGCGCTGCCGCCGAAAGTCTCCTGGCCGCCGCCTCCAACGTCGTCGGTTTCCCCCTCATTCATGGTGCTGGGTGGCTGAGCTGGCGCGTGCACAACGCCGATTTCCTGGCGCAAGTGCTGTCCGGTACCTCGCTCCCAGGTCAGGCCCGCGTACCTGGATCCGGTGAGTGCAAAACGCCATTGAACGTCTTCGAAGTCAACGACTGTGTCCTGTG
>DASCNH010000090.1:0-17567 GCA_036011365.1 Planctomycetota bacterium | reverse complement strand
GGTACAGCTACCGTCGTAGACGGCGACTTTCGTATCCACGCCCGTCTGGTTGCAGGTGCTGAGACGGTGCAAACCATCGTCGGTCGCCGTCCAGGCGAACCACACATCCTGATCGATGTCCTGGGTCCCGAAGGCATCGCACAGGGGGTCCGCCAGGCCATCCATGACAGCCACGCTGTTGTCGAAGGCGAAACTGCCCAGGCCGCTGATCGGCTGGGCGTTGGCGCAGTCGTCCTGCCCCTGGGCCAAGGCCGGAGCGGTCCCGGCCAGGAGGGCCAGGCTCACTGAAACAAGGATCGAGGCGCCGCTGGAAAGCACAGCGCTGGGAGTCGCGGGGGGGATCATGGAACTCTCTTGTTGTAGTTGGGATCTGGACCGGGCCGCAGGAAGTGCCGCAGCCCGACTCCACGATAACCTCCTCAGGAATATGTTGGGTGAAACCGGGAAGATTACCCCCCGCCGGGAGTCCCTGTGGGCAATGACAGCTGATTCCCCCTTCGGATGCGGGCGGAAATCCGCTGCATGCCTCCAAGACCCCACGCCATGAAATACGTCTTCCCGATCCTCTTTGTCCTGATTCTGTTCATGGCCTCCGCCTGAGGGCCCGGGAAGCCCGCGGGCGCCGGGCCGCTCCTCAGGGGACCTCGACCCGCCCTCCCGTTCGCACGGCCGCCTCGGGAACCGACAGCTCGCCCGCTCGCTCGCCCGCTCCGTCAGCCCCCTGGAGATGCTCCGCCAAGCCCCGCTGCCCCGCTGGGGTCATGCGCCAGCGAGCCGTGGCGCTCCCGCCGGTTGCATAGGGCACACGCACAAACGCCCGCCCGCCAGCAGTGACGGTCGCCCTGCCCACCCACTCCAGGGTGTGCTGGGCGGCTGGGAACTCGACGGCGACGCGCACCTCGCACTCATCACCGGGCTCGCCCCTGAACTCCACCCGAGCCCCGGGTACGCGCTCCCAGATCCAGCCGGTGGGCAGGGCCCGGGTCGGCCCCCCGCGCATGCCGAGGAAAAGACGCCGCTGGTGTTCCACCGGTGACACATGCACCAGCCTCAGAAACGGCAAGGAGCCCTGCGCCCCGGAAGTTCCGTCGGCCATCAGGCGCCGCCACAGGCGTCCCTCCGTCGCAGCCGCATCCTGGTCCAGACCCAGGCGCGCCGCGGCGGTCGCGAGGTTGCGTGGGAAGTTGTCCATCACGAGCACCCAGCGCGCCCCCGCTGCCTGCAGCATGGCCTCCGCTCGCTCCTCATCCGCGGCCAGGAAAAAGCGCCAGGGCATGAGGTAGGACTCGCCGCCGATGTAGGCGCCGAAGTTCGAGGCCACCGTACCCACGCCGGCATACCACTCGATGGCGTGGCCCAGATCCCACTGGGCCAAGACGCGGCCGGCGCCCCCCGGGGATCCCACCGCCCCCACCACCACCCTTCCGACCGGGTTTTCCGCCCCAAGGTCGCCGACTTTCCCCGTAAAACCTGCCCCCGCCGGGGGGGCCTCGCGGCGCTCGCGGAGCCAGGAGTAGAGTTCCCGACGGCCGCGCTCGCGGATGGCCTCGGCCGTTTCGGGGTATGGCTCAGCCGAAGCCGCGCGGGCGGCGGTGGTCCAGAGCACGCGGCTGTGGGCGCAGAGGGGCAGCGCCAGCAGGAGGAGGGGCAAAAGGACCAGGCGGCGGAGCGGGGACTGCGGGCGCGGGGCCAGGGCCCGGTTCAAGGTCGCCGGCAGCCACAGGCCCAGGGCCAGGGCCAGGGGCACCAGGGCCAGGTCGGCGAAACGGCGCTGGAGCAGGGCGGCGAGGACGAGGGGGGGCAGGGCCACCCACCAGAGCAGTCCGGTCGATGCGCGGCCGGTGCCCGGGGCCGGCCGCAGAGCCCACCAGGCGAAGGGCGCGACGAACAGCCCCCAGCCCAGGTAGCGGGCGGCCATCAGGGGACCTCCCGCGGGATTGCCCAGGGAACTCAAGAGGGGCTGGGACTCGTGCACCCCCGCCATGAAGGGGTCAGTGGCTGCCGCCCAGATGAGGGCCTCGCCGAGGGGCTGGGCCAGGGGCGTGAGGAGTGCCAGGGAGAGGAGCGAGGCCGCCGCCAGGGAGAGGTAGACGGCACGGCGGCCGCGCGAGGCGGCGGGGAAGGCGAGGCAGGCGAACAGGCAGACGGCCGCGCCTGCCAAGAGGTGGGCTGCGTGGTATTGGGATAGGTTGATCACACTCCAGGGCTGGAGTTCGAGCCAGGGGCTGGCGAGCAGGGCCGGGCTCAGGCAAGCGAGGGCTGTGAGGTGCATGGTCAAGCCGCAGCGGGCCAGGCGGGCAACTCCCCTGCGGTCCAGGGTCATGAAGGCCCAGGCCAGGGCGACCTCCACCAGCACCAGTACGGCCAGGCTGGCGACCCAGGTTCCCAGGAGCAGACCGGCGATGGCTCCCGCTCCCAGCCCCAGGGGAATCGCCCCCGGCGGCGGGTCCCGGTCCGAGCCCGGCTCGGCGGCCCCGGCCAGAGCCCGGGAGACGACCAGGAAGAGCAGCGCCATCAGGCAGGAGACAAGGGCGTGGTGGTCCCCGGTTCCCAGGTGGCTGTACTTGAGGGAGCCAAAGGCGAAGGCGTGGTAGAGGCCCGCCACCAGGGCGGCCTCGGCCGGGCCGCTGGGAGCAGCCCGGCCGGGCCTGCCACCGCGGCTGGCCAGGCCGGCGGCGGCCAGGGCCACGAAGAGGCTGGTGGCACAACCGAACCAGAAGGGCAGAGAGGCCACCGTTTCCTCGATCACACGGCGACGCACGGCCGGGGCAGACGCCCCGGCCGGCGACGCGAGCAGTCCGAGGATATGTGTATAGGCTGGCGGCCATGGGATCGCGGTCCCCGGCGACGCATTCCGCTGGGAGCCGAGCGGGTCCTCCGGGACAACCAGGGGCGTGTCCCGGAGGGGAGCACCGAGCAGCGGATCGGACTGGGAGACTCGGCCCTCTGTCAGGAGGCGCTCCACCCGCCGCATGTGATAGAGGCTATCCGGGTCGGTGCAGAACCAGCCAGCTGCCGGATCGCCGCCGGGGAGCTGTGAGCGGCGCAGGTGGTTCGCCCAGCGCACCGTGGCGGAGGCGAGCACCACCAGCAGCAGCACACCGGGCAAGCGGAGGCGACGCATCGGGCTCACAGTTGGCGCAGGAAGCGCGTGCATTCCTCCGCGAGGCGCGCCAGGGAGGCATCCTCGGAGCGGCAGCGCTGCTCGGGATCCGGATAGGGACGCCAGCTTTCATCGAACACCTCGACCTCGCCTGCCCGGGGATCGAGGGGGATGCTGAGGATGCCCCGGGGAGTCCACAGGCCAATGCGGTCCCAGGCGGCCACGGTGCGCACGCGGCTCTGCAGCGGCTGGAGCAGATTCTCCCCGAGGCACCAGGAAGAGCGCCGGGCGGCATCGGCTCCCAGGAGCTCGAGGATGGTCGGTGCCACATCCAGATGGCTGGTGGGACGCAGTTCCTCTCCCGGGGTAACGCCGGGACCGCGCATGAGAAACGGCACGGCAACCTGCTCCGGCGTGAAGTTGCTCGTGTGACCCCAGAAGCCGTTCTCTTGAAACTCCTCCCCATGATCACCGGTGACAATGACCAGCGTGTCTGCCGCATGGCCACTTTCGTCGAGGGCTTCAAGCACGCGTCCGGCCACGCGGTCCGCGTGATGGACTGCGTTGCGATAGAGGTTGAAGAGGCGCTCCCGAAAGGCAGCGTCCGTCTCCCCGCTGAGGCGCAGGTAGTCGATTTCCGTGGCTGACGGCTGGAAGGGCCCGCCCGGCGGCGCGTTGTATGGTTGGTGGGGCGTGTCGAGCAACAGGAAGGCGAAGAAGGGGCGGTCCTCGCCACGCGCCTCGCGGTCCTCCAGCCAGAACTCAAAGCGCCCGGCGACGAGCTCGTCCTTCTCCCAGGACAGGCGCGATGACCAGTTGTCTTCGACGGCGTCTTCGCATTCCACCCAGGCCGTGCTGCGGAACTCAGGATAGGCCATGGAGGCACTGGAGATGACCTTGAGCTCGTAGCCGGCTTCGGCCAGGGCATCCAACATCAGGGGGCCGCGGCCCTCGGCCAGGGCCGGGAACCAGTAGGAGCCGTGCAGACCGTAGAGCATGGAGAAGAGCGCGAAGCGCGTGCAATTCCCACTGGATAGATGATCGTCGAAGCGACGGGCTTCAGCGGCAAACCGGGAGAGGCGCGGTGTGACCTCCGCATTGAGCATGTCCCGGCGCCAGGAATCGAGCACAACGAAGAGCAGGTTGGGGCGCGGCCCGGCGGGGTCGAGCAGGGGCTCCTCATGGGGCCAGGCCAAGCCCACGCCGTCCGGCAGCACCTCGACCTCAGGTAGGCGGTCGACGCCGCCCGGCAGATAGCGTCCGAGGCGCAGCCCCGAGTAGAGCGGCAGCACCTTCGAAGTGCTTGTCAGTGAGTGCTCCCGCCGGTAATCGGCTGCGGCGTAGATGGTCTTCTCGACGAATACGACGGGCAGCAGCAGGACCAGCCAAAGGAACAGGGGGAGCTCCAACAGTTTTCGCGTCTGGCCCTGGGCCACGCGTTGCTCCGCCCGGGAGCTGGCCCAATGCCAGACCGCGTATTGCACGGCGGTCATCACCGTCAGAATGGCGAAGATGGCCAGCCAGACGCTGGCCCCGAGTTGCACTGCGTCCTCGGAGCCCCGCGTCCACATGACGTTCAGCACGGAGGAGTTGAAGTGGTAGCGCAGCAGGTTGTAGATGCGCGTGTCCGCATAGAGCAGCGCCAGGAAGAAGGCTCCCACAAAGGCCTGCAGGCCACCGGATAGGCGCGGCGGTGACACCAGGTGGCACAGGAACGCAAAGATCAGCCCCGGAACCAGGGCCAGGGTGGCTACCGTGGAGATCAGGGCCAGGGGCACGAAGAGGCGTCCCCAGAAAGAGAGATCAGCTGGAATGTGGGCCAGATACGAGGTGCCGATCAGCGTGCCCAGCAGGACATTGAAAGCCCAGAGCTGGAACGAGGCCTGGGCCCGGGGGGTGGCGAGGAGTTGGAAGAGGCGCGGTTGCACGGTGCTGCTGCTGGGCCGGGTCTGGGCCTTCCAGATAATAACGAGGCGCGCCGCCGAGGGGGGCCCCCGCTCGCCATCCTGGACCGCTCGGGTCACTGGTCCGGCGAGAAGGCGAGAGACGGCCCCGGCAACCACTTTCCCAGGCTGCCGGGGGCGAAAAAGGGTGTCTGCCCGGCCCCTTCCCCGGTATGCTCTGCGCCCCTTGTCACGGAGAGGTGGCAGAGCGGCTGAATGCGCAACATTGCTAATGTTGTGACTCCGTTAGGGGTCCGCGGGTTCGAATCCCGCCCTCTCCGCCATACACGCCCGGTCTAGCTCCGGGCGCGGCCCAGCCCCATGAACCGCAATGTCGCCGCCCTCTGCCTGGCCCTCGCCTCCCTGGCGAGTTGCGCCGGCGTCGAGCGCGTCCTGACCGTGGAATCGACGCCCCCCGGCGCCATCGTGCGCCTGGACGAACGCATCATCGGGAAGACCCCCCTGGAGCACGAATTCGACCACTACGGCACCGTGCGCCTGACCTTGTACCTGGAGGGCTTCCGCACCAGGTCAGTCCGCGCGGAGCTCAGCCCTCCCTGGTATGGCCGTTTCCCCGTTGACCTGTTTACGGATTTCCTGTGGCCCCTGGCCTGGACTGATCGGCACCAGGTGAAGCTGGCCCTGAACGCCGAGGGAGGCTCACCCGACGCACCGGACCTGGCGGCTGTCCTGCGCCGGGCGCGCCTGGCCCGGGAGGGGCACCTGCAGGCGGAGCCCCCCCCAATCGCCGCCCAGGAAGTTCGAGCGCCTGCTCTCGGGGACCCCCCCACGGACGATTGATGAGCTGCCTGCCGCCCATCCACGGACGGCCCGTGACCGTCATGGGCCTGGGCCTCTTCGGCGGCGGAGCGGCGGTGGCCAGGTACCTGGCCCGAGCCGGGGGACAGGTCACGGTCACGGACCTGCGCCCGGCGGAAGTCCTGGCCCCGGCCCTGGCTGAGCTGGCTGGCCTGGACATCTCCTGGCACCTGGGTGGCCACCGTGAAGATGACTTCACCGACGCCGCCCTGGTGGTGGCCAACCCCGCCGTCCCCCCGGACAGCCCTTTCTTGACGGCGGCGCGGGGGGCAGAGGTCCCTATCACCAGCGAGTTGGCCCTCTTCCTGCCCGCCTGCCGCGCCACGCTGGCCCTGGTCACGGGGACCCAGGGCAAGAGCTCCACCTGCCAGTTCCTGGCAGACCTCCTGGGGGCCGCACCCCTGGCCGGCACGGTTCACCTGGGCGGAAACATCGGCCGCTCCCTGCTGGACGAGCTGCCGCTCCTGGGGGAAAGGGATGTGGTCGTGCTGGAGGTCTCCTCCTATCAGTTGGCCGCCCTCTCACCAGGGGAATGCCGCGCGATCCGGGCCGCCGGCAGGGTGCGAGCGGTGGCCATCACCAACATCCTGGAGGACCACCTGGAACGCCACGGCAGCCCGGAGGCCTACGCCGCGGCCAAGGCCCGGGTGCTTGAGCTGCTCGCCCCGGACGGCACGGCTCTCTTGCCGGCCCGCGACTCCCGCCTGGGCACGGACGCCCCGGAGGCTCGCCGGGGAGGCGCGAGGCGTCCCTCTGACCTGGAAGCATCTCCCGCGGGCAGCCCCCGGGAGACAATTGCCTTCGGCCGCGGCCGCGCCGGGGAGAGCTTCCCGCGTCTGCGCCTGGCTGAAGGTGAGCTCTACGACGGGGAGACACGCCTGGGGAACGCCGGTGATCTGCCCCTGCGCGGCTTGTTCCAGGCCGACAACCTGCTGCTGGCCGCCGGCCTGGCCCGGGTCCTGGGCCTGGCCCCGGAGACCATTGCCGGGGCCATTTCGGGCCTGCGCGGCCTCCCCCATCGCATGGAACCCCTGGAGCCCGACGGCACGCCCCGGCGCCCCTATTCCCCGCAGACCCGGAGCAACTCACCCACCCCGGAGAGCGCCGACCGTCCCGGTCCCACGGGCGCTGGCAACGCGGCCGAGAGCACCGCGGGCCCTGGCGCCACGGGCGCTGGCCCCACTGGTGCAAACCCCACGGGCGCTGGCCCCCTTGTCATCGACAACGGGGTCTCCACGACGCCGGATTCGACCCTCTCCGCCCTGCGTTCCTGCTCACCTCCGGTCATCCTGCTGCTCGGCGGCCGGGACAAGGGTCTCTCCTTCGACGAGCTGATCGCGGCCGCCCGGGGACGGGTACGCCTGGTGCTCTGCTTTGGCGAGGCCGCCCCATCCCTGGCAACGCGCTTCCTGGAGGGCGGGCTGGAGACCGAGATCCACCGCGAGCTGACGGCAGCCACCCGGGCCGCCCGCTCCGCGGCGGGGCCGGAGGACACGCTGCTGTTCTCCCCCGCCTGCTCGAGCTTCGACGCATTCAACAACTTCCGCGACCGGGCGGAGGCCTTCCGCGCCGCCCTGGCCCCCGGGACAGGCCAACAGCCCGCTCCCCGTTAGGAATCCGCGCAGAACCCCGGCCAGCACGCCAGCGGGTGCGCGGCCCGGGGAGCCAGCCCCGGAGTACGGTGCGGGCGATGCGAGAACGGTTGCACCCGTCGAAAACAGGAGGGAACAGCCCACTCCCCGGGAGAAAGGCCGTACATCCCGGCTGTCCCGAGGCTATATGATGAGGAAGAAGCCAGACGCCCTATGAGACTCTGCGAACAGTGCAACAAGAATGAAGCCAGCGTGCATGTGACTGAAATCGAGTCACATGACGGCGTGCAGGACGCCCAGGAGAAACACCTCTGCGAGGTTTGCGCCCAAGGCCTCGACTTGCCCCACGGCGGCTCTTCGAAGAAGACCATGGCGGATATCTGGAAGCTCCTGCAGGTCTCCGCCAAGCAAATGAAGCGGGTGGCCTCGATCACCTGCCCGCAATGCGGCATGACCCTGGAGGAATTCCGGCGACGGGGCCGGCTCGGCTGCCCCAAGGACTACGAGGTCTTTGCCGAGGCCATTGGCGAACTGCTTGAGCGGGTCCAGGGTGCACGGGAGCACATCGGCCGGGTGCCAGGAGTGGATGACGAGGTCGTGGTCCGCCTGCAGCGCATGGCTGAACTCAAGCGCGATTTGGACACGGCCGTGGGCGAGGAGGCCTATGAGGAGGCCGCTCGCCTGCGGGATGAGTTGTTTTCCTTGGAGAGCCAGCCGGACCCCGAGGAAGCGGAGTAGGAAGCTCCGCCCCTCCCCAGGCCTCTTCCGGGGCCTGGCACCGGCCCCCAGGTGGCACACGGGTGGCAGAAATGGCATCCTAGTGCCTGGAGCCCAACCGGGTCCGGAAAAGAGCCCGGCGGAGTGATTCGTCCGCCACCCCTCCCATATCTTCCCGGCCAGGGCATCAACCCCGGAGGCGGGTTCAGCCGAAAAGAAGCTGGTACCCACACCCTCCACACACCGCCCCCCGCGGGGGCGCCGTCCCCCACAGGAAATTCCATGTTTGATCGTTTCACAGACCGCGCCAAAAAGGTGATGAACCTCGCTCGCCAGGAGGCCCAACGCTTCAACCACGAGTACCTGGGCACGGAGCACGTGCTCCTGGGCCTGGTGCAGGAGGGCAGCGGCGTGGCGGCCAATGTGCTCAAGAACATGGGCATCGACCTGAACAAGATTCGGGTAGAGGTGGAGAAGATCGTCAAGACCGGTCCCTCCATGGTCAGCATGGGCCAGCTGCCCTTTACGCCGCGGGCCAAGAAGGTGCTCGAACTCTCCATGGAAGAGGCCGGCAACCTGGGGCACAACTACATCGGCACCGAGCACCTGCTCCTGGGACTCATCAAGGAGAACGAGGGCATCGCCGCCCAGGTCCTGATGAACCTCAACATCAAGCTTGAGGACGTGCGCGAGGAAGTGCTCGACTTCCTGGGCGCCGACGCCACCGACGAGGAGGAGGACGATGACATCCTCACGGAAGGCGGCCAGTCAACCGGCGTCAGCAAGAGCAAGACCCCGGCCCTCGACTCCTTCGGGCGCGATCTGACCGAGCTGGCCCGGGACGGCAAGCTCGATGTGGTCATCGGTCGTGCGGATGAGATCGAGCGCGTCATCCAGATTCTCTCGCGCCGCACGAAGAACAACCCGGTCTTGCTGGGCGAGCCGGGTGTCGGCAAGACCGCCATTGTCGAAGGCCTGGCCACCGACATCATCGAGGGACAAGTTCCCGAGCTATTGCGTGGCAAGCGCATTGTCGTGCTCGACCTGGCGCTGATGGTGGCCGGTACCAAGTACCGCGGACAGTTTGAAGAGCGCATCAAGGCGGTCATGACCGAGGTCAAGCGCGTCGGCGATGTGATCCTCTTCATCGACGAGCTGCACACACTCGTCGGTGCCGGCGGAGCTGAAGGCGCCATCGACGCCTCCAATGTACTGAAACCCGCTCTTTCGCGCGGGGAGATCCAATGCATAGGCGCCACGACCCTCGACGAGTACCGCAAGTTCATCGAGAAGGACGGTGCCCTCGAGCGCCGCTTCCAGTCCGTGGCCGTCGAGCCGCCGAGCCCGGATGAGGCCTTCGCCATCCTGAAGGGCCTGCGCGACCGTTACGAGGCCCACCACCGCGTGAGCTTCACGGATGAAGCCCTGCGCGCCTGCGTGGACATGGCCACCCGTTACATCAGCAACCGTTTCCTGCCGGACAAGGCCATCGACGTCATGGATGAAGCCGGTGCGCGCGTGCGCCTGCGTTCCATGGTGCCTCCGCCGGACCTCTCCGAGTTGACCGAGGAGATCGAACGCCTCGAGCGCGAGAAGGACCAGTCCGTCAGCGACCAGGATTTCGAAAAGGCCGCACAGCTTCGGGACCAGGCCTACAAGCTCAAGAAGTCCAAGGAAGAGCGCCATGCGGAGTGGCGTTCGGAACAGGAGGAGAAGGAGAAGGTCGGAGAAGTCACGGACGAAGTGATCGCCGAAACCGTTTCCAAGATGACCGGTATCCCGTTGACACGCCTGGAAGAAGAGGAGGCCGAGCGCCTGCTCCAGATGGAAGACCACATGTCCGCCATCGTCATCCACCAGGACGAAGCCATCAAGGCCATCGCGCGCGCCGTGCGGCGTTCACGCTCGGGCCTGAAGGATCCCCGTCGCCCGATGGGCTCCTTTGTGTTCCTCGGCCCCTCCGGCGTGGGCAAGACCTACCTGTGCAAGCAGTTGGCCAACTTCATGTTCGGGGACGAAGACGCCGTCATCACCATGGACATGAGCGACTTCATGGAGAAGCACAACGCCTCGCGCCTGGTGGGAGCGCCTCCCGGCTATGTCGGCTACGAGGAGGGCGGCCAGCTGACCGAGAAAGTGCGCCGGCGCCCCTACTGCGTGGTGCTCCTCGACGAAATCGAGAAGGCCCACCCGGATGTCTTCAACATGTTGCTGCAGATCATGGAAGAGGGTCGCCTGACGGACTCCTTCGGACGCCATGTGGATTTCCGCAATGTGATCCTGATCATGACCAGCAATCTCGGATCCCAACAGATGAAGGCCGGCTCCAGCCTGGGCTTCGGTGGCGTGCAGGCCGATGAGGCCAACCCGGAGGACCGCAAGAAGCGCATGTACGCCGATGTGATGATCGAGGTGGAGCGCCACTTCCGGCCCGAGTTCCTGAACCGCGTGGACGAGTTGATCGTCTTCAACGCCCTGACCACGGAAGACCTGAAGTCCATCGTGCACCTGCAACTGGCAGATGTGCATACGCGCCTCAAGGACAAGGGCGTGGATATCGAACTTACCGATGCTGCCTTGGGTTTCCTGATCGAGAAGGGCTACCACCCGGATTATGGGGCGCGCCCCCTGCGCCGGGCCATCGAGCGCTACATCGAGGACCCCCTGGCCGAGCATCTCCTGAAAGGCACTTTCAGCGAGGGCGATCCCATCGCCGTGGACACGGACAAGGACGGCGAGGGCTTCACCTTCAAGCAGAAGAAGCGCAAGAAGGCAGCCACGGCCAAGGCCAACTCGTCCTCGGACAAATAGCAGAATAGCAGCTGGCGGAGGCCCGGGCAGCCGTGCCCGGCCCGGCCGGAACCACCCCCTGGAACGGGGGTTATTCGCGGACTATCCTCACCCACATGCCCCATTCCGGGGTAGGAGACACCCCATGCGCCTAGCCCCGACCACCGCTTTTCTACTCTGCCCCCTGACCCTGTGCGCCCTGGCCCTGGCTGAAGACCCCGCTGTGCCCAAGCCCGCTGAGCCGGATCCGGCCCGGGTGGAAGCCGCCGTGGAGCAACTGGAAAAGGCCTTCAAGAAGGGGGACGCCATCGACAAGTCCCTGGCCATCGAGGAGAACGCCGAGGTTTTCGACGAGGAGGTGGCCACGCTGATCGCCAAGGGCCTGAAGGACAAGGAGCAGGGCGTGCAACTGGCCGCCATCGAGGCCCTGCGCTTCTTCCAGCACGAGGAGGCCCTCGATGCCCTGCACGGGACCGCCAAGCGCGACAAGAAGATGCGCAAGCAGCCGGAGCTCTTCGCGGCCCTGATCAAGGCCATCGGCCAGCACGGCAATCCGGACTCCATCGAGATCCTCGGAGATGACCTCTGGTCCCCCGCCGACCACAGTGTCATTCAGGCGCGCATCCTCAGCCTGGGGAACATCCGTTCGAAGGAGTCCGTCGAGGAGTTGATGTCCATGATGCGCAAGGCTGGCTGGCGCAAGGTGCAACCCTTCATGGAAAACTTCCGCATCGCCCTGGCTTCCTTGACCGGTGAGGATCAGGGCAAGAGTCAGCCGAAGTGGACTGGGTGGTGGAACGACGCGAAGAAGACCCTCGAAGTGCGCGAGGAGCCCCACTCACTACCCACGGGCATGCAACGCAAGTGGGATCGCTTCTGGGGAATTGAGCCCGAGAAAAAGGAAGGTGATGAGCCCGAGGACGAGGGCGGAGATGAGAAAAAGCGCAAGCGCAGGAAGCGCGGCGACGACTGAATGCCCTGGGCCGCCGGGCCGGGAGACCTCTGCCCCCGGAACAAATGACCGATCGGGCACAAGACGTGCAAGCACCTGATCGACGAGCACAGGCGCTGAAGGAAGGTATCGAGCTCTTCAACGCCGGTGAGTTCCTGGCCGCCCATGAGGCCTTTGAGGAAGGCTGGCTGGCCGCAGAAGGGTCGCGAGCGCGGCTCTTAAAGGGCCTGTTGCAGGCCAGCGTCTGCCTCTATCACCTGAGCCGCAGCAACTTGAAGGGTGCCGGCAGCCTATATCGCGGACAACGAAGGCTACTGGGGCCGCTGGTGCATCAAACCGAGCAGGCCGACATCGCGGCCTTGCTGGACGACATGGAGGGTTTTGTGCTTCCACGCCTGGCAGATGGAGAAGCCAGCGACTGTGAGGCCGCAGCGTGGCCGCGCATCCATTTGGGGACCGAGCGAGCAGAATAACTCCCGCTAGGCGGGCGACCTGTCCAGGGCCCGGCCGTCCCAGGGTGTGCGCCCGCCCCTGCTTCACCTGTCGCCGACCTCCAACCTCTGGCCGGCGGCCCTCGCGGAACTCGATCCAGCCCCGGAAGACCTCTGGCTGGTGGGCCGCCGAGAGCTCCTGGGCAGAACGCCCGCGGTGGCCATCGTGGGCAGCCGTTCGCCGACTCCCTACGGCGAGGCCCAGGCCCGACGCTTCGCCTGCGCCCTGGCCGAGGCCGGCGCCCTGGTGGTGAGCGGCCTGGCCCGGGGCATTGACTCCGTAGCCCACCTGGCCGCCCTGGAGTCCGGGGCAGGCACCATTGCCGTCCTCGCCTGCGGCGTTGATCGCCCCTGGCCCCGCAGCGAGCTCTCAGAGCGCATCGCCCGAGAAGGTCTCTTGATCTCGGAGTACGAGCCCGGGACACCACCGCGCCGCCACCATTTCCCCCTGCGCAATCGCATCATCTCCGGCCTCTCGACCGCTGTTCTGGTGGTCGAAGCCGCCTGGGCTTCCGGCTCCCTGATCACTGCCCGCTGGGCGGCCGATCAGGGGCGCAGCGTGTTCGCCATCCCCGGCCGCGTGGACCACCCCATGGCCCGGGGCGCGCACCGCCTGATTCGCGAGGGCGCCAGCCTGGTGGAGTCGCCCGAGGAGCTCCTGGGAGAGCTCTTCGCCAGCGGTGCCGCCTCCGGCGCCCGGGAGCAAATCCGGAAAGACGGAAAGCGCACGACCCCGGTCTTGGATGCCCTGCGCGGAGAGACGCTCACCGCCGATGACCTCGCTCGGCTCCTGGGCCAACCGGTCTCGCCGGTTCTGACGGAACTGGTCGAATGGGAGCTGATCGGCCGGGTCTTGCGCCACCCGGGGGGCCTGTACTCCCTGGCCGAGGGGTGATCAGGTAACCGACGCCAGGGTGTGTTCCAGAATCAAGATGACCGCAGCCACGGCACCACAGCCGACCACGAAGACAAGCAGGCGCCGGGGGATTGAGCGCAGAGCACGGCCATCGTCGCCGTCCGCATACAGGGCCCCGAGCAGTACAACCACCAGGGAAACTGCGAGGAACAGCAGGATGTGAAGCCCCAGGTCATTCATCGGACACCGCTCCCGACGGAGCTGGCCGAGGTCGCGGGTGCCGTCTCTGATTCCGCCGGAGCGTAGGCATCGAGCATGGCCAGTACATTGAGCATGCCCGCCACGCAGCCGATGACCAGCCCCGCGTCCTCGTAGACGACCGGGCCACTGACGGCCACCCGCTCCCAGATGAGCTCAACCAGCAACACCGGGCCGCCGAGCAGGAACTGGCCAGACCAGTAGTAGAAGTGTCGTTCCCGAACCAAGTTGGTGCCATCGGCCAGGATGGTGCTCAACAGAAAGAGCCCTCCCAGGGCCAGGAAGATCGTCAGCCCGCGCCCGCGCCGCCCCTGGAGCCAGTGGCCCAGGCCGGGGCAGAGCCAGGTGAGGAGCACCCAGCGGCTTGGATTCGCCTCTCCGTCGCCTTGCCCGCCGCTGGCCAAGGTGTGCACCTGGCACATCAGGATCAGGTTGAGGACTCCACTGGCGGCCGTCAGCAGCACTCCCAACTCCATGTGCGGGGGCCAGGAACGCGGAAAGCCCGGGCCGTAGCCGTAGTTGCGCACCTGCCAGAGCAGGCCTCCGAGATTGCCCGCCTCCGGCGTCAGCGCCGCCGCAAAGGTGCCGCGCAGTTCAGGGTAGAGGTACTCGAGCAGCATGCCATCCGAAAGGGCCAGCCCCAGGAAGAAGAGGCCCTCCACCAGGATGAAGGCCACCAGGGCCTGGCCGGTGCGACGCAGGTACAGATGCCCGGAGCCGGGAATGAACCAGGTCAGCACAAGGGCGACCAGGGGCACGCCGGCGCCGGTGTCTCGGGTGGAGGTAGCCTTGCTCGTATAGGGGCCCATGGGGTGGGGTTGTAGCAGCAAGGGGTCCCTAGCGCTACCGGCCGGCCCCGGGCCGGGCTTCCCCAAGCCCGCTTGACCCGCCCGAAAGCGGCGGCGTGGCGCCAGGACAATGGGATGGAGCGGGCATGGATGCGCCCGCACCCACTATCATCTGCCCATGACCTCCTTTGAACATCTCCTGCGGGTGCGCTACGGCGAGACAGACCAGATGGGTGTGGCCCACCACAGTTCCTACATCCTCTACATGGAGGAAGCTCGCACGCGCCTCCTGGCTCACCTGGGCAGTGCCTACTCCGAGCTGGAGCAGGCAGGCCTGGCCCTGCCCGTGCGCCGGGTGGAGGTTCGCTATCGTTCCGCCCTGCGTTTTGAGGACGAGCTCCTGGTCCGGCCCCGGGTTTCTCGCCTGGGCGGCGCATCGGTGACCTTCTCCTACGAGATGATCCGGGCCACGGACGGGGAGTTGGTGGCCAATGGCCTGACGGAGCTGGCCTGCGTGCGTCTCAAGCCCGGGGGCCTGGTGCCGGTTCCCCTGCCAGAGGCCCTGCACTCTCTGCTGGAGAGCGTGAGCTAGGCACTTCCAGGGCGCTGGCCGCTCCGGGCAGGGCCGCCGGCAGGCTGTTCAGCACGCGCTCCATGCAGGACGGGCAGACCTTGCCGTCCTCCTGCCTGTTCAGGCGCGGCGGAGCCCCCACGGCCAGGCCGCAGGTGAAGCACAGGGTTCCCCTCGGAGCGCTCATGGGCCTTTCTTCGGCCGTTGACAGGCCCCGCCTTGAACAGCCTGGGCGCGCTCCTGGCTTTCAGAGCCCTGTCCCGGGGTCGGCCTGGCAGCTTGCCCAAATATCAGACACTTACGGAAAGGTGAGATTTATCCTCCATTTTCCTGGCAGGAGGGACGATTCGTCGTAGGATATGGAGCACTAGCCCGCCGGGCCGCCAGATTCGCAGCCCAGCGGGCTTCCTTCTGGATGAATATGGCACTAAATGAATGCTGTATCTAATCACCCATGCTGCAGTTCACAAAAAGCACCGAGTACGGCCTGATCGGCCTCGTGCATCTGGCGGATCGCCGGGGGGAGGTGATCAGCGTGCGTGAAATCGCAGACACCTACCGGATCCCCCGCCGCCACCTGGGTGAGTCGCTCAAGGCGCTCTGTCGGGCCGGCCTGCTGGAGTCCCAACGCGGCGTACACGGCGGCTATCGCCTGGCCCTAGAACCGGAGGGCGTGGCCCTCAGCGCGGTTGTCGCGGCCCTCGAAGGCAAGCCCTCCCTGACCAGCTGTGAGACCGAACACCCGGAAGCCGTGGGCTGTCATGTGGAGCCCAACTGCCCTATCCGCTCACCGATTCAGCGCATTCGCCAGGGCCTCTGGCGCCAGATGGAGCAGACCAGCCTGCGCGCCCTGATAGACGAGCCGCTGGCCCTGCCCGGAGCCCCCTCCCCCATCGAGCACCTGAACCTCTTCCCCCCGGGAAACTGATCCATGAGCACTCCCATATACCTGGACTACCAGGCGACGACGCCGGTGGATCCCGCCGTCCTCGAGACCATGCTGCCCTATTTCCTGGAGCGCTTTGGCAATGCCGCCAGCCGGGGCCACGCCTTTGGCTGGGCTGCTGAGGAAGCTGTCGGGCGCGCGCGCAAGCAGATCGCCGAACTGCTCGGAGCTTCCCCCAAGGAGATCATCTTTACCTCAGGCTCCACCGAGGCCATCAACCTGGCCATGAAAGGAGCCGCCGCCATGTACGGCTCCAAGGGCCGCCACATCGTGACCACCATGGTCGAGCACAAGGCGGTGCTCGACACGGCCAAGCACCTCGAGCAGGACGGCTTCGAGGTCACCTATGTCGAGCCGGATGGCAGCGGCCGCGTTTCCGCCGAGGCCATCTCCGCCGCCCTGCGCGAGGACACCATCCTGGTGACCGTCATATGGGCCAACAACGAGGTCGGCACCCTGAACCCCATCCGCGAGATCGGCGCCCTGTGCCATGAACGGGGTGTGCTCTTTTTTACGGATGCGACCCAGGCCGTGGGCAAGGTCCCCGTGGATGTGCTCGCCGACGGAGTCGACCTGCTCTGCCTCTCGGCCCACAAGCTCTACGGCCCCAAGGGCGTCGGCTGCCTGTATGTGCGACGCCGCAATCCCCGCGTGCGCCTGGTGGCCCAAATAGACGGTGGTGGGCACGAACGCGGTATGCGCTCAGGCACACTGAATGTCCCTGGCATCGTCGGCCTGGGCAAGGCCTGCGAGTTGTCCGCAGAGCACCTCGAAGAAGAGAGCGCGCGTCTCACCGAGCTGCGCGAACGCTTCGAGGGCCAGCTGCTAGGAGCCCTCGAGTTCACACACCTCAATGGCAACGCACAGGAACGCATCCCCGGCTGCTCCAACATCTCATTTCAGTATGTGGAGGGCGAGTCGTTGATCATGGGCATTAAGGACATTGCCGTCTCCTCCGGCTCCGCCTGCACCTCCGCCAGCCTGGAACCCAGCCACGTGCTGCGCGCCATGGCGGTCTCCGATGAGCTGGCCCAATGCTCGATTCGCTTCGGCTTCGGGCGCTTTACAACCACGGCCGAGGTTGACTCGGCCGCTGCGCAGGTAAGGGAAGCGGTTACCCGCCTGCGTGAACTCTCACCGCTCTACGAAATGGCCCTTGAGGGCGTCGACCTCTCAAAGGTCCAGTGGCAAGCGGATCACTGATCAAGCAGAACACTCATGGCATACAGCAACAAGGTACTCGACCACTACAACAACCCGCGCAATGTCGGGGCTCTCGACAAGGGCCAGACAAATGTGGGCACAGGCATCGTCGGCGCCCCTGAGTGTGGCGATGTGATGAAGCTACAGATCGAGGTGGAGGGCGACCGCATCGTGGATGCCAAGTTCAAGACCTTCGGCTGCGGCTCGGCCATCGCCTCCTCGTCCCTCGCCACCGAGTGGATCAAGGGCAAGACTATCAACGAGGCCCTCGATGTGAAGAACACCGAGATCGTTGAAGAGTTGGCCCTGCCGCCGGTCAAAATCCACTGCAGCGTCCTGGCCGAAGACGCCATCAAGTCGGCCATCGCGGACTTCAAGGCCAAGCGCGACTCACAACCAGGAGAACAGGCATGATCACCCTCACAGAACGCGCCGGCCAGGAGCTGGAGCGCATCATCAAGGAACAGGAAATGCCAACGGGCACGGCTCTGCGCGTGGGCGTCAAGGGCGGGGGCTGCTCCGGGTTCTCCTACACCTT
>DASCNH010000089.1:0-9126 GCA_036011365.1 Planctomycetota bacterium | reverse complement strand
CGCTGAAGCTTGACCCTCAGTGGGGCCTCGAATAGGGTCTTCGGCCTTCGGGGTGTGGCTCAGCTTGGTAGAGCGCTGCGTTCGGGACGCAGAGGTCGGAGGTTCAAATCCTCTCACCCCGACCATTTTTCCTCCTGATTGGGCCCTCCCGACGCCGATAGCCCGCATGGGCCCCCAGAAGCCATGCAGGCGGGTAATCGAGCTCGCCAGGACCTGTTTTTCCCGTTTCCCGTGGCCATTGGGCACACCATCGGGCATCCTTTAACCAAGGATGGACGCTTGCCCCGGGGACATCTTTCCGGGGACCGCCCTAGCCGGCCGCCGTCGCTGACGGAGCCACACGGCGAAGACCATCACCAACGCACGCGCCTTGCCCAGGAATCCGGGACCCACCCGGGGCGGCGAGGCAAACCAGGCCGCCGGCTCTGCTCGGCTCCCGGTTCATTCAGTTCCTCTAACGATCCCGAGTCCACCCGGGAAGATCCTCTCGCGGAGTTGGCCCGTTTGCAGCGGGTAGCCCCCCGGGACGCGATCTCCCCGCGGCTCCCTCCCCGGCCAGGCCGGGCGGGCGGGCGGTGGACTGCGGGCAGCTCGGCGGTCGGCTCAGTCGGCGGCCACAGATCCAGGCCCGTGGCCCGCTCAGGCGGCTCCCTCGGGCGAGCCCCCAGCACGGACCGATCCGTGACACCACCGTGACCCAAAAAGAAAGCACCACCAGCGATACAGCACCCTTCGGCGCCATGGGGCCGGAGTCCGTGCAGCGCGACAAGGCCTCCCAGAACGGCGGCAAGTCCAAGGGTGCCAGGCGACGCAAGCCAGCCTCCAAGGACAGTTCAGGGGACGAGGGTTCCGGGTCAGGCAACCAGGGGGAAGGTAAGGGCGGTGGAGGCTCACAGGGGAAGCAAGGTGGCCAGGGCCAGCGTCGCAGGAAGAAGCCCGGGGGCCGGGGACAAAGAGGCCAGGGACAGAAGGGCCAGGGACAGAAGGGCCAGGGGCAACAAGGCCAGGGGCGGCGTCAGAAGCAGAAGCGTCAGCAGGGTCAGCGCAAGCAAGGCCAACAGGGGCGCAGGGTAGAGGCCCAGGGGGAGGGTAGTGGCATGTTCTGCCTCGACAACGGCGTCATTGGTGTGCTGCGTCAGGAGGAAGCCCAGTTCACGCCCAGCAAGCGGGATATCTATGTGCCCAAGAACCTCATCCAGCGCCACAGGCTGCGCGAGGGAGCCATGGTCAAGGGACCCATCGGGCGCGGGCAGAAGCACAAGTGGCAGCTGCTCGATGTGACTGAGATGGATGGCAAGGAACCCAAGGCGTGGGCGGCCACCGGCGACTTCCGCAGCCTGGTGACCATTGATCCGGACTTCCACTACGCCGTGGGCGATGTGACCGACAATGTCTCCATGCGTGTCCTGGACCTGATCGCCCCGGTGGGGCGCGGGCAGCGCACGCTGATCGTGGCCCCGCCGCGCAGCGGCAAGACCATCCTGATGCGCGAGTTTGCCAAGGGCATCGAGCAGGCCTATCCGGAGGTCCACCTGATGGTGCTGCTCGTGGATGAACGCCCGGAGGAGGCCACGGAATGGGTGCGCAGCACCAAGGGGCAGGTGTTTGTCTCCACCAGTGACCAGACCGCCAAGAATCATATTCAACTGGCGGAGGCTGTTTGGCGCCGCTGCCAGCGGCTGGTGGAGATGGGCGAGGATGTGGTCCTGCTGCTCGACTCCATCACGCGCCTGGCCCGCGCCTACAACAACATGGCGGGCAGCTCCGGGCGGACCATGTCCGGCGGCCTCGATTCCCGCGCCATGGAGCGGCCGCGCCAGATCTTTGGCGCCGCGCGCAACACGGAAACCGCCGGGAGCCTGACGATCCTGGGCAGCTGCCTGGTGGAAACCGGCAGCCGCATGGACTCCATGATTTTCGAGGAGTTCAAGGGCACCGGCAACAGCGAGATCGTACTCAGCCGCAAGCTGGCTGACCGGCGCATCTTCCCGGCCATAGACATTGAACGCTCGGGCACGCGCAAGGAGGAGAAGCTTTTCTCCAACCAGCGGCACCGCTGGATCAGCACCCTGCGCCGTGTGTTGCTGCGCGTGCACTTCGTCGAGCCCATAGAACTCCTGATCACACGCCTTGATGATGTGGAGCTAACGGATGACTTCCTGAAGCGTTTCGAGGTCGACCCGGAAGCCTGAGGCTTGGCCGGCTCCATGTCTGAAGCGGCAACACGCGGGAGACCCAAGCGCGGGCTGGCCTTTCTGGCCCTGGTTGTCGTGCTGCCGCTGGCACTTAGACTGTGGCCCATCGATCACGGCCTGCCGCGCAACTACATCCCCGATACGCACCTCGTCAAGAACTCCCTGGGCATGGCCCGGGATCGCAATCCGGTGCCGCAGGTGGGGGAGTACTCCACCTATCCGAATCTGCTGCCCTACCTGTTGTTGCCGGTCTACGCGGGTCACTTCGGGCTGGGGCTGGCGACGGAGCGTTGGCGGGACGCCGCCGACTACGGCGAGGAGCTGCTGGCCAACCCCGGCGAGGTGCATCTCCTGGCGCGCATTCTGTTGGCGCTGATGGGGGCAGCGGTGCCCTGGGTATTGTACCGGGCCGGGCGTCGGGCGGGCCTGGGCGCCGGGGCCTGGGGGGCGGCCTTCCTGGGGGCCACGGGCCTCCTGGCGATTCAGTTCTCCACCCAGGAGCGCCCCTGGGGGGCCCTGGTGCTGGCCACCGCCCTGGCCTGTTGGGCCGCCATCAGCTACCTGGAGGGCGGGCGCAGCCGCTCGCTCCTGGCCTGTGGCCTGGCCGCCGGCCTGGCCTTCGCCTGCCACCAGGCGGGCCTCGGCATTCTGGCCCTGGCCGCCTTTGCCTGGCTTCTCGGTCCCGCTGAGCGGCCCGGCCAGGGGAGCACAAGTGGGCCGTGGCCGCTGGTCTTGCTCAGCCCGCGGCGCATCCTCCTGGGTCTCGCCGCCGTGGCCGCCTTCGCCCTGGCGGGCTTCATCCTCGGCCATCCCTACCTCCTGGTGCACGGCGCAACACCCGCGGAGAGTGTAGTAGGGGGCGCCGCCGCCGGTGATGCAGGAGGCCTCAGCGTCGGCGGCATGAGCTTGATCTTCGATCTGCGCGCGGAGACCTTCACGCGCCTCACGCGGGCCTTTTTCGGCTACGACCCGGTGCTCCTGATCCTCGGCCTGGTGGGACTGCCCCTGGCCTGGCGCCGGCCAAGCCTGCGGCCGCTGATCCTCTTTGCAGTCCTGTGGGGAGGGTTCTTCCTGACCAACTCCAGCGACCACCTGCGCTACCTGCTGCCGCTGGTGCCGCCCCTGGCCCTGTGTGGTGGCGTGGCCCTGGAATCCCTGGTGAGCCGCGGCCGCGTGGATGGCGCCCTGCCCCTCGGGCCCGGGCGCCTGTGTCTGCTGGTGCCCCTCTTGGCCCTGCCCCTGGTGCAGGCCGTGCGGTTCGCCGTGGTTCTGGTTCGCCAGGACACCCGCGCGGAGATGGAGGAGCTGCTCTATCAGCTGCCCTTGGGATCACGCGTGGCGGTGGATCGCTACGGGCCGCAGGTGCCCCTGGATTGGAACAGCTTGGAGCTGACCCGCGAGCTGCGCCAGGCCTGTGGTGGCGGCCTGACCACCCGGGAGCGCCACCGGCTGCGCGCCCTGGGAGAGGATCGCTTGGACGTTTCCGAGTGGGGGCTGACGGCGGTTCTGATCGAGGATCTGTTCGATGTGGACACGCGCGCCGGTACCGTCAGCGTGCGGAACGGGCTCGGGGAGTACGGCGCCACCCCGGCGCAGGTCCTGGCGGAACTTCAGGTTACCCATCTCTGCCGCGTGCGGCGTCGCCTGTCCCAGGCTTCATTCCTGAGTCAGGTCCTGGAGCTGGGAGCGCCCCTGGGGGCGGTGGATCCCTTTGCCAGCGCGCGCGCCCGTGGTGCCGCCCGGGCCGAGGCCTTCCTGCCCACGGAGATGGACTTTCCGCTGACGGGCCTTTGGACCGTTAATCGGCCGGGGCCCTTGCTGGAGGTCCTGCCCGTCGTGGGGTCAACTCGCGCCCGCTAGACCGGCGCGCAGGGCGTACATCAGGGCGATGGCGGTGAAGCCATCGCTCAGGCGGCCGGCGTCCAGCAGGGCCTCGCATTCGGCCCGGGTGAACTCCCGTTGGCAGAGTATTTCGGAGGCGTCCGGCGTGGGGTCGCTGACGCGCCGGCAGCCCGTGGCGAGGAAGGCGTGGGCGTAGTGGGCGCTGATGCCGCCGGTGGGGTGGAAGCCCGGGAGGGCGTGGAGCTGCGCGGCGGCCAGGCCGGTCTCCTCTCTCAGTTCCCGCAGTGCTCCGTCTTCGGGAGCTTCGCCGCTGGCCAGGCGGCCGGCCGGTAGCTCCCAGCGCGTCGTCCCCAGGGCGTGGCGATACTGGCCGACGAAGGCGAGCGTGCCGCACTCGAGCACGGGCACGATGACCACGGCGGCAGAGATCTCCACCACATGGTGTTCCTGGATGCTGCCGTCCGGTAGGCGCAGGCTGTCCCGCCGCAGGCCGACCCAGGGCGAAGCGTAGATGTGTTCTGTGGCTTGCACCGGGAGCGGCGTGAAGGGCTCCGGCTCCGGAGGGAGGGCGCCATCTGAGGAGCGGGAGGTCATGGGATTCCTATCATGGGAAACGAGGCGTCAGGAACACAGCCGGTGACGGTCCGGTGGCCAAGGGCCGCGTGGAGGCGTGCGGGCACCGGGCCGCACCAGGTCCCAGGTGGCGGCCTCCTGGGCTGTGCGGAAAAAAAAGTGGGGACGGCGTCCTTGCTGTAACGCCGCCCCCCTTGCAGAGGTTGCGTCGAGGTTTCCCAATCTCGACGTGGCTCCATTGTACCCCAGTTTGGAAAGCGCGGGGAAAAACATAGAAACCGATCAAGCAGGGCCCGGGGTAACCGAGAACGTGACATCTCCTTTCTCTCATGTGCGGGCGGGGGCGTGCCCCAGGGTTCGTCCCCGCCTCTTTTGCGGAGCACGAGGTATGGGAGCCCGGGCAGGGTTCCCGCTACCGGTCGCCCATGGCTTCCCGGTAGACACGGGCATAGGCGGCCACCATGACACCGAAGTCGTAGTTGCGCACGACCTGCGCGCGGTTTGCGGTGCCCAGCTCCCCGCGCAGCTCTCGGTTTCCGATGAGCGTTCCGAAGGAAGCCGCCAGCTGCCGGGCTCCGCGTGCGTCTGCATCACACAGGTACGGCGCTTGAATCGGCGGGAGCATTTCACGCACATCACCGACGGCCGTGGAGGCTACCGGGAGGCTGGCGGCCATGGCCTCCAGCAGGGACACTGGCATCTGCTCGCTGTCGGAGGAGAGCGTGAAGAGATCGAAGAGGCAGTACCAGGGGGCGCAGGGATCCTGATGGCCGACCAGGTGGACGCGCTCGGGGTGGGGCAGCTGGGAGCGCTGCGCCTCCAGGCTTGTGCGTTCGGGGCCGTCGCCCACAATCACGAGCTGCGCGCCGAGATCAGCATCCAAGTGGGAAAAGGCCTGGAGCAGGCGGGCGTGGTTCTTCACCGGGCGCAGGTGGCCGACGGTGCCGATGACCGGAGTCTCCGCGCCCAGGCCCAGACTGCGGCGCAGCTCGACGGAGGTGCCACGCTGTTCCGTCGGTGCGAAGTCCGCGCTGGCAATGCCGTTGGGGATCAGAGCCAGGCGGCGCTCCGGCAGGTGCCAACGCTCGCGGGCGATGGTGTAGAGGGTGGTCGAGGGAAGCACCAGGCGGTGGGCCGTGGCCAGGGCCAGGCGCCGCGCCCAGTTACGCCGGGGCTTGAGGACCGCGGCCTCGTCGGCGTTGAAGCCGTCCTCGTGGTGGACATGAGCGCTGAGGCCCAGGCTGCGGGCGGCGAAGACCGCGTCCATGGAGCCCCAGTTGTATGTCAGGAGCAGATCCGGCGCGCGGGCGGCCAGCATGGTGCGCAGGGCCACGGTGCGCGAGAGGCTGCCCCCGGGGGGCGGCGCCGGGACCAGCTCCAGGGGGACATCGCGGGGCCAGATTGACTCGGCCTCGGTGCAGCCGTCGAGGGCCATCACAGCCTGCTGCGGCGCCTCCGGCAGGGCCTCCGCCAGGGCGGCGGCCAGGCGCGCGACGCGCTGCTGGGCGCCCCCGGGGACGAAGGATGGGAAAATGTGGAGGAAGGTGGGGGGCACGCTGAGGAATCGGGGCCGGGCTGGCTCCCGAGCATATGGAGCCCCGCCCGCAAGGTGTTGTCAAACACTCTCTTAGGACTGATTGGCAGTTTCAGGCCAGGGGAAAATCCGGCTGGGGGCTAATGGGGGGCGGGCCGCCGGACGACAAATGGTCATCTCCTCCTTCTTGGGGCCCGGTATTTCGCTTCGGCGGGTGTCGGGCCCTCTTCAATTCATCCCTGGCAGGTGCCATTTTGGAGTCCCGGGGAGATATAGGGGCACGATTGGGGCGGGGGCCTTGGAGGTAGCCTGCGGGGCGGATAAACTCGTCCCTTTCCACAATAGTGAAGCAGGTGTGTGGAACCCTGTCCCGGCCAGAGCGGAGCAGCTCCGCAGGTGACCTCCAGGCACGGTGTCCCGGGCGGGCGTGCACGCCACTTCCAGGATCCGTGCGCACCATGAACCAACCCCTGCCTGAAGGCCTGACCTTTGACGATGTCCTGCTCGTCCCGCGGCACTCGGATGTCTTGCCCCGGGATGCGGACCTCGCCACCCGTTTCTCGCGCAATGTCCCGCTGAAGATTCCCCTGGCCTCGGCGGCCATGGATACGGTCACCGAGTGGGAGCTGGCCGTGGCCCTGGCCCGCGAGGGAGGCATTGGAATCATCCACCGCAACCTGACCGTCGAAGGGCAGATCAACGAGGTGGACAAGGTCAAGCGCAGCGCCAACGGCGTGATCCTCGATCCCTGGACGCTGCCGCCGACCGCCACCGTGGGCGAGGCCCGGGCGATCATGACCGAGCACAACATCTCGGGGCTACCGATCCTCGAAGGCGAATCGGTAGTCGGGATCCTGACGCGGCGTGATTGCCGTTTTGAGAAGAGCGATGCCACGCGGGTCAGCGAGATCATGACCGGCACGAACCTGGTGACGGCGCCGCCGGGTACCTCCTTGGAGGAGGCCCGCGAGCTTCTGCACCGCCACAAGGTCGAGAAGCTGATCATCCTCGAAGGCGATGGGTCCCTGGCGGGTCTGATCACCATGAAGGATCTCAACATGTTGCACGCCTTTCCCCATGCGGCCATGGACGGGCGTGGGCGCCTGCGTGCGGGGGCTGCCATCGGTGTCCACGATTACGAGCGGGCCGCGGGGTTGGTGGGGGCCGGTGTGGATGTGCTGGTGGTGGACACGGCCCATGGCCACAGCAGCAATGTCATGGAGACCGTGCGCGAGCTGAAGAGCCGCTTCACGGTGGATGTGGTGGCCGGCAATGTGGCCACGGCGGAGGCCGCCCGGGCCCTGGTGGAAGCCGGCGTGGACGGTGTCAAGGTGGGCATCGGGCCCGGTTCTATTTGCACTACTCGGATCGTGGCCGGTACGGGGGTGCCCCAGCTCAGCGCCGTACAGGACGTGTTCTCCGAGATCGGAGGCACGGATGTGCCCGTGATCGCCGACGGGGGCATCCGCTACTCCGGCGATGTGGTCAAGGCCCTGGCTGCCGGTGCCTCGGCTGTCATGCTCGGCAGCCTCTTCGCTGGCCTGGAGGAGAGCCCCGGCGAGACCTTTCTTTACAAGGGGCGCTCCTTCAAGAGCGTGCGCGGCATGGGCTCCGTGGGGGCCATGCTCGAAGGCTCCAAGGAACGCTACCGACAGGGTGATGTGACCGAAACGGACAAGCTGGTGCCCGAAGGCATCGAAGGCATGACGCCCTACAAGGGCATGCTCTCGGCTTTCACCTATCAAATGTGCGGCGGCGTGCGTGCCGGCATGGGCTACAGCGGAGCCGCCACCCTTGCGGATCTCTGGGAACGGGCGCGCTTCATTCGCATCACCAGCGCCGGGGTTCGGGAAAGCCACCCCCACGATGTGACCATCACCAAGGAATCCTCCAACTACTTCCAGGAATGAGCTCAGCCTCACAGCACGCCGCCGACCCCCTGGGCATCTTGATCGTCGACCTGGGCACCCAGTACGCCCAGTTGATCGCGCGCATTGTGCGCGAGGCGGGCAGTTGGTGTGAGATAGCACCGCCGAGCTTGGCCCTGGCCAAGGCGCGCGAGATGAACCTGGGTGGGATCATCCTCTCCGGCGGGCCGGCCTCGGTCTACGCCGACGATGCCCCCGAGGTGCCGGCTGAGCTGCTCGCCGCCGGTGTGCCGGTCCTCGGCATCTGCTACGGCATGCAGTGGATGTGTCGCACTCTGGGTGGTGAGGTGACCCCCGCCAGCGAGCGTGAGTTCGGCCACACTTCAATTGTCATCGAGCGCCCCGCCGACCTCTTCAAGGATGTGGAGGGGCGCACGGTCGTCTGGATGAGCCACGGAGATCAGGTCACCGCGCTGCCCGCTGGTTTCGATATCTACGCCGCCTCGGACACCTGTGCCAACGCCGCCGTGGGGGACCCGGCCCGCCGCCTCTACGGGCTCCAGTTCCACCCGGAGGTCAGCCACACGGTGCGCGGCCGGGAGATTGTCGAGAACTTTCTGATCAGCGTCTGCCAGATGCCCGGCGACTGGTTGCCGGACAGCATCGTCGAGCGCGAAGTGGCCCGCGTGAATGAAATCGTAGGCGAGACCGGCGAGGTCGTCCTGGGCCTCTCCGGTGGCGTGGATTCATCCGTGGCGGCCCTCATCGTCGACCGCGCCATTGGCCCGCGCCAGCACTGCATCTTCGTGGACAACGGCCTGCTGCGGAAGGGTGAGCGCGAGGTGGTCGAGAGCACCTTCCAGGAGCACTTCGGCCTGGACCTGACCGTCATCGATGCCGCCGAACGTTTCCTCTCGCGCCTGGCGGGCGTCACCGATCCCGAGCGGAAACGCAAGATCATTGGCCATGAGTTCGTGGAGGTCTTCCGGGAAGAAGCCCGCCGTTTTACCAATGCCCGCTACCTGGGACAGGGCACGCTCTACCCGGATGTGATCGAGTCCGTCCCCGTGCACGGTGGGAATACGGCCATGATCAAGAGCCACCACAATGTGGG
>DASCNH010000088.1:0-7101 GCA_036011365.1 Planctomycetota bacterium | reverse complement strand
CCTCCTCGCGCAGGGCGTTGTCGGTCCACTGCTCAGTCAAGTGCTGCTTGGGAGTCTCCCCCTTGTCCGGGATGCAGAGGATGACCGGGTAGGGCCCCTTGGATGCGCGGTAGGAGGAAGGGGCGTGGATGGCGAACTCTATTTCGAAATCCTTGCCATAGAACGCCGGCGGATCCTCGACCAACATGTCGGAGACCTTGCCCTTCTTGATGCCCTTCTGCTTGCCGTAGCTCTTCGAGTGCCAAATGGCCTGCCCCAGGGCCGCGTGCTTGGAGAGCGGGTCAGTTCCCTTGAGGCGCTTGTCCTGCAGCTTCGCCAGGGCTTCGCGGATATCCTGCTCGGCCTCCGAGCGTCCCTTCTTCTCGTTACGGGCCTCGATGTAGTCGGCGATCTGCCCGCCGAGCTTCTCCACATCGCGCTCGGGAATGTCCTGGGCGGCGGCCAGGCCCGGGGTGGCTAAAAACAGGGCGAGAATGAGGGGCAGCATGTTGGTCGACGATCTGGGGTTAGTCATATCAGCGAGTAGTGTCGGAGGGGGCCGAAGTTGCCCGCGGAGACCGTTTCGCGGGCGCCTTGGAAGCCCGTTGGTCGGCTACAGGTTGGTTTGCGCCGCCCACCATGGCAAGCCCCCAACCCCTGAGAGCCCAGGGAGGAGTCTGGGCCCGGGCCCCAGCCCCCGGCGCGGGCACCGCCAGGAGTGCGCCGAAGAGGCGGCGGGCCTCGGCGGCTCGCCCCCCGGAGAGCGCCAGAGCACCCAGTACCTGCCCCGCATTGGTGGAGCCGGAGTACCAGGCGTGGCCCAGAGCGCTGAGGGCTTCCCCCCGGCGTCCGGCACCCAGACGCGCCAGGCCCAACCGTTCCAGGAGATCCCGGCGTTCGGCTCCCGGGCCCGTGCGGGCCAGCTGCTGCGAAAGCGTGGCCTCGGCAGCGTCCGCCAGACCCAGGCGCGTCTGGAGCAATGCCAGGCTCATGGCGCTCCAGGTCGCGGCGGCCCGGCGGTGCAGGGCCTCGGCCAGGTGCAAGGCCCCATCCAGGCGCCAGGCGTCAACCTCCCCGCGGAAGCGAGAAAAGGCCCGGGTCAGCAGTTCGCGCCCGGCCTCGGCGTCTAACTCCGCGTCGTTTCCGAGTTCGGCGACCAGGCCCGCCAGCGTGTCATCGAGGCTGATGAATGGTCTGGCCTCCAATACTCTCGCGGCAGGCGGCGGCGAAGCGCCGAGCAGCAGGCACCCAAACAAGAGGGCGGCGGTCACGATGTCCAACGCACGCCGGGCTCGTCGCCGGCGCGTTCGACGACGCTCCCCAGGGGCACGACCGTTTCACCGGCACCGGCGAGGTGCTCCCGCACGGGGGCCTCATCGTCGGGCTCGACGACGAGTACCATGCCGATGCCCATGTTGAAGGCCTGGTGGGCCTCCTCAAGATCCACCGGGCCAGCCTCGCACAATAGACGGAACAGGGCCGGGGGGGTCCAGCTGGAACGGTCGATGGCGGCAGCATGGGCGCCGAGCACCCGCGGCAGGTTGTCGCGCAAGCCGCCGCCGGTGATGTGTGCCATGGCCGCCAGGCGGCCTTCTTCAAGCAGCGGCCAGAGCAGCTCCAGGTAACAGCGATGGGGAGCCAACAGGGCCTCCCCCACCGAGGCTCCCTCCAGACCCGCCGGGCGATCGTTCACATCCAGGCCGAGCTTGTCGAAGAGGATGCGGCGAGCCAGGGAATACCCGTTGGTGTGCAGGCCGCTGGAGGTCAAGCCCAGCAGGATCTGGCCGGGTCTTACGCGACTACCGTCGAGGATGCGCTCGCGCGCCACGGCTCCGACGATGAAGCCGACCAGGTCGTAGTCGCCGTCCCCGTAGAGGCCGGGCATCTCGGCGGTTTCGCCGCCGAGCAGGGCTACGCCGTGGTCACAGCAAGCCTCGGCGCAGCCGCGGATGGCGTCCGCCAGCACCACCGGGTCCAGGCGGCCGGTGCCCACATAGTCCATGAAGAAGAGCGGCCTCGCCCCCTGCACGAGGATGTCGTTGATGCAGTGCTGGACCAGGTCGCGGCCCACCGTATGGTGGATTCCGGCGCGGCGCGCCACCTCGAGTTTGGTGCCCACTCCGTCGGCGCTGGAGACCAGAATCTGTCCGGCGCAGCCCATGGCTGCCAGGTCGAAGAGACCGCCGAAGAGGCCCACATCCCCCAGTACTCCCGGGGTGAAGGTGGCACGGATGGCGGCCCGGGAGCGGGCCAGGGTCTCGTCCTGGGCGGCGATGTCAACGCCGGCGTCGCGGTAGCTGAGGGAGGGTTCTTGGGTCACGGCGGGGCTCCTGGGTGAGGGCGGTACAGCGTACTAGACCAGCGCGAGCAGCCGTAGAGAGAGCGCCGGGAATCGGGCCTGGGCGGCCAGCTCCGCTCAGGCGTCAGTCAACTCCTTGAGCCAGGCCCGAATGCGCCTGGCATTGTCGAATCCCAGGTCGTCCGGCAGGGCGCCCGGGGCGAACCAGGCCACTTCCAGAGCGTCGTGGCCAGCCAGCAGCTCCCCACCCTGGGGGACGCAGAGGAAGACAGCCACATTGGCGGGCTTGCATTCATCGGTGGTGACGAAGAGCAGGTCCAAAAGGCGCCCGGCGTCGACGCGCAGTCCGGTCTCCTCCTGGATCTCGCGCTCCACGGCCCGGCGCGGGGCCTCGTCCCGTTCCTGGTAGCCGGCGGGCAGGGCCCACTGGCCCCGGTGGGGCGGGATGGAGCGCCGCACCAGCAGGACACGCCCGGCGCCATCGAGCACCAAACCGGCAGCGGCGCAGGCGGGATTGGCATACAGCACGAAGTCACAGGAGGAGCAGCACAGGCGCCTGCGGCCCTCGCGGGGTTTTTCCCCCAGGGTCTTCCCGCACAGGGGGCAGTACTTTGCTCGTCGGTGCCACATCATGAACTGGAGGGAGTGAGAGGGAAGACATCCAGCGGAGAGGTCGGGACGGATCCATTCCAAGCCTGGGCTCCGTCGCCTACACTCTTACGAGCTTCGGCCTCCCACGCAATGGCCCCAGGGGCGTATCCCCCTCCAAGACACCGTCAACGCCGCCCCTCCACGGTGCCCACCCTCCCACCAGATGAAGAAACTGCTCGTCCTCGGTAGCACAGGCTCCATAGGCCTGCAGACCCTGGATTTGGTTCGTGGGCCCGCCTCTGGCCTGGAGCTCGCGGGCCTGGCCGCGGGCAGCTCATGGGAAACCTTGAGGGATCAGATCCTGGAGTTCAAGCCGCCCTTCGCGGCCCTCTTCGACCGCAGCGCCGCGCAGCAACTGGCGGCGGCGATCCCCCCCACCACGCACGTTTTTTCGGGACCCGAGGCCCTGGCCGAGCTGTGCGCCGCGGCTGACTACTCCGTCGCCGTCCACGGCGTGGTCGGCGCGGCGGGCCTGGCGGCCTCGGTGGCCGTCCTCACAGGCGGGCACACCTTGGCCCTGGCCAACAAGGAGTCCCTGGTCATGGCCGGGGCCCTCTTGATGGACCTGGCGCGGGAGCACGGGGCCAGCATCGTTCCCGTGGACAGTGAGCACTCGGCCATCCACCAGTGCCTGCGCGGCGAGCGGCTGGATTGTGTGCGACGCGTTCTGCTCACGGCCAGCGGCGGCCCCTTCTTGGACACACCGGCCGAAGAGCTGTCGGGGGTGACACCGGCCATGGCCCTGCGCCACCCGAACTGGGACATGGGCCCGCGCGTCACCGTGGGCTCGGCCACTTTGATGAACAAGGCCCTCGAAGTGATCGAGCTGCACCATCTTTTTGGACTTTCCCGGGAACGCATTGAGGTCGTCATCCATCCCCAGTCGATTGTGCATTCCATGGTTGAGTTCATCGATGGGTCGGTCCTAGCCCAGATGGGGCCGCCGGACATGCGTCTGCCGATCCACTGCGCCATCCATGATCCGGAGCGGGCGCCCACAACGCTCAAGGGCTTCGATGTCAGCAGCTTCAATGGCCTCACCTTCAGGGAGCCAGACACGCTGCGTTTTCCGGCTCTCTCCCTGGGCTATAGATGTCTGGACGAGGGCCAGGATGCCGGCGCCGTACTCAATGCCGCTGATGAGATTGCCGTGCAGGCGTTTCTCGATGGCGGCCTGTCCTTTGATCAAATCAGCACTTTGAACGAAGCCACCCTAGACCAGCGGCCGGGCCTTTATGCGTCCATTGACGAGCTCCTCGCCGCCGACACCCGCGCCCGCGAGCTGGCCCGCACCCGCCTTGCCACCCGAGTCGTCCAGCAGCCGCCCGGCACCGTGACACGCACCTAGTCCCCTAATTGCCCCCAGTACCCTACATGGACTTTCTCTTTGACATGCTGCGCTATCTCCAGGTCGCCCTGGGGATCGGCCTGGTCATTTTCGTACACGAGCTCGGCCACTTCCTGGCGGCGCGCTACTGTGGTGTACGCGTGGACGTATTCAGCCTCGGCTTTGGGCCGCGCCTCTGGAGCCGGACGCGGGGCGGCACTTGCTACCAGGTGGCCCTGATCCCCCTGGGCGGCTATGTGAAGATGGCCGGCGAGGAGAGCGCCGGGGGCGCGCCGCGCCCGGATGAGTTGCAGGCCAAGAGTGTCTCCCAGCGCTTCCTGATCTTCTCCGGTGGAGTGATCATGAATGTCATCTTCGGCATGGTCATCTTCCCCATCGTGCTGGCCGTGGGCGTGCCCTTCACCCAACCGGTGCTCGGTACACCCCAGCCCGGGGGACCCGCCTGGCAGGCCGGTCTGGAGGCCGGCACGCGCGTGCTCTCGATCAACGGCAAGTCGGTCTTCGGCTTCATGCACATTCCCAACGAGGTGGCCCTCGGTCCGGCGGAAGGTTCCCTGCTCGAGATCCTGGAGCCGGATGCTGAAGAAGCGCGCACGATCACGGTCGTCCCCGTCTACAGCGAACGCATGGGGACCCTCACCCTGGGCGTCACGCCGCCCATGGATCCGGAGCACCGCATAAAAGTGGCCAAGGGCTCCGCAGCCCAGGTCGCCGGCCTGCGGAAGGGCGACCGCCTGCTGGCCCTGGCCGGGGCTCCTCCCGGTCTGCCGCTGGATGCCTCCCTGGCCCTGGCCCAACGCCAGGGGGCGGCCCTCGACCTGACCATCGAGCGCGCCGGTGAGCGACTGCAGGTGCACCTCAAACCGACTCCGGGGCCGGCCTCGGAGGTTCCCCTGCTGGGCATCGCCCGGCCAGCGCAACTGGTGACTGCCCTGCGCCCGGGTGACTCGCTCGGGGGCCTCGGCCTGCGGGTGGGGGACCGCCTGCTGGCGGTGGGAGAGCAGGCCGTGCTGCGACCGGGCGACCTGCATCGGATTCTGGCCGGAGGATGCGCCGAAACCGCCTGGCGTGTCCTGCGCGACGGCGCCGCCCTGGAGCTGGTGCAGCAGGGCCTGACGCCGGAACAGGGCCTGGCCCTGGCGAACTCGATCGCCTTGGGCGAGGACTGGGATACCACGCGCCTGGTAATCATGCCCGGTTCCGCGGCTGAACGCGCGGGCCTGCGGGACGCTGACGAGCTGCTGGAACTCGGCCCCGCCGGCGCGACGACGCTCTTGGAAAGGAGCCTGGCCGGAGCAGCGGGCGGGAGCGGCCCCCGGGCCCCAGGCCCGACAACCATCGCAGGCCACCGGGACATCATGACCCTCTAACGGGCGGCGGCGGAGGCTGACAGCGCCCTCTTGTTCCGCGTCAGGCGTACGGATGCCGGCGGCCTCTCCCCCACTACCCTGGACATAGAGGTAACGCCAGCCCCCTGGCGTGATCCCGTCTACGGCCTCAGCCTGGCCCTGGCGGAGTACACCTACCAGGCCCCCTCCCTGTGGTCTGCGGTCACCGTGGGCATTTCCTCCTCCTGGCGTTTTGTGGAGGAAGCCTGGCTGACCCTGCAGCGGGTCGCCTCGCGCCAGGTCAAGGGTGACAACATCGGTGGCATCATCACCATCGGCGTCGTCTCCCACACCTGGGCCTCCGTGGCCTTCACCAAGTTTCTCTTCTTCCTGTGCATGCTGAGCATGAACCTGGCCTTCCTGAATGTGCTCCCGATTCCGGTGCTCGACGGCGGCCACCTGTTCTTCCTGCTGATTGAGAAGCTCAAGGGCTCACCGGTTTCGGAGAAGATCTTCGGCTACAGCCAGATGGCGGGTTTGATCGTGATCCTCTCGCTGATGTTGTATGTGACCTACAACGACATCATGCGCTGGATCTTCTAGGGGCACTCGACAATGTCCCCGCGGCCGTCGCCACCCCCAGGGCCGCCGTCCAGTGCCCTCCTGCGCCTGCTGCGCATCTCCCTGTTTCCCAGCGCCGTGGCAGATGCTCTGGCGGGCCTGGTGCTGGGGGCCGGAGGCTGGCCCCGGGACCCCGGAGGCCAGCTCCTCCTGGCCGCTCCCCTGACCGTCGTCCTGGCCTGCCTGGCATTCCTGCACGGCGGCCTGGTACTCAACGACTGGGCCGACCGCGACGGCGACCGCCTGACGCGCCCCGAGCGTCCCCTACCGGCCGGCGAGCTGCGGGCGGGCGCTGCCCTGCTGCTGGGTCTGGCGCTGCTGACCGTGGGCCTGGGGGCTGCGCTGCTCGCCTCGCCCGCGGGGCGACCCCTAGCAGTCTACCCAGCCCTGGCGCTCGTCCTTCTGATCCTGAGCTACACCCGGGGTCCGCGGGGCCCGCTCCTGGGGCCCCTGCTCCTGGGCGCCTGCCGCGGCCTGAACCTCAGCCTGGCCCTGCTGGTCGGCATGCAGTTCAGCAACGGGGCGGAGCAGCCCTCCTGGCTCGCCCTGCCGCCGCTCTACGCCCTGCACGTGTTCTTTCTGGCGCGCCTCGGGCGCCTGGAGGACGGTGAGGATGGCGGTCCAGTGGGTCACCGTCCCAGGTACTTCCTGTACGCCGCCGGCGCCTGCCTGCTGCTGGCAGCCGTGCAGCCTCCACTCATGTCGGTGGATTGGGCCGGTCCACCCCTCTGGGCCCTGGCCCCCCTCGCGGCCCCCGTAGTGGCCTGCGTCGGCCTCTGGCGCCTGAGGCGCGCCAGCCTGCTCGGCCCGCCCTGGGATGCGGCGCGCCTGCAGCAAGCCATGGGACGAGCCCTGGGAGGCCTGCCCCTGTTCGC
>DASCNH010000087.1:0-11026 GCA_036011365.1 Planctomycetota bacterium | reverse complement strand
CTGAGACTCACCATGAAACGACTCCTCCTGTGTGCCCTGGCCCTGACCACTGCCTGCCAAGTATTGCCGACGCCGTCAGCCGGTGTACGTGCGACGGTTCACAACCCGCGCATCAGCGATTTCGATGTGGCGCACTACTCCATTGACCTGGCCCTCGACCCGCGGGCCCGCTCCTTCTCTGCCCGTTGCACAGTTCGTCTGCATGCGGTCGTGGACGAGTTGGAGATTGTGACCCTGGATCTGGCAGGCCTGGAGGTCTCGAGCGTGCGCGACGGCGCCCTGCGCGAGCTGGTTTTCGAGCACCGTGGCAATCAACTGAATATCACCCTGGCCGAGCCCCTGGCGCACGGCGACTTCACCGAGCTCACCGTCTCCTACGCTGGCCTGCCCCGGAAGGGCCTGTGGTTCGCCGGAGATAGCGATGGAGCCGCCACTCATGTTTTCACGCAGGGCGAGTGCGAGGACTCCCAGTGGTGGTTCCCCTGTTGGGACTTCCCCTCTGATCGCGCCACCAGTGAGGTGCGCGTCACCATGCCCGCGCATTGGACTTCCGTGGCGGCGGGGGAGCTGATCGACAGCAGCACCGAGGGTATCTGGCGCACGGACCTGTGGCGCATGCCCACGCCCCACCCGGCCTACCTGACAACGCTGGTGGCCGGGGAGTTCGTGGTCCAGGAGGGCGAGTGGGACGGTATTCCCCTGCTCTTTCTGGCTGCGGATGAAGATCAGCATCTGATGGAAGCGGCCTTTGCCGAAACTGATGAAGCCCTGGCCTTCCTCTCGGAGGTGACCGGACGGCGCTATCCCTACGCCAAGTACAGCCAGGCCTGCGTGGACAACTTCCCCTTCGGCGGCATGGAGAATATCTCCGCCACAACCCTGACGCGCAGCGCGCTCATGGATGAACGTGGGCGTCGCGATCGAGAGGCCACGGGGCTGGTCGTGCACGAGGCGGCCCACCAGTGGTTTGGCGACCTGATGACCTGCCGCGACTGGTCACACATCTGGCTCAACGAGGGCTTCGCCACCTACATGACGCTGCTCTATTTCGAACGCTCGCGCGGCGTGGACGATTTCCGGGGGCGCTTGCGGCAGGCTCAGCAGAGCTACATGGCGGGGGACATAGGAGCCAACCGGCGACCCACGGTGCACAATATCTACCGGGCTCCCATGGACCTGTTTTTCGGCGGGCACACCTACCAGGGAGGCGCCGCCCGCTTGCACCTCCTGCGCCATGTCATGGGCGAAGATGCCTTCTTCGCCGGTCTGCGCCGCTATGTGGGTGACAATGCCGGTCGCAGCGTGACGACAGAAGACCTGCGCAGGTCCCTGGAGGAGAGCAGCGGCCAGGACCTGGGCGAGTTTTTCAATCAGTGGTTCCACAGTCAGGGCTATCCGGAAATCGCAGTGCGCTGGGAGTGGGATGGACGCAACCGGCAGGTGTCCTTGTCCGTGGAGCAGACCCAGGAAGCAGGCGACGGGACTCCCCGGGTGTTCAAGGTGCCGGTGGATGTTGAGGTGCGCACCACCAGCGGAATACGGAACCATCGGCTGCAACTGGATCGGCGACGCCACCGCTTTGTGTTGCCCTGTGACGAACGCCCCACCTGGGTGCGTTTTGATAAGTACGGTGCCCTGCCGGCCAGGGTGGACAGTGAGAAGCGCACCTCGGAATGGCTGGCCATCGCCGGACAGGATGATGATGTGGGCGGCCGCCTGATGGCCGTCGAAGTGCTCGGGCGACTGCTCGCGACAACCGCAAATGAGGGGACGGCGGAGCTGATTCGCGGTGAGCTGCTTAGTCGCCTGGCCGCCGATACCTCGCGTTTCGTGCGCCAGGCTGCGGTGGCAGCGCTGGCCGCCGGGGGGGGGGAGAGGGCGCGCGAGGTCCTGAGCGCCGTGGCCCAGGAGGACTCCGAGGCCCGGGTGCGCGTGGCGGCCCTGGGTGCCCTGGAGGGTTTTGTAGCCGAGGAAAGCGGCGATGAAACCCTGGCCCATCTGGCCCAGAGCGTCTTCGATGCCGGCTTCTCCTGGCGGACCATGATCGCCGCGGCCTCCCTCAGGCGCGTCAGTGCCCCGGACACGGCCTACGCTTGGCTGGGCGACCGGCTCCACGAGCCCTCACCCCATGCGGTGCTGCAGGAAGGGCTCCTGGGCGTGCTGGCGCGTTGTGATGACCCCGGATTGCTGCCCCAGCTGCGCCTGTGGGCCAACGATCACGGGGCGGCCCCGGGGACGCGGGTGACCGCCATCCAAGCCCTTGGAAAACTCGGGCGCGGACACTCCGCAGTGCGCGCGGACATGGAGGATCTGCTCGATACGCGCCTCTTCCGCGTGCGCTCGGCGGCCATCAATGCCCTGGTTGCCCTGGGCGATGAAGGGGCGCAGCGCCTCCTGAAAGCCTACTACCCGACATCGGTCTTCCCGCGCGAACGGCGCGCCATCGAGGCCGCTCTGCGGCGTTGAGTGTGGCTTGGATTCGTACCGTAGCTGAGGGTGAGGCCGATGGGCGACTGGGGCGCAGCTACGCCGCCGCCCGCGCCCGTGTCGGACGTGTCTTTGGCATCGTGCGGGCCATGAGTCTGGCGCCGCGCACGCTGGAGGCTTCCATGGGTTTTTATGGAACGTTGATGTCGGCTCGCGGGGGCCTGGGACGGCGGAGGAGGGAGATGCTCGCCACCGTTGTCAGCCGCACCAACGACTGCCACTACTGAACCCACGCCCACGGCGAGGACTTCCGTGCCGAAGTCCTGGACCTGGAAGATTCTGCCCGGGACGAGTTGGTGACTGCCGTCAAGGCTGACTGGAGGGGGGCTGAACTCTCAACCGAGGACCGTGCCCTGTGCCGTTTTGCAGAGAAGCTCACCAGGGCCCCCGGCGAGATGAGGGAGGTTGACATCGAGTCCCTGCGCGCGGAGGGCTTCGACGATGAAGCCGTGCACGATGCGATTCAGGTCGTGGGCTACTTCAACTACATCAACCGCGTGGCGGACGCGGTGCATGTGGATCTCGAACCGGAGATGCCTCCCTATCCCCCGCAGTAGAGCTGAGAACCGGAAGCTGCCTTTCCTGCGGGGCAGGTCGCCCGATCCGCAAGTCGCGGCTATTTCCTCGGGATCTGTCCGCCGGGGAAGGAGGCCGGATTCTTTGTCATGTCCGGTCCCAGCAGCTTCACATCCCGGATCTCGTCCACCTGAAAATCGATGCTCGACTCGGAGTCGATGTTGATCAAGCGCCCGGTACCCTTGAATGGGTTGAAGATCATGGCTCCGGTGATCTGGCGCCCGTCCTTAAAGTAGAGCGTGGCCCTGTCTGCGGTGCGTGCCCCAATGAGCAGATCGTAGATTTTCTCGGGCGCCAGGGAGCGTGACTTGCGGGTGGGGCTCATGGGTGGGTGCTAGTGTACGGCAGCTTGGGCGGTTTGTGGGGCGTCACTCAGGAGTTCGTCGAGGTGCTCGATGAGCAGGCCGGACCAGGTCTCGAAGTTCTGGCCCGAAGTGAGCAGGCTCCGCAGAGTTTCGGGAGAGACGAAGCGACCTTCCAGTTGATCCACCTCGCGCACCTCCACGCTGCCGGTGACGCTCATGACCTGGACGACGCCCACATGGACGGCGCCCACGGCGTTCGAGTCATCGTTCAGTAGGCCAACAGTACGCGTTTGGTATGTACCTGTTATGTGAAGTTCCTCTGAGACCTCCCGGGCGCTGGCTGCGGGGATCGGATTGGGGTTTGTGCCTCCCTCATTGGCTCCTGCCTGGGGCCCGGAGTCGACGGGGTTGATGTGTCCGCCGACACCTATCGAGTGCTTGTTGTGCAGACGCGCCTCGCCACCGGCTTCCAGGCGGCGTAGAACCATGACCTCGCCGTCACGCCAGACGAGGGTGTAGGGGATGACCTGCTTCCACTCCGGCGTTTCCTCGGCGCGCTGGCGCTCCACATAGAAGCCGTGCTCGGCTACGGTGTCCTCGAAGGTCCGCCGCTCTTCCGCGCTGGTGAAGGGGACCAGGCCATGGGGATAGGCATGGGGGAACAGATGCCGTCGGGGGACGACGAAGACAAACTCCATGGCGGGGCGATGCAGGGCTGGGGCGGGCGGGGCGGGTGCGGTTGACAACGGCTATCAACCTCGAAATGGGAACATATCCGCAGAGCGGAAAAATGTCAACATGAGGCGTAGGAGGTCGCAAAGGACCCCAAGATATTGTGGTGTGAGGCATCCCACTACGCCTTCGGTTCCGGCGGAGGAGTGCGTGTGAGCGGCCCCCTAAGCCGGGTTCTGTTCCCCCCGTGAGAGGGGTGGCGACCATTTCTCTGGGACCGGGCTCGCACCCGGCCTCGAACGACCTACCCGGAAGGCTAGGGCGCGGGCCCCACGCCAAACCTTCCCTATTTGATCTTTCTCCGGGTGGGGTTTGCCCTGCCAGCCCTGTCACCAGGACCGCGGTGCGCTCTTACCGCACCGTTTCACCCTTACCGTCCGAGGACGGCGGTTTGTTTTCTGTGGCACTTTCCCTAGCCTCGCGGCCGGTTGCCGTTAGCAACCACCCTGGCCCATGGAGCCCGGACTTTCCTCCCGCAGCCCAGCCGCATGGCGGGGCCGCGAGCGGCCGCCCGGACCGCTCACACGCACGACCATATTATCCCACCGCGCGCATTTTTCCAGAGACGTCCGGCAACCTCGTCTACACCATGTCGATTCTGCCCCTGATAGCCCTTTTGGCCCTGTCCCCGTCGGCGGCTCCGGTGCCCGGGTTCGGTCCGCAGCCGGTGGGGCTGGCCAGCTCCCCGGCCGCCACGCCAGCCTCGCCCAGCGGGGATGAAGAGGCCCGGGAGCGCTTCCGGCGTTCTCTCCGGGGCGCGGATAGGGCCGAGCGTAGCGCCGCCTTAAGGCAGCTGGCGGCCAGCGGCGACGCCGCCGCAGCAGCTCCTTTGCTGCGGGAGTACGAGCGCTGTGGCGCGGCCTGGCGCGCGGCCCAAAATGAGGTCCGCCGGCTCGCCATGGAGGCGGAACGCAAGGAGCACCTCTTGCGCCAGCTTGAGGAGCGCCTGACGAGAGACGACTCGCTCCAATCATCTGTGAACGGGCAGCGTGAAGCGCTCATGGAGCTGCGTAGTGAACTGGAGAAGTCGGAGCAGCGGGTTGAGCGCGAGGGGCCCTGGCGCGGTGAGCTCCGAGAGCAAGCTGCCGTGCTTCTCTCGGGTTTCTCGACGGCCAAGGCGCGCACGGCACGCAAGGCGATCTGGAAGGACGCCCGCGAGGCGCCGGCCTCCGAAGACCGCCTGGGGGCTGTCGACCTGCTGGGGCGTGTGGGCGGAGATGGAACGGCCGTGGAACTCCAAGAGCTGCTGGACGATGCGGCGGGTGAGCGTGCGCGCCTTGCCAAGCGCTTGCCGAAGCTGGAAGTGGATGTGCGCAAGATGGAAAAACGCATGCAGGCGGAGATGGTGCGCCTCGGTGGGGGGCAGATCAGCCGCGCCAGCCAGGAGCAGTACGAACGGGTTCGCCGGGAGGCGGCCGGCGTGCGCGGCGCCCTGACGGACCAGACGGTGTTCGCGGAGCAGTGTACCGACGCGGCGGCCGAGGCCCTCTCCCTGGAGAGTCCCGAGCGTCTCGACCGGGCCGTGGCCAGTCTGTTGCGCGCGGCCAAGAAGGCGGGTGCCGGGGCGCGCCTGCGCACCTTCTCGATCCTGGTGCGCGCGCGCCTGTCAGCCCTGGGTGAAACCCTGGTGCGATTGCTTGGGGAGGAGGGGGATCCCGCCGCCCGGGCGCGCCTGGTGGATGAGTTGGCGGCCACCGGCAACGGTGAACATGCGACTCTGCTGCTCGGGAGCTTTCAGGGTGATGACTGCCCGCAGGTGCGCAGCCGAGCGGCGGCCGGTCTCGAGCGCCTGCGCTCCCGGGCAGCCATCGGGCCGCTGATCGCAGCTCTGGAGGTGGCCGAAGGGCGCCTGCGCACGGACATCCGCGAGGCCCTGGTCTCACTAACCGGCCAGAAGTTCCACAGCGCCGCCGAGCCCTGGCTCCGTTGGTGGCAGGCAGAGGGAGAGACCTTCGAGGTGCCCGAGCGCCAGGTGAGGGGCGTGGTGGACGCCGGAGCCGCCGTTGGCGAGGGCCTGACTTTTTTCGGCATTCGATCGGAAAGCCAGGCCGTGCTCTTCATCCTGGATGTCTCCGGTTCCATGGACTTCTCGATGGTGCCCCGGGGCAACCCCACAGACAATCCCCGTCAGCCCTTTGATCGACCCAAGGAAGGGGAGATCTCCCGCCTGCAGGCGGCCAGCGACGACCTGGCGCGGGCAGTGCGCGGCCTCGCCCAGGGGGCAGTCTTCAACATCGTGCTCTACGGTAGCGACGTGTGGACCTGGCAGGATCGTATCGTGACCCTGGATGAAGACACCCGTCTGGATGCCGTGCGCTTTATCGAGTCCGTGGAGGCCGCCGGGGGGACGAATATCTACGGTGCCCTGCAGCTGGCCTTTGAACTGGCGGAGGTCGCCGATGATGAACGCTGGGAGCGCCCCCGCATCGACACGATCTTCCTGCTCACGGATGGGCGGCCTTCCATGGGCGTCACCACGGATGCGGATGAGATCCTGGCCTTTGTCCGCGAGCGCAATGCCGCCGCCGGAATAGTAATCCACACCATCGGCCTCTCCGGTGCCCAGGATCCCTACCTCCTGCGCAGCCTTGCGGAGGAAAACGGGGGCACCTACGCTGCCCGTTGACGCTCGAACAACCACTGAAGCATGGCCACCATCGACTATACAGTCACCAATCTCGAACTGCGGGCCTCATCCGATAGCGGCGAGGCCGCCGAAGCACTCACCCACAAGAGCATGGGGGGGCTGTTCCTGTTGCATGTGAAGGAGTTGGCCGCCGCTGGCGAGCCGCGTGGCGGGGCCACCATCGTCCACGATGCCGGCGACCACGGCGGGCGTTACCTGGAGCTGGCCCGCACCCTGGCCCGGGAGGGCTGGGCCACGGCCCTGCCTGACCTGCGCGGGCACGGGGAGTCCGAGGGCGAGCGCGGCCATGGGGCGGGGATCGCGGAGGTCAATCGCGACCTGACCGAGGTTCAGAACCACCTCTCCTATCGCTTGCCGAACTCTCCGCGGGTCTTGGTGGGGCAGGGGCTCGGAGCCCTTTATGGGTTGGCCTTTGCCGTGGAGAACCCCGGCACCCTCCAGGCCCTCGTACTGGCCGCACCTCTGCTTGAGCCTGAGTTCAAGCTGCCCGCGGCGCCCGGCGGGCTGCGGGGCATGTTCAAGAAGGTCGGGCCGCGCTCTGTCGGGAGCATTGGCTACAGTGCCGAGCAGTGGAGTGCGGATGCAGAGGTCCAGGCCGCCTTGGCCGCCGATCATCTGCGCCATGACATCATTACCCTGGGCGCCGGGGAAGAAGCCCGACGTGCCGCGGGAACCTACCCCGAGCGTCTGGCGGAGTGCCAGGCCCCGGTTCTCGTTCTGGTGGGGGCGGACGATCCACTCGTGACCGTCGCCGCCGCCCGGCGGCTGGAATCCGCCGGTGCGGAACTGATGGTGGTGGAAGGCGGCCGCCACGATCTCTTCCACGGCCCCGGCGCCGAGGGGACCAGCGCACGCGTCGCCGCCTGGTTCGACACGCACGGCAAGTTCTAGGTTCCTGGAACCACTTCGTCCTAGCCCCCTAGTCCCCTAGTCCCCTAGCCAAGGTAGTCGCGCAGGATCACAAGGGCGCTCCAACTATCCCGGCGCGCCTTGCGCTCGTCGCCGTAGTGGCCCGCCGCGGCCAGCAGCTCGTCAGCTTCCTTGGTGCTCAGGCGCTCGTCTTGGTACCCGAGTTCGATTGCGGGGAAGCGTTCCGCCAGGCGTTCTCCAAAAGCGCGCACTTCCTGGGCCCGGGGGCCTTCGCTGCCATCCATGTTGTACGGCAGGCCCAGCAGAAAGAGGGACACGCGGCGCTCCCCCAGCAGGTCGCCGATGTAGTCGAGGAGCGCCTCACCAGTTCCTTGGAATACATCCAGGGGTGTGGTGAGGATGCGGCTTTCGTCCGTGGCTGCGAATCCCGTGCGCCGGGTGCCGTGGTCGATGGCGAGGATGGCGCCGGCGGTGACCATCTACAGCTGTTCCGGCGCCCGTTCTTCGAGGGCTGCGACTATTGAGCGCACCTCCTCGGCGCGTTCGCGGGTGCATACCAGGGTCGTCTGGCCGGAGCGCACTACCACCAGGTCCCGCACGCCGAGCAGGGCCACGACTTCGTCGTCGGCGCCATGGACCACGCAGCCGGCTGACTGTTCGCTGACGAGTTGAACCCCGCCGCTGGGAAAATTGCCGTCCGCGTCGGGGGCGGTTATCTCCGGCAGGGCTGACCAGGAGCCCACGTCGTTCCAGGAGTAATCCACTGGCAGGACCAGCACGTTGTCTGCGCGTTCCATCAGGCCCACATCAACCGACAGGGAGGGCAGGGCAGCGAAGGCGTTCTCCAACTCAGCGGGAGAGCTGGTCCCGTCAATGTCAGCCAGGGGAGCTAGCTCCGGGCACCAGCGTTCTACGGCGGCGAGGAACGCAGCGGTCCGCCAGATGAACATGCCGGAGTTCCACAGGAAGTCACCGGAGGCCAGGAATCCCGCGGCCCGCGCGGCGTTGGGTTTCTCGACGAAGCGCCGCACGGCGTGCACAGGGCCAGTGCCGGTGCCCGCCTGTTCCGCCGTCAGTTGCTCGCCGACCTCGATGTAGCCATAACCGGTGGCGGGTCGGCTTGGCCTGATACCCAGGGTCACCAGGGCGCCGTCCGCGGCGACAGCCACCGCCGAAAGCAGGCTGGCACGAAAGGCGCTGGCCGGCTCGATTACATGGTCCGCAGCCAGGACGACCATCAGTGCCCGGGGGTTTCGGCGGGCGACTTCCCGTGCAGACCACACCAGGCAAGGCAAGGTGTTGCGTGCCAGGGGTTCCGCCAGGATGTTCTCCGGAGGTAACTCCGGCAGGAGCCGACCAACTTCCTCGCGATAGGCTCGCCCGGTGGCCACCAGCAAGCGCTGGGGGGGGACCAGGTCCCCGAGACGCTCGGCGGTCGTGACGAGCATGGGCTGGTCGCTGCCGATGGGCAGGAACTGCTTGGGGCGCGCACGGCGGCTCGCGGGCCAGAAGCGCGTGCCGCTGCCGCCGGCCATGAGTACGGCGTAGATGTCGGTCGAAGTCACGGGGGGGAGTCTACCAGCGTGGTGGCAGGGCCGTCACCTCGGGAATGGGCAGGGCATCCCTGGCGTCGCCGCGCATTCCGAGGAGGGTGGAGAGGACACCGCGCATGAGTACCTTGGGCCTGGTCAGGTCGCCGCGCAGGGCGACCGAGAGCAGGCTATTTTGGATCAAGTACAGGATGCGATTCAGGGGACCGAGCTTGTCCACCAAGCTGTAGCGCACCTCGAAGTCGTGGTGCAAGCCGCCGTCGAAGTCCAGCACACCGCTGCCCACGAGCTTGAGGAGGTCGCTCTTGACCAGGATGCCAGACATGTCCAGGCGACCGGAGTCGATGGTGAAGCGGGCACCGATGCGATGGAAGGTGGCTGTGCTCTCCTGGCCGAGCTGTGAGAAGAGCGTCCGGAAAACTGGAATCGACCACAGGTTGGATTGGGAGAGTTCCAGGCGGCCTCCGCCGCGAATGCTGGTTAGATTGCCGAACTCACCCACCAGACGCAGCTCGCAGTCGAGCTGGCCCCGGTCGGCGAAGTCGGAGGGGAAGAGTTGGCGCGTAAAGCCCGCCACGGCCGCGTCGCGTAGGTCAACGGTGGCCTGAAAGGAGTAGGGAGCGGCCAGGTCCAGGGCGAAGAACGGGCCGCCGAGGTCCTCGCTGCCGCCGAGGGAGCGCAGGCGCCCACCCTCCAGGCGCCCGGAGAAGTTCTCCAGCGTCAGGTGTGGCTCAATGTATGTGAGGATGGCGGAGGCGCCTTCCAACTGCTGCCCGGCCACAGTTCCGTTGAGCTCCTTCACCAATGCCAGGGCTCGGACGCGATCGCCTTCAAAGGTCAGGTTCTCCACTTGCAGCGCTGCGGAAGTCACGCTGAGGGGCACACCGATATCCAGGGAGGCCTGGCGGGGGAGGACGTCGCCGGAAAAGGACAGGCTGCGACCGGCGGCGGCCGTGGAGAGCAGTGTCAGGTGACCGCTGGGGATGTCCAGGGTGCCAGTGAGGCCTAGCTCGCCGAAGAGCCCGGCCAGGGTCTTCTCATCCAGGAAGAAGCGCAGGTGTTCGGCATCCAGCGGCACATCGCGGGCTGTGAGGTCAGTTTCAAAAACGTAGCCGGAGGGCGATGGCTGAAACGAGGCGCCGCGCAGCACCACAGGTGTCTGGCCGAGGAGCCCGGTGAGCATCTCTCCCCGCAGGTGATCCTCCTCCAGGGTCAACGTGCCGCGCAGGTTGACCAGGGCGAAACCCTCTTCGGTGGCGAAGGAGTTGTCCCGCAGGTGGAAGCTGAAGAGTGACTCGCCATCCTGCTCGGCCTCCACCGGGTACTCCAGGTGGGCGCTGAAGTCGAGGCGACCGGTGAGCGCCAAGGCGGAGAGGTCAGCCGGATTGCCACCGCGATCACTGATAGCGGCTCCGAGGCTGCCCAGGAGGCTGCGCCGGGCGGGGTCGAGGCCCGCGCCGAGGATGTCCAGGTGGGCCAGGCCCTCGCTAGGGATGCGCGCCCGGATGGCCACGGGCACCCCGTCTTCCCAGGTCCCCAGCAGCGGCTCCAGCAGAACTTCCGAGGTGGCCGCCGAGTTGGCTGCGCCCGGCGTGCCGGGCGGCGGCTCGTGGGCGGAGATCAGGATGCGCCCGCCCACCTCCCGCGTGATCATCTGGAAGCGCTCGGGGCGCAGTTGCACCGGCTCCAGGGGCGTGATCTCCACGGTCGTGCGCGCCGCGCCTCCGGCCCTGGGGCGCGAGCGAGCGTAGGCGATGGAGGCGTGTCCCCGGGGGCTGAGGGCCGTCAAACCGCCTTCCACAGCGGGCAGGGTCTCGCGCACCACCGCCACATCGCCGCCGACCAGGGGCAGGTGCGGC
>DASCNH010000086.1:0-17758 GCA_036011365.1 Planctomycetota bacterium | reverse complement strand
CCCCGGGGCCCTTGTCTGCCCGCGTTCTGCGGTCGGCCTTCGGCTTGGAATAACAGGCATGCACGGAGAATACAGGCGTGCTCCGCCCCCGCCGTAACGGCTTGCGCCCTCGGTGACATGACCCGGCTAGCTGAAGGCTTCCGGCGGCAGGGTCGTGGGGGAGTGCACCCGCTCTGCTTTCACGCTGACCAGGCGGTCTTCCTCGGCGATCCAGGCCGTGAGCTGCCGGCCCCAGACGCAGCCCGTGTCGAGGCCCACAAGGCGCGGCGCACCGGCGCTGGCAGCACGCCGCACGAGGCCCAACCGTGCCCAGTGGCCGAAGACCAAGGTGCCGCGCCCGCACATGTTGAGGGGCCAGTCGAACCAGGGCCTGTGGGGTGGGGCTGGTTCCGGCCAATCGGCCTGGGGCCGCCGGCCGGCGGCGTCGCAGTAGCGAGCGCGCGTGGCGAAGTCGGAGGCCTCCTGGGTCTGCAGTGGATTCAGGGATGCCAGGGCCCGGATGGGCTCGGCCCAGGCCGGGCTGAGGGCCGCATGCACGAGTATGAGGTCGTCCCAGACGCGCAGCAGCGGGCGCTCCGCCAACCAGGCCAGGAGCTGCGCGGCATCCGGAGCCGCGTGCGGTCCAACCAGCTCGTCCAACGTGTCCCGGTCACTCGCCTCGCGCAGCCCGGCGGAGCGCCGCAGGAGGTGCAGGTCGTGGTTGCCCAGGACTCCGCCGGCGCCCGCTTGCTTGAGAACCCGCAGGACCCCGGCGGAGTCCGGACCGCGGTTGACGAGGTCGCCCACCGGGTGCAATTCATCGTGGCTCGCGTCGAAGTTGAGTTCATCCAGCAGCGCCTCGAGCTCCCCCCGGCAGCCCTGAATGTCGCCGATGAAGATGCGGCGCTCGCTCATCGCCCGTCTTCTCGGAGCCCGTCTGCTTCCCCCGCGTAACCGACGGCGCGCAGCATCTCCAGCGTGCCGGCCCCGGCACCGGTGGCGCCGTGGCCGGCGGAGCGCCCGGCGGCCTGCTCACCATCGAAGGCCAGGCGGGCTCTGATGAGTGCCTGCAGCTCGCGGGCGCGCTCGGGCTGTGTGGCGGCCAGGTTCTGGGTTTGGAGGGGGTCGTCCAGGCGCTGGTAGAGGCGCAACTGGCCCGGGCCCGGATCAGAGCCGCTGGATGCTTCCCAGGGCAGGCCCGTGGGTGCCCAGTGCAGGATGAAGTCGCCGGCCAGGACACCGTGGATGGTCACGAACTGGCGCCCGTTCCACCAGCCCTTGTGGGTCTCGAAGAAGACCGGCGCGGCAGTCTGCGCCAGGGCCGTGAGGTCGAGGCCGTCGGTGGCCAGGCCCGAGTCCGGTGCGTCAGCACCTGCCAGGCGCGCCAGGGTGGGGGCCAGGTGGCGATTGGAGACCGGCGTCGCCACGCGCCGGCCGGATGCCAGGCCGGGGCCGGCCAAGACCAGGGGCACGCGCAGGAGCTCGTCGTGGAGCGTGTGGGCGTGTTCGAAAAGACCGTGGTCGAGGAGCTCCTCGCCGTGGTCGCTGGTGTAGGCGATGACCGTGTCTTCGGTCAGGCCCAGCGCCTCGAGCTCATCGAGCAGGGCGCCCACCCAGCGGTCGCCGGTGGCCACGCTGGCGTTGTAGACCTTGTCCAACCACTGGGCCTGTTCTGTACTGACGATGGAGCTGGGGTCCGCCTGGGTATAGGCCCGGGCGGCGGCGGCTGGCTGAGGCGGCGCCTTGGCACGCAGCTGCGTGCCCAGGGCCGCTATCATGCGTGCGGGGTAGGGCGTGGTGCGCGTGCCGCACAAGCGTTCGAGATCCTGGGGCAGGGGCTCGTGGGGCGAGTGCGGGTCGGCCAGGTGTATGTAGAGGAAGAAGCGTTCGTCGCCGTGCTGCTCCAGCCAGGTGAAGATGTCGGGCAGGAGCGTGTCGCCGCGCATGAACTCGTTCACGGAACGGAAGGTGCCGAAGCCCTGGTCGAACTGGCGGCCGGCGGATATGAGCGGGTTGGCGGAGAAGGCGGCGGTCGTGTAGCCCGTGTCCTCCAGGACCTCGGCCAGGGTCTTGAGGCCGTGACTGAGCGTGCAGTGGGTGTAGTTCGTGACGCGGTGGTCCGCGGGCAGGCGGCCGGTCAGGAGCGAAGCCGTCGAGGGCCAGGTCCAACTGGAGCTGGCGCGGGCGTTCTCGAAGATCGTGCCCCGGCGGCCGAGCTGTGCCAGGCGCGGCGTCAGCTGAATGGGCTGGTCCGAGCCGGATTGGGGGCTGGGCCGGGGCATGAGATCCGTGCGGTCCAGGCGCTGGGTGTCCATGACCAGGAAGAGGATGTTGGGATGCTCCCGCGTGGCCCGCTGGACGGCCTGGCTGCGCACCTCTTCCAGGAGCAGCGGGCCGAAGCCCGCCAGGGGAGCTGCTTTTTCCGTGGCGAAGCGGATGGCGGCAGCTGATGTCTCCGGTCCGTAGCGCGTGCGCAGGAGGACGCGGTCGCCGGCCCGCACGGGCAGGCGACCGTCAGCGGTCCCGGAGGCCGCGTGCCAGCGGTGCTTGGCACGCTCCTCCTGGGCACTGTCCCGAGCGCGCTTGGCATGCGTGCGCACTGTCTCGCTGCTGACCGGTATGCCGTTGTGTTCGACTTCGAAGATGATGTCCAGGTACCTCGGCGCTCGGTCTGCGCCGGTCTCTTCCGCCTCCTGGTCGCGGGCCGCAAGACGCCCCAGGCGCCGGGCCACGCGCAGGTCCACTCCCGCGAAGAGCACCAGGGCGGCGCTCCCCGCATCCGCCGGGATGGTGAGCTCCACTTCACAGGGCGGCGAGAGGGCCAGGGCGGCCCGGTCACCGGAATCCGTGGCGTATTCCACGTCGGGTGTTATGACAACCGGAACGACACCCGGCGAGGCGCCCGGAGCGTTGTCCTGATCACCGGCGGCGGCGCCGTCGGCGTGCGCGGGGGCGCTCAGCACGCGCCAGCTTTGCGGGCTGGCGAGCAGGTCGTGGCTGATCCGGCGCACCTCGTGCACGCTGCTCGTGTCAGGTCCGCAGGCGCTCAGGATGCTGGCGCTAATAACGCTGGCCGTCAGGAGCGGCGCCAGGGCCCGGGGCCAGGCGCCGCCCGCCGGACCGGCACGGCCCGGGCGCTGGCCGCCAGGAGTGCCGCCCCCCGGGTTCATTCGTCCTCGCCGAGGTAGCCGACGCCGCGCATCATCTCCAGGGTGGAGGCACCCGCGCCGACCGTGTGGGCCGGGGTCCAGCGGCGCTGTTCGCGCAGGCGCTCCTTGAGTTCCGCCGCCAGGGCCGCGGCTCGGTCGGGCTGGGCGGCGGCGGTGTCATGCTGCTCGCCACCATCGCCGACCGTGTCGAACAAGCGTCCTTCGGCGGTCTCCGGTCGCCATTGGAAGGACAACTCGTCCTTCACCAGGCCGTAGAGGGCCTGGCGCTTGGCGCCGTTCCAGGTGCCGCGCATGGTCTGCGTGATGGCGCTGCCCGGCGTGGCGTGTCCCTCGCCGAGCAGCAGGACACCCTCCGAGAGGGCCGCCAGTTCGGCGCTGGCCAGGTGGGCCAGGGTCGGCGCCAGGTGGCGGTTGGAGACCGTGCCGCTGACCCGCTGGCCCCGGGGAATGCCCGGGCCGGCCAGGACCAGGGGGGCGCGCACCAGCTCGCCGTAGAGGGTGTGGCCGTGGGCCAGCATGCCGTGGTCCATGAGCTCCTCGCCGTGGTCGCTGGTGAAGGCGATGACAGTGTTGTCCGTCAGGCCGAGCTCGGCGAGCAGGGCCATGACCTCTCCCAGGGCGGCGTCGCCGCTGGCCACGCTGGCGTCGTAGGCGTTCTCCATCCAGGTCCGATGGGCCGCGGGCACGATGGCGTCCGGGTCAGCGCCCGGGCCCGCGCGCAGGATGCGCCCGGCGTACACATCCAGGCCGCGCTCCGGGAAGTCGACGGGTTTCTCCGCCGCTGTGCCGTTTCCCAGACGCGCCAGCTCGGAGGCCAGGGGGGCGAGGGGGGTGTGGGGGTCCACCAGGTGCAGGTAGAGGAAGAAGCGGTCCAGGCGGTGGCTGCGAATCCAGTCGAGAGCCCCGGGCAGGAGCTCTGTTGACTTGCGGAACTCGGAGCGGTGCGCGTCGAAGTCCGCGAAGCCCTGGTCGAAGAGGCGCTCCGGAGCGACCAGGGGGTTGCCGGAAAAAGCGCCGGTGGCGTAGCCGGAATCCCGCAGCACTTCGGCCAGGGTTTCGAGGCCCCGGGTCAGTGTGCAGGACTCGTTGCTGACAACACCGTGGCTGTCCGCCGGCAGGCCGGTCAGGAGCGAGGCGGTGGAGGGCCAGGTCCAACTGGCGGTGGTCACGGCGTTGCGGTAGAGCGTGCCCCGCGCGGCGAGCTTGTCCAGGTGCGGGGAGGTGGGCTTGTCGTAGCCGTAGCAGGAGAGGCGGTCAGCCCGCAGGGTGTCCATGACCACCAGGACCACATTGGGCCGAGCGGCGGCGGCGCTCAAGAGCGGGCGGCGGGTCTCGCGCTCCAGGATCAGGTCGCTGAAGCCCGCCAGGAGCGGGCCGTGGCCGGCGCCGCCTGAGGAGCCGCCGGCCTCGCCGCTTGCTTCGCCGCTGGCCTCGCCGCTTGCTTCGCCGCTTTCTTCGCCGCGGCCGCGGCCATCCGTGCCGGCCCGGACGGTCTCCAGGATGACCTCGTCACCGGGATTCACGGCCAGGCCGCGCACACCGTCCTCCAGGGCGTGGTGCCAGACGCACTCCTCGGGGGCCTGGTCCCGGGTGGAGGTGATCTCGCTCCGGAAGCGCTGCTCGCCGTTGATGGTGATGGTGAAGCGGATGGTCTCGCGGTTGACCCCGGCCGGCATGCGGTTGCGCAAGGTCTTGTCCACACCGGCGGCGGTGATCAGGCGCAGGTGGCCCGTGTGGTGCCCTTTGTCGGGGTCGCCGCCGGGGTCGTCGCCGGGGGCGTCGGCAATCTCGCCGGGGATGACCAGTCGCACCCGGGCCGGTGGACTGAGGGCCAGGGCCGGCTTGTCCGCGGAGTCCGTATGGTTCCAGACGTTCGGTGTGATCACCCGGGGCGCCACCGGAGCGTCGGGGCGCTCGGCCAGCACCGTGCGGGCCGTTTCCAGGTGGAGCAGTTCGCGGACCGTTTCGCCGTAGACCAGTTGCGGCGCGGGGCCGGCGAGGCGTCCGTGACCGATAAGGGCTGCGCCTGCCAGGAGCAGCGCCGCCACCAGGGAACCGGGGCCGCCGAACCAGCGGTGCGCGATGGCGCGGCACAGAACCAGGGCCAGCGCCAGGGCGGCGGCGCCCCGGATCCAGACCGAAGCCAGGCCGGTCCCGTCCAGGCCCGGGCGCAGGACCTCCGGCTCCAGGGGCCAGCCGCTGAGGCTGGTCAGGAAAAAACCCGCCACGAACAGCAGCGGGCCGAGGCTTGCTCCCCGGCGGGCCAGGAGGGCGGCGGAGATCAGGCCGACCACGGCGGAGTGTTCCAGGGTGAGGGGCAGGGCGGCCAGGGTGACGCCCAGGGCCTGGGCGGACGGGTCGCCCGCAGCCGTGCCGTCCCCGTGCCAGAGTGCGCCGGACAGGTCCTGTTCCGTGGCGAAGCGTATGCAAAGGCGCAGGCCGGCGAGGAGCAGGCCGGTCCACAGGCCCAGGGGCAGCCAGGACAGGAGCGGCGCGTCCGTGGCTTCCGGGGCGGGAAGCGGCTCGCCCGCGCCCGCCGTGCCTGAAGCGCCGGAGGGGGCCGGGTTGGCTGCTCGCGCCTCGGGGGCTTGCGCTCCGTGGTCTTCCTGTTTGTGGTCTTCCTCTTCGTGGTCTTCCATGGTGCCGCGGCTCGGGGCCGGAGCCCCAGCCTCGCCCCTGGGACCGGCCAATGCCAGCCCCCAACGGTGGATGATGCGAGGACCGTTTCCGGGAGCACCTAGGCCGCTGCCAGAACGGCCGTTCCGGGAGCGGCGTTCGTTGTCAGCTGACGACGACGGCGGTTTCCACGCTGCCGAGGACGGCTCCGGTGGCGTCGTCCAGGTACTCGACGAGGCCCGTATGCGTGCCGGCGGGGAAGCCCTCTAGCAGGAGGTCGTAGCGCTCGCCGGGGCCGAGCTCCCAAGCGGTGGCCGTGATCGGATTCACCAAGGGGCGGCCGTCGGAGGCCACCACGCTGAAGGGCTGTCCGCCGAAGGAAACGCGGGCCCATTGGTAGGCCATCTGGGACAGGCGCAGGTAGGCGCGCTCGCCGGCGCCGAACTCCACGCGGCTGTAGACATCGTTCACGGCGTCAGGGTTCTCCTTGCCGTTCAGCAGGAAGGCGTCGGGTCGCATGCGCACGGTGGCTCCGCCGGAACTCTGCAAGATGGCCCAGGAAGTCTGGTAGGTGGAGAGCTGCCAGAGCACCTCTTCGTCGAACGTCGGACCGCAGTCCCAGGCCTTGTCCGTAGAACCATCGCTGGGGCGCACGATGATCGTGCCGTACATGCCGCGGGCGAAGTGCAGTACCGTGTCCACATGGCAGTGGTACATGTAGGTGCCCGCATGGGGTGCCGTGAACGAGTAGGTCGTGGATTGCATCGGCGGCACGGAGAACGACGTCTGCGGCACGCCGTCGTTGGCCTGATCCACATCCAGGCCATGCAGGTGGATGGTGTGGTCATCGGCGCTGCCGTTGAACAGATCGAGGTTCACCTGGGCACCTGCGAGCGTCTCAATGTGCGCCGAGGGCAGGCGCCGGTCGTACATGAAGCCGCCGCCGAGGCCGAGGCGCACGTCGGCGAAGAACCAGGGCGTGATCACCTGGCCCGCAATGGTCTCGCTGCCCTCCATCAGGGAGTACAGGGAGAACTGCGTGTCTATGTGTTGTCCGAGTCCAGCCATGGCTGCTCCTAGGAAATAACGATCAGCGTCAGCTGACCGTAGGGGTAGGCACCGTTGGCCGTGACCGCCTGGACGTTGTGGGGATGGAGGGGGTAGGAGCCGAGCTGGTTGGCGGTGAAGATCACATCGGTGGTCGTGCCGCTGGCGACCTGGACCGTGTCCTTCTCGCCGAAGTGTGTCTCGGGCATGTTGTTGAAAGTCGCGACGTTGCAGTGGAAGCCGTGGAAGTGGACCGACTGGCGTGTGCGGCCGAGGTTGCCAAGGCGCAGCAGCACGCGTTCGCCCAGGGCGGCGGCTACGACCGTGTCGGCGTCACCGGCGATGTCCGGGAAGCCCAGGCCGTTGAGGGTGAAGTAGTTGGCCTCGTAGGGTTCCGTGGGCAGGGCGATGCGGCTGCCCATGAGCGCGTTGCGGCGGTCGTCGGCATCATCGTAGAGCAGCACGAACTCGCGGTCGTAGGCCGGGCCTCCGTCATAGAGCACCTGGGCGCCGCTGGCGGGGCGCGACACGAGCGTGCCGGAGAGGCCGTTTGTCGGGCGGGCTGCATCTGAAGCTCCCATGGGAGCAGTGGCCGGACGGCGCCGTGCCGGAGCCGTGCCGAGCAGGTAGGTGCCGGCCGGAGGCATGTTGAAGGTGAAGGAACCGCTGGTGCCGGGGCGCAGCCAGGGACCGTTCTCAACCCCGAGGATGGCGGGGCGCATGGGCACGGGCAGGGTGTTCGTGACACTGACCGTCATGGGCGTGCCCTCGGTGGCCTCCGCATAGGGCAGCATGCCACGCAGGCCGCCGGGGGCCGCCGGCGTGTAGCGGCAGAAGGGAACCGTGGCCCCGTCACCGAAGGTGTAGGTGCTGGCACCGGCGGTCAGGTCCCAGGTACTCGCGGCGGAGCGCCTGGGGGAGAAGGGCGCCAGGGGAGAAGCCAAGGCGCGGCGAGCCGTGGCCGTGGCAGTCAGGCCGAAGCCGCCGGCGATGACCGCCAGCACGGAGCGGCGCGTGGGGCCGCCCGCGGGGGGGGCATTCTCGTCTAGCCTCCTCTGGGGGCCGCCAAGGGCGCCCGTCGGTTCCTGGGGAGTGTTCATGGTGCTGCTTGGGAGGTGGGGTGGCCTGCTGGGGAGAAGGCACCCTCCGGGCTGGGAGGGACTCTCGAGGGCAGGGACCGGGGGGACCGGGGAGCGGCGCCCCTTGGATGGGGGCCACCCAGGTTTCTGTTCCACTATCCTGAGGATACCCCCGTTCACACCGAGCGGATCGACTTATATCAAGCGGATCAAGGCTCCAATCCGGGGATGGCGCAGATCTGGATCCGCTCCCGTCCAGTGCGGGGCTTTTTCCCCACGGCCGGTGCGGCCGCCTTCTCACACCTGGCCGGAGGCCAACTGGGGCCGGAGTGCCAACTGGGGCCGGAGTGCCAACTGGGGCCGGAGTGCCAACTGGGGCCGGAGTGCCAGCTGGGGTCGGCGGGCCTACTTGCCGTCGTCCAGGTATCCGATGCCGCGCAACATCTCCAGCGTGGCGGCGCCGGCTTTCAGGTGGACAGTGCTGCGGCGCGAGGCCTGTTCCTCCAGGCGAGCCAGGATCGAGGAGCGCAGGCGCTCGACTACCTCCGGGTGCTCGGCGGCGATGTCGTGCTGCTCGTCCGGGTCCTCCTCCAGGTTGAAGAGGCGCACCTGGCCATCCACCGGAGACTCCTCCTCGGGTACCTTCCAGTCGCCGCCGTGGGGGGCGAAGTGCAGCACCCAGGAGCCTTCGCGCGTGCCGTAGATCGGCTGGCGCTGGCGGCCGTTCCACCAACCGTGGTGGGTGCCGAACATCACCGGTCCGCTCTCGGCGACGCTCGGCGTGGCCAGGTTTATGGGGTCGATAACCTGCTCCAGGCTGGCTCCGCCGAAGGCCGCCAGGGTCGTGGCCAGGTGGCGATTGGAGGTGACCGCCGCTTCCACGGCGCCGGAGCGCACGCCGGGTCCGGCGAGGATCAGGGGGATCAGCGTCAGCTCCTTGTGGACGGCGTGGCCGTGGGTCAAGAGGCCGTGATCAAGCCACTCCTCGCCGTGGTCGCTGGTGTAGGCGATAACCGTCTCACCGGCCAGGCCCAGGGCCTCGAGCTGGCGCGTGATCTGGCCGACCCACCAGTCGCCGGTGCCCACGCTGGCGTCGTACACATCGCTCATCCAGCGGGCGTGGTCCCCCGGCACGACTAGTTCCGCTTGCGAGACGCCCGTTTCCGAGTGGCCCTCCGCGCGCAGCAGGCGTCCGTTGTAACTGGCGATACCCGTCTCCTCGCCGCCGAAGGACTCGGGCTTGTGACCGCCTAGGAGGACCAGGTTCTCCTGGCGCGGGGTGTGGGGCGCGTGGGGGTCAACCAGGTGCAAGTACAGGAAGAAGCGCGTGCCCGCGTGCTCTTCGATCCAGCGAGTGACCTGGGGCACGATGTGTTCGGATTTGCGGAAGCCCACCGTGTTGCAGTCGAAGAACTCGAACCCCTGGTCGAAGTTCTTCTGGGGCACGATGAGCGGATTGCAGGTGAAGCCGGCGGTGGTGTAGCCCCGGGTCTGGAGGGCTTCTGGCAGGGTTTCGAGCTGGTGGGCCAGGTAGCAGGCGTCGTCGTCGAGCACGCCGTGGGCCTCTGGCTGCAGCCCGGTCAGGACCGAGGCCGTGGAGGGCCAGGTCCAGCTAGCCGTGGCGTAGGCGTTGTCGAAACGCAGCCCCCGCTCGGCGAGCTGGTCGATGTGGGGGGTCGTTGGCTTCCCGTAGCCGTAGCAGGAGAGACGGTCCTGGCGTTGCGTGTCCTGCAGGATCAGCACGATGTTCGGCGTTTCCGGGGAGGAGGGCTGGCGCGGCTGAACCAACGGCTTCTCCAGCAGCAGCTCGCCGAAGCCGACCTTGAGGGGGGGCTGGGCGGCGGCCTCTGCGGCGCTCAGGCCATCGATCCAAGTGGAGAGGCGCAGGGTGTCGCCGGACTGCAGCACCATGCCCTCGTGGCCGCCGACACGCCGCCAGAAGCGTTCGAGCATGGGCTGGTCTCGGAAGGTCTCGATGTGCGTGGAGAAGATCGGCTTGAACTCCTCCCCGCCGTCATTCCCCCGCGTGCGCTTGGCGACATTGAACCCGAAAACCCAGCGGTTGGATTGCAGGCGTCTGGCGCCGGCCTCCTGGTCCACGCCGGCGGCGGCCCTCAGGACCACCGGGCCTTCGTCCTCGCCAACGGTGATCTCGATCGTGCAGGGAGGCGACATGATCAGGGACGGCAGGTCGGCCGAGTCCGTGCGGTAGTCCACCGCCGGCGTCAGCAGATCCACATGGGGCGCGGCATCCGGATGGCTTTCGATGACGGTCCAGCTGGCCTCGTCGGCTAGTAGTTCGCGGTGAACGCGGCGCACAATCATGGTGGGCGGGGCGGCTTCCCACCACAGGCCGTAGCCGGGGGCGAGGGCCAGGCAGGCCAGCAGCCCCAGGCCGATGCCCGGCAGGCCGGCGGTGAGGCGCGCGGTGATGCCGCCCACCCGTTGGCCGCGGCCGAGCCAGAGCAGGCAGGCGGCGAGCAGGGTGCAGGCCAGGACCGCCAGGGGGGCGTTGGTATCCACGACGAACTCCGGGCGCAGCAGGGCGCGGGCGGGCGGGGCCCACAGGAAGCCGCAGATGTGGCAGCCGCACAGGGTCGTGATGGCTACCAGGGCCCAGAACGTGCGGTAGTAGCCGGCCGGGCGGTTGCCCATCATGAGGCGCGCCAGGCCCGCGGCCACGAGGCCGAAGGGCAGGGCGGCCAGGAGCTCGGAGCCCAGGCCCAGGGCCGCGTGCCATTCGGCCGTAGTGGGCTCGATCTGGCGCTGGTGGATCTGAAACTCGGCCAGGAGGCGCGTGCGCAGAAGCGCCAGGCCAATGCCTGTCCACAGGCCCAGGGCCAGCCAGGAGGGGCCGGGGTCCTGGGGCGCGGTCTGGGGAGGAGGGGTACCGGCCATGGGGAGGGCAGACTATAGGGGATGTAAGCGGGGACGGGAATGGGAGGCCGGGTCCGGAGGCCGGATGAGGCCACCCGGGGCGAGTGCGAAGTGGTGGGGGGTTGCGAAGCTCGTGGGCCGCGGGAAGCGGAGTGTCATACCCGGCGCGTACATTGACGCGATGTTGCCGCTGGGAGAGGTGGAATGGGGCGCACGGCCTTCACAGAATGCAGCACACATGGTCTTCCTCCTGCGTTGCCTGCTGGTCCTGGTGCCCCTCGCGGCTGCGGTGGACTCCATCTCCACGGGCCTGACCATGCCCCGGCCCCCGGCGCCGGCGATACTCTTCATTCAGAGTCTGGGCCTCTGGGCGCTGCTGGGCCTCATGGCCCTGGTACCGGCCTTGATCAGCGGGCGCTTGTTGAAGCGTCGGCCGGCGGCGGGCGGTGCGGGCGGCGCGGACGGTGCGAGCGGCGCGGACAACTGGGCCGGTGGAGCGCTGGCCCTTCTTTGGTGGATGGCAATTCCGGTCCTGGCGCACATGCGCTTGGACTCCTACACGAGTTTGGGGGGCGATCTGTCCGGCGTTCTGGCGCCGCGTCCCCTGGCGGAGACCCTGGGCCTGGCCGTCATCAGCCTGGCACTCCTGCGTTGGGTCGCGCCGCGCCTGGCTCGTGTGGCTCCGCGTCCCCTGGGACCCGTCGTCGCCGCGGCCTCCCTCTTCGCCGGAGCGCTCCTGCCCGTGGGGGCGGAGCTCGCGCCGGGGACCGGGGGGAGTAGCGCGAGGATGCCCACCATGGAGCGGGAAGCGGCAACCCCAGGGCAGCCCAACATCCTCCTGTTGGTCTGGGACACGACGCGCTCGGGGAACCTCACACCCTACGGGTCACCACGGGGGACGACGCCGCGCCTGGCGGAGCTGGCTGCCCATAGCCTGGTCTTTGAAGAGGCACGCTCCGTTTCCTGCTTCACGCTGACCTCGCACCTGTCCATGCTGACGGGTGTCTACCCGTCACACCACGGGGCCAGCATTGGGCGCATGTTCTACGACGCCCAGCGCACACCGCCGGTGACGCGCTCTCTCTTGGAGAGCGGCTATCGCACCGGCGGTTTCGTGGGCACGGGTGTCCTGCGAGCGGAGACCGGCATGGACCACGGCTTCGAGGTCTTCGACGACCGCGTCGATCCCGAAGTGTGCGCCACCCACGCCTGGGCCCTGGTGCACGACGCGCAGGCGGTGCTCGCCCACCTTGTCCCGGCCCTGCGCTCCAACGGGAGGTTCCACGTCATCCAGGACTTCGACCGGCCCGGAGAGGAGGTCCTGGAGCGCGCCCTGGCATGGATTGAGCAAGCGGATGAGCGACCCTGGTTCGCCCTGGTGAACCTCTATGATGTGCACTGGCCATACCTGCCGGAGGAGGAGGCCCGCGGGCGCTTCGTGCGACCCTATGGGGGTTCCATGGATGGATTTGCTTTCCGTTCGGATGGGTATCCCCGGCCGCCTGAGGGGGTTCCCATGGGGAGCCTCCTCAATGAGGCGGATGACCGGCACCTGGAGGACCTCTACGATGGTGAGCTGTGGGAACTCGACCGGGCCGTCGGCGCTTTCATCGATGCCCTGGACCTGGCGCGGTCGAACACCGCCGTGGTCGTTGTCTCCGACCATGGCGAGGCCTTTGGCGAAGGCGGGCGCTACGAGCACAGCGACATCCTGGAGGCACAGGTGCGCGTGCCGTTCATCGTCTACCTGCCCCGGGATGGAACCGGGCCTCGGCCTCCCGCCGGGACTCGGCCCGGGCGCGTGTCCGGAGTGGATGTGGCCGCCACGCTGCTCGGCCTGGCCGGCCTGCCGGTGCCCGATCACATGCGCGGCCTGAATCTGAGCGCCGGGGAGCTGCCCGCTGACCGTCCCCTGCTGGTGGAGGATCGCGACAAGCTGGAGGTCGACTCCATGCACCTGGCCTACTACCGCGGCCCCTGGAAGCTGGTCCAGGCGGGCCTCGGAGATGAGCCCGCCTATGAGCTCTTCGATCTGGGGCGGGATGCGGCGGGCTTGGTCGATGTGGCCGCGGAGCACCCGCAGGTCCTGGCGGACCTGAAGGCCGAGATGGACGCCATGCGCGGGACCTGGGACGCGGATGGGGAGGGCGGCCTGGAGAGCATTTTGGGGGGTAGAACGAGCAATCGGGCCCTCCAGGGGCTCGGGTACCTGGGGGATTAAAGGCCAGGGGGCACCTTGGCCCTTGCGGGGGGCCAGGACCGGGGGCAGAATGTCCGGCTCGATTCCCGCTGACCCGCATCTGGATCACCGACACGGCAGGAGGAACCCAAATGGCAAAATCACGAACAAAAGCCGGTGGACCCACCCGGGGGCGCAGACGCGTCCGCAAGATGGGCATGGGGTCTGGCAAGACCCACGCCGCCATCCGCGCCAAGAAGCAACGCGGTTAGGACGCGCTGGATCCGTGTTCTTCCAGCGCGGAGTGTTTGCCCGACGAGGGCCGGCGCAGTAGGCTTCCAGTAAGCCTCCCGGGCACCCCCTGGCCAAGCCCCTGACGGGCCTGGCTGCCCTGCTCGCGACCCTGGGAGTCGTCATGGGATCCAGCGGGGCGCTCCCCCAGGGCAGCGCGCCAATTGATGCGGAAGGTGATGCGGAAGGCGAGGCGGATGCTCCCGACCTCGGTTCCGCGGCGGCCATGGCCCCCAAGTGGGTCGGCGACGGCGCTGGGCGCGACACAGGTGTGCTCTCGTGGATCGAGCGCGGTGACGAGCAGGAGTTCCTGCTGCGCTTTGCCAGCACCGGACCCGCGGGCTTCGGCCGACCGCAGACGGCCTTGCGCTTCTCCGACGGTTTCGTCAACTGGGCGGATGTTCCTACCCTGCCGGTCGGATGTCGGTGGTCTGACCTGGTCGGAGCCGCGTTGGCGGGTTCGCCCGCCTGGTGCCCGTCGGCGGAGATGTGTCTCTGGTCTGGACCCGGGCCGGGGAGGGGCTCGGGGTGTTGGATCTGGGAATAGGGGAGTAGGAGCGGGGTGGGGGCTGGTGGGGGTCGGCCCCTAACTGGCCACTGCCCGTCCAGCCATCCCAAACCCCCGCCCGCCCAGTGGGGACTTGCAGATGTGCTCCGGGTTGCTCTCCAACTGCGTTTTTTTCGCGCTTCCCTCGGCTTCGTCCCGGGGCCGCCCACAGAAACGCCCCTCTCCCCCGGGATTGGGGGACAGGGGCGTCTCCTGAAGCTGCCCTTACCTGAATCAGTGCAGCACGGCGTTGATGCCCTGGGCGGCGCCGATGAGGCCGACGCTGACCACGACCTCAAAGACTCTGCAAAGGGCATGCGCACAAAACCTGTTCATGGGGATGATTTCCTTTCTGGCGCCTGCGGGCTGGGGGATCCCGAACCCTGGGACACCGATCGGTGCATTGGGCTTCCGCCAGGGCCCGGGCGAGCGGGGCGGAAAATACCGTGGCTGGGGCGGCGGGGGTGACGCAAGTCCTTGTCGGAGAGCTAGTTGTCCGCAATGAGCGCCAGCGGGCTCAACTCGGTCGCCCATTTCCAGATGGGTCGTTCAAGAAAAGCCTGTTCCGGGGCCGAAAACAGGGGATATGTCTGCCCGCCACCCCGTCTCAGGGGCCCCCGAGGGCCCCTCGCAGGATCACCTGGCCCGGACCGTGGCCACGGCTTCTGAAGGCCGCGGTGGCCTTGGCTCCCTGGCCCTGGTATTCGCCCTGGCGCGAATCAGCCTGGTGGCCGTCCTGCTCTGGGGCCTGGCCTTCAATGTCTCTGAGGTGCGCGGCAACTCCATGCGACCGGGGATCGAGGACGGGGACCGCATCCTGGTGGACCACCTGAGCTTCTGGCTGGGGGAGGTGGAGCGCGGCGATGTGGTCGTCATGCGCTATCCCCTCGATCCCAGCCTGGACTACATCAAGCGCGTGGTGGGCCTGCCGGGAGATAGCATCACGATCAGGGGCGGTATGGTCTCCGTCAACGGGGAGCTGCTCGACGAACCCTACGTCAGCGAGGCGGACCCCCATACGCATCTGGCGACCACCGTCGAGGCCGACACCTACTTCGTCCTGGGAGACAACCGCCTGCGCTCCAGTGACAGCCGCGAGTTCGGCTTCGTTCCCAGGGAGCTCCTGCGCGGCAAGGTGGATGTGCGTATCTGGCCCCCCCGGCGGGTGGGGCTGATCCCCTGACGCGGGGGAACCAGCGGGCATTCCCCCCCCGGGGAGGAGGACGCCGGCGCGTCCGCACTTAGGTTATGCTCCGGCCATGGCAGGAGCACCTCAGCAGGGCTCGGGATCCGGGGACACCGCCGGGGAGGGCAGCTGTAGTTCAGTTCCCGTCGCCCTGGTGACCGGCGGCGTGCGCGGTCTGGGATTGGCCGTGGCCCGCGCACTCGCGGCCCGCGGGGATGCCGTTCACATTGTTTATCGCAGTTCGGCGGAAGCGGCGGCGAGCCTGGCGGAGGAGTTCCCGGGACGCATCCACCGGGCTGACATGACCCGGGAGTCTGATGTCGATGAGCTGGTATCAGACGTCTTGGCCCGGGACGGACGAATCGACCACGGCATCCACTGTGTGGGCCCCTTTGCGGCGGGGTCGCTCTTGGAAATGGACGCGGCGGTCTTCCGCGGTCTCTTCGAGCACAACACGACCAGCGCCTTTCTCTTCGCCCGGGCGGTGGCGCCGCACCTGCGGGCAGCCGCTGGCTCGCTGCTCTTCTTCGGATGCGCGGGCCTGGCGGCCCTGCGCGGTCGGCGCGAGGCTGCGGCCTACGCGGCGGCCAAGAGCGCCCTCCTGGTCCTCGTCCGCTCCCTGGCCCTGGAGGAGGCTCCCCACGGCGTGCGCGTCAACATGCTCTCCCCGGGCATCATTCCCCATGCGGATGCCGACGAGGCCACGCTGGATGAAGAGCGCCAGGCACGCATCCCCCTGGGGAGGGCGGGTACGCCGGAAGATGTGGCCGGGGCGGCGGCTTTTCTTGCCTCAGCGGCGGCGGCGCACATCACCGGCATCGATCTGGAGGTTGCCGGCGGCTGGCAGTTGTAGCCGGGCGCGCGAGGTCCCGGGGGTCTCGGCTGAACAAGTGCACTTGGCCATGGCAGGGACTTTCCCCCGGTCGTTAGAGTTGTCCCGATGGAAACCATCAGCGATCTGAATCCGTCCACCGGCGAGTGCTTGGCCGAGATCAACTGCGCCGGCCCCGCCGAGGTCAACGCCGCCGTGGCCCGGGCCCGGGCCGCCTGGCCCGCCTGGCGCGGCCTTTCCATTGAAGAGCGCTGCACCCTGCTCGCCCGGGGTGCCGAGCGCTTGGGTGAGCAGGCCGCCGAGTTGGGAGAGTTGATCGCCAGGGAGATGGGCAAGCCCCGCCAGGACGGCCTGGGCGAGGTGCGGGCCTACGCCGCTCATGTGCCCAAGGAGCTCGAAGAGGTGCGCGCGGCCCTGGCGCCCCAGAAGTTCAGCGGCAAGGACGCCACCACAACCCTGGTGCGTGAAGCCCACGGGGTCGTGGCGGCCATCACGCCCTGGAACTTCCCCGTGGGCATGCCTCTGGGAATCCTGGTACCGGCCCTGGCGGCGGGCAACACGGTTGTGCTCAAGCCCAGCGAGCATGTGCCCCTGTGCGGCGCGGCCATCTTCGAGTGCTTTGGTGCCTTCCTGCCGGAAGGCGTACTCGAACTCGTGCAGGGCGACGGGGCCAGCGGCGCCGCCCTGGTGGAGGCGGACATCGACATGGTCGGCTTCGTCGGCAGCCGCGAAACTGGCATGGCCATCATGGCCGCGGCGGCCTCCGGTCTCAAACGCCTGGTGCTGGAGCTGGGCGGCAAGGATCCGCTTGTTGTCTTCGCCGACGCCGACCTGGAGGCGGCGGCGGACATCGCCGTGCGCCACTCGGTGCGCAACACGGGCCAGGTGTGCTGCGGTCTCGAACGCATCTTCGTGGAAGCTGCGGCCCTTGAACGCTTCACGCAACTCGTCCAGGAGCGCGCCGGGGAATGGACCCACGGGGATCCCCTGGCGGAGAACGGGGCGGCGCCCCTCGGTCCCATGGTCAGCCGCGCGCAACGGGACAAGGTCGCCCGGCAGGTGGAGGCCGCCGTTGCCGACGGAGCGCAGCTGCTCGTCGGTGGTGTCGTGCCCGAAGGCCCCGGCGCCTTCTACCCGGCTACGGTCCTGGCCGGCGTGACGCCTCAAATGACCGTCTACCGCGAGGAAACCTTTGGCCCTGTGGTGGCTCTCATGCCTTTCGACGGCAGCGAGGCCGAGGCCATTCGCCTGGCCAATGACACCCCCTTCGGTCTCGGCGCCAACGTCTTCTCCGGCGACTTGCCGCGCGCCCGTCGCGTGGCAGCCGACATGCGCGCCGGCCAGGTCGGCGTAAACCGCTACCTGGGCAGCGCTCCGGGCACGCCCTGGGTCGGTGCCCGCCACTCGGGCTTCGGTTTCCTGGGCGGCGTCGAGGGCCACCGCCAGTTCACCTGGCCCAAGAGCATCTCCGAATAGATACCAGCGGGAGCGCTCGCCCAGGAGGCGGTTGGCGCCTGGAATCAGGATGGCGGCGGCGGCCTGGCGGCCCAAGCCTGCCGGGTCATCAATGCGAGCAACTTGGACCCGGAGCGAAAAAAAAGATCAACTGGACTCGGTCTGGTGGCTCCCCCGGAGCGCAGCCCCTGACAAGTGTACGTGCTGTGCTCCGCGCCTTTTCGAGTCCAGTGATCTTGTGCCCGCTCAGACGGGAGGACAACGGGATGGGTTCCGTGGTCCCCTGGGAATCTGCCCGAGGGGGGTATTTACCCTGACGGGGGGGCAGGCCGCAACTGGTGCAACTGGTGCAGGGGGTCAGCAGGCTGCGTATTGTGCCGTCAGTCGAACCAGGTGAACTCGCCGCCGGTGGCTTCGGCGATCTTCTCCAGTTGATCGCGGAACCACTTGCTGTCCGAGTAGGCGATGGTGTGGATGACGACCTTGCGGAAGCGGTTGAG
>DASCNH010000085.1:0-6198 GCA_036011365.1 Planctomycetota bacterium | reverse complement strand
CCCGTTGTTCGCCGCGCACCAGATCCTCGACCAGGGAGAGCACGAAGTCAGATTGGTCCGTACGCGTCAAGCTGGACCAGGGGCGGTCCTCCTGGGCGGCGGGCGCGGCCTCACCCTCAGGGGCGGACGCAGCGGCCTGCGTGGCGCTGTCCTGGGCGGCCGCGTCCTGGGCGCTGCGCAGACGCAGCTCCCAGGCCTCCTCTCCGTGCACCGCCAGGAGCAGGCGTCCCTCCTCCGCCGCCGCCGCATCCCTGTGGATTCCGCGCACCAACTTGACCAGCTCCGAATCCCAGCCAGTGCTATCGCGTACCGGCGCCGGTCCGTCGCTGACCTCTGGGGCGGCGGTGACCACCTCCGCGGCCGGGGCGCTGTTCTTCCAATAGAAGAACAAGGCCACCAGCAGCAGGCCTCCCACACCCAGAACGACCTTGCGGGTGATTTCATCGGCGTTGTTCCCGGAACGAGCGGCAGCCCCGCGGCGTCCGCCGCCTTCACCCATGCCAGCCACCCAGACGCGCTCGCACTGGGGGCAGCGCACCTTGGAACCGGCCTTGTCGTCGGAAAGGCGGGCGCGCGTGTGGCATGAAGGGCACTCGATGAGCATGGGCGGGGACCTGGGTGGTTGGTCGCGGCGTCCCGTGCATCTGGCGGGGCGCCACGCGGGCCGGGGCGGTGTGATTTGGCCCTTGGGGGGCGCTGGAGAACGGATCAAGATACCCGCCCTTCCGGGGGGCTTCAAGATACCCGGGAGGGCCTGGCGGTTACTGGCGGGGGCGGCGGTCGGTCACCGCGCCAGATTCTGGCCCTGCCGCGGCCGATGGCCTGGGCACCGGGAAGGGGCACCGCCGGACACGGCAATAAACTAGGATCAGGCGCCATGGCCGAGACGCGCACGACACAGCCCTTTCAACTCGTGGCCCCCTTTGAGGCCACCGGCAACCAACCCGAGGCCATCCGGGCCCTGGTGGACGGAGTGCGCGCCGGCCGGCCCCACCAGACGCTGCTGGGCATCACCGGTTCCGGCAAGACCTTCACCGTGGCCTCTGCCATCGCCGAACTGGGCCGGCCAACCCTGGTACTCTCACCGAACAAGACCCTGGCGGCCCAGCTCTTTTCGGAGTTTCGGGAGCTCTTTCCCCACAACGCCGTCGAGTACTTCGTCAGCTACTACGACTACTACCAGCCCGAGGCCTATGTGCCCTCCACGGACACCTTCATCGAGAAGGACGCCAGCCGCAACGAGAACATCGAGCGCCTGCGCAACAGCGCCACCCGCTCCCTGCTGGAGCGCAGCGACGTGATCCTGGTGGCTTCGGTGTCCTGCATCTACGGCCTGGGCTCACCCTCCAACTACCAGGAAATGGCCGTGGAGGTACGGCGCGGCGAGCGCATCGAGCGGGATGATCTGCTGCGCACGTTGACCCAGTTGCAGTATGCGCGCAACAACCTGGATTTCCGGCGCGGCACCTTCCGCGTGCGGGGTGATGTGGTCGAGGTCTTCCCGGCCTACGAGGCGGATGAGGTGCTGCGCCTGGAGTTCTTCGGAGACGAAGTCGAGAGCCTGTTGCGGGTCAACCCCCTGCGCGGCGAGGTGCTCGGTGAGCACGAGAGCATCACCATCTATCCGGCCAACCACTATGTGGCACCGGAGGCGCGCCTGCAGCGGGCCCTTATGACCATTGCGGCGGAGCTCAAGGAGCGCCTGGGCGTACTGAACGAGGAGCGGCGCATGCTTGAGGCCCAGCGCCTGGACCAGCGCGTGCGCCACGATTTGGAAATGCTGCGGGCCACGGGGATCTGTAGCGGCATTGAGAACTACTCGCGGCACCTGGACGGGCGCCAGCCCGGGGAGCCGCCTTTCACCCTCTTGCACTACTTTCCAGAGGATTGGCTGCTGGTGATCGACGAGAGCCATGTGGCCGTGCCCCAGGTTGGGGCCATGTACAAGGGCGACCGTTCGCGCAAGGAGACCCTGGTCTCCCACGGCTTTCGCCTGCCGAGTGCCCTGGACAACCGGCCCCTGTGCTTCGACGAGTGGGAAGGCCTGGTGAACCAGGTCATCCATGTCTCGGCCACGCCCGGGCCCTATGAGCGGGAACACTCCGCCGGAGCCATCGTGGAGCAGGTGGTGCGCCCCACGGGGCTGCTCGATCCCCCCATGGAGGTGCGTCCGGCCGGCACCCAGGTGGATGATCTGCTGGAGGAATGCCGGCGCGTGACCGAGGCCGGCTGGCGCGTCCTGGTCACGACGCTCACGAAACGCTCGGCGGAGGAACTGACCAGCTACTTCGAGGATGTGGGGCTGGCCGTGCGCTATCTGCACTCGGATGTGGACACCTTGGAGCGCTCGGCGATTCTGCGCGACCTGCGCCTGGGGGAGTTTGGGGTGCTGGTGGGGATCAACTTGCTGCGCGAGGGGCTCGACCTGCCGGAGGTGGCCCTGGTGGCGGTGCTGGACGCTGACAAGGAGGGCTTCCTGCGCTCGACCACGTCCCTGATCCAGACTGCCGGACGGGCGGCGCGCAACGCGCAGGGGCGCGTGCTGCTCTATGCGGATCGCGTCACGCGCTCCATGCGCGAAGCCATGGGGGAGGTGGAGCGCCGGCGGGTTATTCAGGTGGCCTACAATGAGCGCCACGGGATCACGCCGCGCACGGTCATCAAGCCCGTGCGCGACTCGATCGAGGCCATTTACGAAATGGACTACGTGGAGCTGGACGGACGCAGCGAGACCAGCGCGGTGGCGGAGGAGGCCACCTGGGACGCGGCGCGCCTGCGCGGGGAGACGGAGCAGGTGCGGGCGGACATGTTGCGGGCCGCGGAGGAGCTGCGCTTCGAGGAGGCGGCCACCCTGCGCGACCGCCTGGAACAACTCGAGGAGCTGGCCCTTTCCCGATGAGTGCCGCAGGCGGAGCTCCGGCCTGGTACCCCGCTGAGGTGCCCGAACGGCCCGGAGTCTACATTTTCAGGGACCGCTCTTGTGGCGTGCTGTATGTGGGCAAGGCGCGCGATGTACGGGCCCGGCTCAACTCCTACCGGCGCCCGGGCGGTGACGGGCGCCCCTGGCTGACCTTCCTGAACGGCAGTGCGCACACGGTCGAGGTGCTTGTCACGCGTACGGAGCAGGAGGCTCTCTTGCTCGAAGACTCGCTGATCAAGGAGCACCGTCCGCCCCACAACATCCGTCTCAAGGACGACAAATCCTTCCTGATGTTGCGCCTCGATCTGGCCGAGCGCTTCCCGCGCCTCAAGTTTGTGCGCGCCCACCGGCCGGCCGAGGGCCGCGCCTCCGGCCGCTCGCGTCTGTTCGGCCCCTACGCCAACGCCGGGGCCGTGCGCCGCACGCTGGCGGACCTGCACCGCGTGGTGCCCCTGCGCGATTGCCCCGACTCGGTCATGAACCACCGCAGCCGGGCCTGCCTGAAGCACTCCATCGGCCTGTGCTCGGCGCCCTGCGTGGACTTGATCGGGGAGCGTGAGTACGCCCTTTTGGTGGAGCGCGCCGCGGGCATTCTGACCGGGGACACGAGGGAGCTTGAGGCGGACCTGACTGGGCGCATGGAGGCCGCCAGCACAGGCCGCGAGTACGAGCGTGCGGCCCATTGGCGCGATCGCCTGGAGGCCCTGCGGCGCACCCTGGAGGGCCAGGGCGTGCGTCCCCGGGACCGCGTGGACCGCGATGTGCTGGCCCTGGAGCGCAGCGGGCGCGAGGCCGTGGTGCAGCGTCTGGCTTTTCGCGCCGGACGCCTGGTGGAGAGCCGTTCCCACGGGCTGACTTCACGCCTGCCGGACGACGAGCTGTTGCACGCTTTTCTGACGGCGCTCTATGGCGTTGGCCGCCGCTCGGTGCCACGAGAGCTGGTGCTCTCCCGGAAGCCGGCGGAACCGGATCTCTTGGAGGGACTCCTCGGGGTTGAGGTGCGCCTAATCTATCCGCGCGCCGGGGAGCGCCGACGCATGCTGGAGCTGGCGGCGGAAAACGCCGCTGTGGCCCTGGCGGAGCGCTGTCGGAACCGGGACTCGAAGCGCGTGGGCCTGGAAGAGCTGGCCGGGCTGCTGCACACCGCGGAATGCGGCTGGGAGGGGGGCAACCCCGAGGTCATCGATTGCTTTGACATCTCCAACACCCAGGCCTCGCATGTGGTGGCCAGCCGCGTGCGCTTTCGGTCGGGGCAGGCTGACAAGGACGGCTACCGGCGCTTTCGACTGCGGGAGCTGGACGGGCAAGATGATTGTGCCGCCATGGAGGAAGTGGTCGGCCGGGCCCTGCGCCGGGGGGTAGCGGATGAGGATCTCCCCAATCTAGTGGTGGTCGATGGGGGCGCCCTGCAGTTGGCGGCGGCCCTGCGCGCCCGTGAAGAGAGCGGTGCCTTTGGCGTGGCCATGGTTGGTCTGGCCAAGGCACGGCCGGCGGGCCAGCGGGCGGCCACGGAGGAGCGTCTGTTCTTCCCGGGAAGTGATGCTCCGCTGGTGCTCGAACGACGCTCCGAGGCGCGCCTGTTATTGGAACGCATCCGCGACGAAGCACATCGTTTCGCGATCACCTATCACCGCAAGGAACGCGGGCGCATCACCTCGCAACTGGATTCCATTCCCGGCATCGGTGCGGTCAAGCGGAAGCGGCTGCTCAAGCGCTTTGGCAGCGTGGCCGGAGTCAAGCGCGCCAATGTGGAGGAGCTCGCCGGTCTGGAGGGCATCAGCCCCGGCTTGGCGCGGGTAATCGCCGCGCGCTTGCGCGTCTAGCCGCCAGGCGTCTAGCCCCGCGGATGGTATAGCCGGTGCAAGCTGCGGATGTGCTCCACATTCAGGTGGGTGTAGACCTCGGTGGTCTGGATGGAGGCGTGGCCGAGGAGCTCTTGGACGGCGCGCAGGTCGCCGCCACCTTCGATCAGGTGGCTGGCGAAGGAATGGCGCAGGCTGTGGGGGGAGAGGCCGGCGGCCACGGCGGCGGGCAGCTCGGCGGCCCGCGCCGCGGCGCGCACTCGACGCCAGGCGTTACTGCGATCCAGGGGGCGGCCACTGTGGGTGAGGAAGACCCAGGGACTGCGGGCGGCGCCGGGCAACTGGGGGCGACCCGTTTCCAGCCAGGTTGTCAGGGAGCTGCGGGCGGCGCTGCCCAGGGGGACGAGGCGCGTCTTGTTGCCCTTGCCCGTGAGGCGCAGCACGCGCAGGCGTGGCTCCAGTGCATCCGTGCGCAGGGAGACGGCTTCGCTGATGCGGGCCCCGCAGGCGTAGAGAGTCTCTAGCAGGGCGCGGTCACGCAGGGCGATCCAGCTGTCTCCGGAAGGGGCAGCCAGCAGGCGTTTCACCTGGTCTACGCTCAGCACGCTCGGCAGGGAGCGGCGCAGGCGCGGCGTGTCAATGCGCGCCGTGGGGTCGCGGCTGAGCTCCCCGGCCCGCAGCAGGTGTCCGGCCAGCAGGCGCAGGCTGACCAGGGAACGGGCGACGGTGCTCTCCGCCAGGCCCCGGGCTCGCTGGTCAGCCAACCAGTCGACGACCAGGTCGCTGCTGAGTTCACGCCACTGGTCCAAGCGAGCGTCACCGTCCCGGCGCCCGCTCCAGCGCACGAAATGCTCCAGATCTGCGCGATAGGCGCGCAGGGTGTTGCGCCTCAGACCGGCCTCCACGCGCAGGCAGTCGATGAAGTCATCGATGGCTCGCGTGAGGGCGGGCTGCTGGGGTCGTGACTCGCTGGCCATGCCCCAAGGGTAGGCGACCGGGGAAAGACGCGCCAGGACACGGGGAAAGAGGTGCCACGCCTTTCCCTCTTTGCCTAGACTCCCGTGCCTGACCATGGAACCCCAGCCAATCAACGCGCCCCCCGCCGGGCGGGCCTCCGGCGGCTTGATTCTGCGCCGCTTCCTGTTCGCCCTGGCAATCGTCGGGTTGGATCTGTGGAGCAAGCACGCGGTCTTCGAGTGGTTGAGCCCCATCCAGCACCAACTACCCCGGGATGCCTGTGGCTTTTCCCATCCGCGACAGCCGCTGATCGGTAACTGGCTGACCTTCATGTTGTCCTACAACCGTGGGGCTGCCTTCGGGCAATTCGCGTCGTTCCCCTATCTCCTGGTGGGGGGGCGCGTGGTCGCCGTGCTCTTTCTCTCCTGGCTGCTCGTGCGTACGCCGCGCGGTCGCGGGCTGCACACGGCGGCCCTGGTGCTCGTCCTGGGCGGGGCCCTGGGCAACCTCTACGACAAC
>DASCNH010000084.1:0-9781 GCA_036011365.1 Planctomycetota bacterium | reverse complement strand
CCCTCGCGCTGGGATCTCCTGGAGGCCTATCTGGCCAAGATCCGCGTCAACTCAGATTCACCCGCCCCCCCATCGCAGCCGATGGAATAGGGGGCCATCGGCGCACCAGATCCACCTGATCGTCAGGCCCCCCCCGCTTCAGCGCCCAGCCGTCCCAACCGTCCACGCCGCCCCCGCCGTCCCCACCGTCCCCGCCGTCCCCGCAGTCCACGCCGCCTCCGCCGTCCCCTCCCCATGCTGCGCGTCATCCAGCACTACCTGCCCCTGCGGCGGGCCCTCCTGATCCTCTCGGAGACGGTCCTCTTGACCATCGTCCTGGCGGCGGCCATGACCTCCCACCTGTGGGATCCCACGCGGGCCGTGGTGGTTGACCTGGCGCACCAATCCATGGCTCCGGACACGGCCATGACGCGCTGCATCTTCAGCGCCTTCCTGTTGTCGATCGTGGCCCAGGTGGCCATCTCCTTCAACGAGCTCTACGACTTCCGCGTCTCAAGCTCGCGCTACGAGCGCGCCTCGCGCTTTGTGGAGTCCGCCGGCTCGGCCCTGGCCCTGGCCCTCTTGACCATCTTCCTGGTGGATGCCTGGAGGCTCACCACAGTGCTCGACTTCCCTGGCCTCAGCATCTCCGAGCGCGTCCAGGCTCTGGTCTTCAGCATGCTGCTGGGCTTTGCCCTGCTGTATGTCTGGCGGCACCTATTCCACTTCCTGATGCGTCGGGTGCGCCTCAACCGGCGCGTCCTGATCCTCGGCGATGGCTGGCCGGCCCACTCCCTGGCCCGGGCCATGCTAGAACGGCCGGACTCCGCCTACGAGGCCGCGGGCCTCTTGGCCCTCGCCCCCCCGCGCAAGGAGGGCGAGGAACGGCGCCGGGGGGACGAGCGCCGCGACGCCGGACGCGGCACCTCGGAGCTGGACAGCTGGTCGCGCCTGCACGCGGACGATGCCGGCGACGAACACACGCGGGCCCTGGTCATCAAGGACGGCGCCACCGGAATGCCCGCAGCCGAACGCGATGACTCCTTTCTGCTGAAGCTGGCCCAGCGCCTCCAGGCGGACATGATCGTCGTGGCCCTGGTGGATCGCCGCGTGGCTCTGCCCACGGACGCCCTGCTCCAGAGCCGCCTGGCAGGCATCGAGGTCAAGGAGCGGGAGGAGGTCTTCGAAGACCTGACCGGCAAGCTGGCCGTGGAGGCCATGCGCCCGTCATATCTGATCTTCAACACGGGTTTCCAGCGCAGCCCCTGGGCGGATCTCCTCAAGCGCACCGCGGACATCCTGCTCTCCCTGGTGATCCTGGCGTTGGTCTGGCCCTTCATGCTGGCAACGGCCCTGGCCATCCGCTTCGATTCCAAGGGTCCGGTGCTCTTCACACAGGAGCGCACCGGCCGCGACGGCCGGCCTTTCACACTGATCAAGTTCCGCAGCATGCGCACGGACGCCGAAGCCCTCTCCGGCCCCGTGTGGGCCACGGAGGATGACCCACGCATCACCCGTGTGGGCCGCTTCATTCGCAAGGCTCGCCTGGACGAGTTGCCCCAGCTCTTCAATGTCTTCAGCGGCTCCATGTCCCTCATCGGCCCGCGTCCGGAGCGCCCGCATTTCGTCGAGGAGCTGGCCGAGCAGATCCCCTACTTTCACCAACGCCACATCGTCCAGCCCGGCGTAACCGGCTGGGCCCAGATCAACCACCCATACGGCAACACGGTGGAAGATGCCCTCGAGAAGCTCCAGTACGACCTGTTCTACATCAAGAACCAGTCGTTCCTGTTCGACCTGTCGATCCTCTTCAACACGATCAAGACAGTCCTCCTGCGCCGGGGAACCTGACAGAACCGGCAGCAGCGCACACGGTCAGCGCGCAGCGCACACGGTCACCGCGCAGCGCACACGATCACAGCGCAGCGCACCCGGTCACAGGGCACCATCCGAGGCGCGGCCGGCGGCCAAGTGGACGGCGAGCAGGGCCACATCCGGTGGGCGCACACCTTCGATGCGGCTGGCGGCCCCGAGGGTGGCCGGGCGGCAGGCGGCGAGCTTCTCCCGGGACTCATTGGCCAGCCCCTTGAGGCTCGTGTAGTCGAGGGAGGCGGGGATCAGCGTCTTCTCCTGGCGCGCCAGGCGGGCGACGCTCTCCCATTGGCGTTCGATGTAGCCCGCGTACTTGCAGTCGTTCTCCACGGTCTCGATCACATCCCGGGACGGGGAGACGCCTGCCAGGCTCGGGTGTTCCTCCAGCAATGATTCCAGGCGTACCTGTGGCCGGCGCAGGTATTCGATACCGCTCTTGCCCTCCAGGCGCAGGGCACCCAGGGCCGCGGTCAGCTCCTCGATGGCCGCCGAGCGTGCGGCCAGGCGCTCTTCGGCCTGCGGGTCAGCCAGTCCCACCTCCGCCGCCCGCGGTACGAGGCGCCTGTCCGCGTCATCCTGGCGCAGCAGCAGGCGGTACTCGGCGCGGCTGGTGAACATGCGATAGGGCTCGCTCGGCCGGGAAACCACCAGATCATCCACCAACACCCCGGCGTAGGCCTCATGGCGAGCGAGCAGGAAGGGGTCCCGCTCAGCCAGCCAGAGGGCGGCATTGGCCCCGGCCAGGAGCCCCTGGACCGCCGCCTCCTCATAACCCGAGGTACCGTTGATCTGCCCGGCCAGGTAGAGGCCGGGCACCGTGCCCACGGCCAGCGTGGGGGCGAGGGCCGCGGGCTGCACGAAGTCGTACTCCACCGCGTACCCGTGCTCCAAAAAGCGCGCTCCCTCCAAACCGGGGATCGTGTGCACGAAGGCCTGCTGGATCTCCGGCGGCAGGGAGGTGCTGATGCCGTTGGCGTAGACCGCCGGCGTGTCGAGGCCCTCCGGCTCCAGGAAGACCTGGTGCCGCTCCCGGTCTGCAAAGCGCACCACCTTGTCCTCCACCGAGGGACAGTAGCGCGGCCCGACGCCGGCGATGCGCCCGGCGTACATGGGAGCCCGGTGCAGGTTGTCGCGGATCAGCTCGTGGGTCCTACCGTTGGTCCAGGTGATGTGGCAATCCACCTGGGGCAGGGGTGGGAACGCGCCGGCGGTCTCCGCGGCGAAGGAGAAAGGACGCGGCTGCGGGTCACCGCTCTGGACCTCCAGGCCGGCCAGGTCCAGGGAAGCCCCATCCAAGCGCGGTGGCGTGCCGGTCTTCAGACGTCCCAGCGCCAGCCCCAGTCCCTTGAGATCCTCCGTGATCCCGCCGTGGCTGGCCTCCCCCACGCGCCCGCCGGATTCGCTCGCCTCCCCCCGGTGCAGGCTGGCCCCGAGGAACGTGCCGGTGGTCAGGATGACCGCCTCCGCCCGCAGCTGTCCCCCGTCCGCCAGGCGCACGCCGACCACCCGCCGCCCGCCCTTCGAACCAGGCGAGGCCTCCCCACGGGAGCGGGTTCGGGCCTCGCCGTCATCCTCCACCAGGAGCCCCACCACCATGGCCTCACGGAGCTCAAGGCCCGCCGTTCCCAGCACCAGTTCCGTGGCCGCCTCCCGATAGCGATGCCGGTCAGACTGGCAGCGGGGAGCGCGCACGGCGGCCCCCTTGCCCGTGTTCAACATGCGGAAGGCGATCCCGGTGCGGTCCGCCAGAGTGCCCATGGCACCACCCAGGGCATCCAACTCGCGCACCAGCTGGCCCTTGCCCAGACCGCCGATGGCCGGGTTGCAACTCATCTCCCCCACGCGGTCCGCCCGCTGGGTGAGCAGAATGACCCGTGGCGCCGCGCCGGAAGCGCCCCGCCCCACGCGCAGGGCCGCCAGGGCCGCCTCGATCCCCGCATGCCCCGCCCCGACCACGAGGATGCACCCGGCGTGGGTTCCGCCAGCGCCGGAGCTGGGCCGGGGATGGGGGTGGCGCTGCTCCGCTTTTTTTTTCTCGTCCTGCATGTGGGGCCCGGGTGAAGCTCCTATTAGACCCCCTAGACCCCAGCCGCGCCCCCCTTGAAGCCCACTCGGGGGCCACTTTCCGGGCCCGGCGGACCTTGAGTGAGGTATTCACCCAGTTGGTCTCCACTCCTGTCCCCGGAACGGTCGAACCTCTCCCCATGCTCACCTGGGTCTTCCGACACCGGTCCAGGCTGGGCCGTATCTACGGCTCCCCAGCCCTGGCCGCCCCGGATGATTCCCGGGCGTTTGGAGAAGGTCTCGACCTGCCCGGGGGTCATGCTCCGGAACAGGCCTCAGCCGAGTCCACCGCAGGGCCCGCTGCCACGCACCCCCAGGCGGGCCATGTCCAGCGGCGCAGCCGTTGGGTGCTCCTGCGCCCGATGATGAGGCCCCGCCGCCCGGACAGCACCGGGGAAGACGGCCGAGCGGTCGGCTAGGAGCCAGCTACCCAAGGGGCTGATCCCAGGCCGCATTATGCGCCCGGGGACCGGTGGCACTCGCAGGCGCAACCAGCTTCCCCTATGCTGGTAGGCCCTCCATGTCCGTCCCCACCACAATCCTGCTCCTGGTCCTGCCCCTGGCGGCGGTCTCCGCTAGCCCCGCCTCCGAGAGCCTCGCCGGCAGTGCTCCAGCCCCCGTCAAGACTGCGGCCGCCCCCGGCAGCCCGAGCGCCCAGGCCGACACCGGAGGCGAATCCCTGGAGCAGCTTCTGGCGCGCCTGCGCAGGGAGCGCACGCGCGCCGCGGGAGCCCTCACCACGCGCATCGATGAGCTGCTGGAGAGCCTGGCGGCCCTGGGCCAGCGCCCCCTGAAAGATGCCTGGGGCCCCCTGCGGGAAGCCCTCATCGACCTCGGCCCCGAGGCCTGTCCACTGCTCGTCCCGCACCTGGACCCGGGCCCGGACCCGGCGGATGGAGCGCGCCTCAGGGCCCGCATCGTGGCCGATGTGCTGGTGGCCCTGCCAACCCCGGCCACGACGGTGCCCCTCTTGCACCTCGCTGGCAACGGCTCTCCCGAAGGCCGCGTTTTGGCCCTGCGCGCCCTGGGGTCCACGCCGGAGAGAAAGCGCGTGACCGACGCCGTCCGCAAGCTGCACGATACGGCCCTGGGTGTGGTTCGCGACGCTGCCTTGGCGACCCTGGCCACCATCGGCGGGCCGGAGAACGAAGAGCTGCTGGCGGAATGCCTGGCCCACTCCGAAGGCACGGTCATCGCCCGGGCCCTGGAGGCCCTGACCAGCGCCCGCAACCCGGCCCTGGAGCCGCACGTCCGGGATCTAGTGCGGTCCCATGCGGTTGCCGCCAGCCATGTGCCGGAGCTGATCGCCTACTACCGCGCTCTGCCCGAGCTGGTGGACGCGACCTGCGCCCTGGCCCTGGTGCGCCTGGCTGCGGATGTGGACCTGTCCTCCTCCCGGCGGGTGGTCCTGCTGACGGCCCTGCCGGCCTTCGGCCCCAAGCTGGCAGCGGACCTCAAAAAGACCCTGGTCTCCCTCTCGGAATCCGCCGTGGGTGACGTGGGCGAGGCAGCCCTGGCCTGCCGCACACTGCTGGGCGACAAGCGGGCCGGACGCGAGCTGCTGGAGCCCTACGATGCCCAGGTGGACAGCAATCCCAACGAATCACGCCCCCTGCTGCGCCGGGCCGAGATCAACGCGCGAATCGAGGAGTACGCGGACGCGGTCAAGGACTACAAGGCTGCGCTCAAGTGCCGGGACTTCTTCCGCCGCGACGCGAAGGAAGAGGCCAAGGTGGAGCTGTCCCGATGCTACTGCAAGCTCGGCAAGCTCAAGGACGCCAGCAAGTGGCTCTCCGACGCCAGCATCTCGCTCAAGCGCCTGCGCCAGCTGGGGGATGATCCTGACTTCGCCGAGCTGCGCGCGGACCGGCGCTACGGCCAGGTCCTCGAGGCCCGCTGAGGAGGCGGCTTGCGCCTTACCCCCCGCGACCACGACCGCGGCGCGGCCGGCCTGCGCTGGGTCTATCCCGTGGTCTCGCGACGCGCGGCAGGTGTTTCCATCGGCATCAACCTGAACCCCAACCGGGCCTGCAACTGGCGCTGCATCTACTGCCAGGTGCCCGACCTGGTGCGCGGCGCGCCCGAGCCCTTCACGGAATCCGACCTCGACGCCCTGGAGGCCGAGCTGCGCGGCTTCATGGAATCGGTTCTGCGCGGTGACTTCATGGCCGAGCGCGTGCCAGAGGAGGCGCGTCACCTGCGGGATATCGCCTTCTCCGGCGACGGCGAACCGACGCTGCTGGCGGCCTTCCCCGAGGTCGTCGAACGGGTCGGAAGGGTGCTGGCGGACGAAGGGCTGCTGGGTGAGCTGAAGGTGGTTTTGATCACCAATGGCTCGCGCCTGGCCCGGCCTGAAGTCAGGCGCGGCATCGAGACCCTGGCGCGGCTCGGCGGCGAAGTCTGGTTCAAGCTCGATGCCGTGGGCGCGGCCCGGGCACTGGTCAACGATGCGCAGCTGCCGGACGACCGTGTGGCGGAAAACCTGGCCCGCTGTGCCAGGGTGTGTCCCACGCGCCTGCAGATTTGTCTCTTTGCCCGGGATGGCGAGCCTCCGGCGGAGGGTGACCTGGCGCGTCTTTTGGCCTTCATCCGCTCCAGCCTCGACGCCGGCGTGGAGCTGCGTGACGCCCTGCTCTACACCATCGCCCGACAGCCCCTGCAGCCCGAGGGCCCACGCCTTTCGGCCCTCGCGCCCCAGTACCTGGAGGAGTTCGCCCGGCGCCTGCGGAGCTGCGGCCTGGCGACCAGCGTCTCGGCGTAGGAAATCGCATTTTCTCTGAAGGTACCCCTGGAGCCCTGGCGATGAACTGCCTGGGAACGGGGATGCGCCCTGTTTCCAGATTCGCCCGGCACAGGCTGCCGGGCATCCTCCGGGCAGCGCCCGGCATTATCAGGGGGACGCATGACAATGGAAGGCGGGCGCTCAGAGGCCCACGGGAGAGACGGGACAGGAGAATCGAGAATCGTGGCCTCGACGTCGGGCCTGCTGGGACTGCCGGGCCTGCTGGGACTGGCCCTGTGCGCGTGCACCGTGGGCGACACTTCCGACGGGGAGGACTGGTACAGCGGCGACGGAACCGCCATTGGCGACGAACTGGCCACGCTGGAAACGGAGGTGGGTAGTACCGGGCATCTCCTGCTCCACGGCACCCTGCCCCTGCCGCCCGGGGCCTTCCCCCTGCGCGACAGCAGGAGCCCCTTCCGCCTCGAATCCCCCGCCGGTACACGCATCCCGGTCCAGGTGGAGAGCCTCAGCGACTACCCCCGGGCCGCGGACGGTTCCGACGTGGTGGAGGTCACGGCCCGCGTGCGCCGGCCCGTGGGTCTGGAAACCGGAGACCGAGCCTCCTTTCGCCTGGTCTACGATCCCCGGACGCCGCCCCCCCACGCCCCGCGGTCGGCGGTCTCGGACCTGCTCTCCACCCCGGGCGCCATCAGGCTCACCAGCAGCGACTGGTTCGGGCACGCCTACGAGCGGGACCTCAGCCTCGTCCCCCGGGACCCCGGCGAGGGGCCGCCAGCCCCGGCGCACAAGGTCATGCGGGACGGCGAGGTCGTGCGCACCGTGCGCAGCCACTCCTCCCTGGTCCCCGTGCTGGTAGACGAGAGCCCAACCGGCACGCTCCCGCACATGATGGGCGTCCACGCCTATACGAGTACATTCCAGGACGAGGACTGGTTCGCCCTCGATCTTTCCATTCACAACGGACACAGCGGCCACAGCGGCCAGTCAGCCGCGGGCGAGGGGCAGCAGGAACAGGGAGATGAGCAGCTCCCCGGGGCCGGAGATGGCCGCGGCGATCCGAGAAACGCACCGGCCGGCCGCCTCTATTTCCGGGAGCTGGTGCTCGAACTGCCGGCGGGCTGGAGCGTGCTGGCCGCCTTCGCCGACCCATTCCTCGGGCAACCGGTCACCGCTGATGGCCAGACGCGCATCTCCCTGGTGACACAGCTGCCCGGGAACAAGCTACACCTGATGCCGCGCCAGGCGCGCTTCCACCGGCGCCTGGCCATCGCGCGCCCGGGCGCCGAGGCCGCCGCCCGGGAGTACCTGGACGGGATCGGCCTGGCCTTCGCCAGGGCGGGGACACGCCTCCAGGGGGGTCAGCGCTTCTCCTGGCGCAACCTGGAGACGTCGCGCTATTTCCCCCAATGCCAGCCCCTGCCCGATCTGGGACACCTGGATGCGGAGACGCTGCGGGCGGACCTGGGCGCGGAGCGCGATGCGCTCGCCGGACACCTGGCCGCCGGAACCAGCGGCAGCTTTCCCCTGGTCTCGCCGGTACTCGGCTGGGCCCACCCCTGGGGTGTGTCCTACGGCGGCATGACCGGCAGCGGGGAGATCTTCATGGTGGAGGGTGTGCCCACGGCCGCCGCCGCCAGCCGCGCCGGCTACAGCGTGCTGCAGCTGATAAACCGCATGGTCACGGAACGCCACCCCACGGCCCTCTTCGACGGCGACGGCGAACCCACACGCCTGGCCCGCTGGGTAGATGGCGATCCGGAGAGCGGTGCGGCGCACCACGTGAAGATGCGCTTCAGCATCGTGCCTGATCTGGCCTACGGCGATCCCTTTGGCTTCACCGCCGCCCCCACCTTCCAGGTGGAAGCCGTGGAGGCCGCCGGGGCGGGTCCCGATTACGCAGATGATCTGGACGGCTACATGCCCATCGACCTGCAGCACCTGGTGCGTCACACAAAAAATGTGAAGGCCCTGGCCTGGCTGGGGGCCGATCCCCTGGCGCGGGACGAGCTGCGCCTGCAGGGTGAGATCGGACGCCTCTCCTACCACACGCTGCCCAACAGCGAGAACGGTTATGTGCAGTCCTCCGGCCAGCTCGCCGACCGCCAGTACGTGGACCAGAACCCGGCCACGGGTGCGTTCATGGGGCGCGGCGAGGGTTGGGCCATCGATGCCATGGTGGGCGCCTGGCGCCTGTCGGACAGCGCCTGGCGCGCCGAAGCAGCGCCCTGGTTCGACGGCCTGCTGGAGCTCATGGAGGACGGCCAGTCCGCCTGCCTGGGTTACATCCATAACAAGCCCGGCACCGGTCAGCTGGACAACCAATACCGGGTGCGCCAGAACTTCGAGGAGGCCATCTTGGCCCTCGGCCTGCGCAGCATGACCGAATCCGTCTGGCGCCGCCGGGATCCGGCCCGCGCCGCCCGCGCCGAGGAGCTCCTGACCGCGGCCCTCTACCCCATGATCGGTCCGGACTTCTGGGACAGCGCCGCCGGCGCCCCCTACCACCATGTGGGTGTGGCCGACAACACACCGGAAGCGCCACCCTTCTGCACGGACTTCGGCCCCCTGCCCCACTCCACCAGCTACGACCGCTCCCAGTGCTGGGGCGCCCTGGCCCAGGGCTTCCTCCTGACCGAAGACGAGCTCTTCCTGCAACGGGCAGCGGAACTCCTGGACGCGGTGGACCTGCGCAGCGGCCTGGAGGCCGACGGCCTGGAGAACATCACCAACCGCTCCCCGCTGCTGGCGCTAGCACAGGAATTGGAGATGCGCTGAGAGTCTCTGTCATGACAGCATTCTCATGCGAACGGAGCACGGGATATCTGCGATTGGGTGGAAAGGGCCACGTGGAAGCTGCCGGGACGCCACCTGGACTTGCCCCCGGACACCCACCCCACGCACCTCGACCATGAGGCTGCACCTGTCTACACCGCCGCGCACGCGCTCCCTCATCCTGCTGACGCTCTTCCTCGCCTCCTGCCAGGCCACCGGGATAGATGCCCACCTCTTCGGTAGCCGGGCGGAGGTGGAGGGCGGCTACGGCATCCGCCAGGATGCACCACCAAAGTTGAGCACCTTGGCGGACCTGGGTCTTGAAAACGTGGGCGGCGAATACGGAGG
>DASCNH010000083.1:0-14889 GCA_036011365.1 Planctomycetota bacterium | reverse complement strand
GCCCCGTGGTGCCCCGTGGTGCCCCACGCAATTCCACCACCACCCCCACCCTCCCTGGGAACTGCCCCAGAGACCCGCCTGACCGCTCCCCGGTCGCGCCCTGATCTGGAAAAACTACTGTAGCCGGCCGCCGCCAAGGGATGCCTTTCGAAGTTGCGTCCCGCTCGCTGGCCCGCCAGGCCGCTCCCCCTATTCGGCCCCCATGCGCTCAAGCGCCTCGCGGATCAGCACCGCCACGCCCAAGTCATAGCCTTCGGTCCAGAGCAGGGCCTCCCCGGCCTCGGCCAACAACACGATCGACGGCAACGGGGCGAAGCTGCCGTCCGCACGCTGGCCCAGTCCCAGAGCTTCACCCAGGGCCGCCGAGCCTGCGGCCAGGGGCATGGTCAAAGATGCCAGTTCGGCGGGTAGTTCGACACCAGCCGATGAGGGCAGCAAGACCGCCAAGGAGGCGCAGCCGGCCTGTTCCATCTCCGGAGCCAGCTCCTCCAACAGGGGCAGCATGCGGATGGACGGTTCATTGTCCAGGGAGAACAGGACCAGCAACAGCGGCAGTGCAGCCCCCTCGCCGGACAACTGCCAGGTGTCGCCAGCGCGATCCACGAGCGTCGTCAGGCCGGGCCCAGCGCCACCGCCGGCCCCCACCAGCCCGGGCCAGGTGCGGACCATGGGCAGGCCAAAGACACCGGCCCCGGCAGGCGGGTCCAGCTCCCATGCTATGGATTCGACGCCACCGGCTTCGACCTCCAGCAGGGCAGTCCTCACCCAGGCATCGCCGTTGCCGTTGCGCACACCGGCGGTCACCAGGTACTCGCCCGCGGGAACCGTGGCGAAGAGCGAATCGCCCTCGGTCTGGACCGCGACATTGCGCAGGGGCGCCCAGCTGCCTCCGCTAAACCGCGCCACATCCCAGCCGCGAAAGCCCGTGTCCACCACGCCGGCCCTGCTCAGGACGAGTTCAATGCGCCCGGGGCCGGCTTCACCCGCAGCGGCGGCCTGACCAGCCTGCGTCTCGGGCCCACCGCCGGGCCCACCGCCGGGCAGGACGAAGTCCCCAGCCGAGCGAGGGTCGAAGCTGCCCCAGCCAGAGCCCGTGTGGAACTCCACCCGTTCTTCATGGGCCAGGCGCCGCGCCGGCACTCCCAGGGCTCGCAGCACGCCCACACCCAGGATGACCACCTCGCGCGCCGTTCCCGCGCCGCAATGCCAGACCTGGCCGGGATTCATCAGCGGCCCGAGACGTCCCCGGCTGCCGCTACCGATCTCCCGCGCCAGCCTCGCGTGCACGCGACGGGCGGTCTCCACATGATCCGGAGCATGGCAAGCGGCGAAGTCCCCACTCAGTTCCTCGCGCCAGACGCCGAGGTGCTCGTTGTCCACGCCGGCCTTCAGCACGAAGTCGAGCCACAGCTCCTCAACCACGGCGGGCCTGCGCCCGGCCTGCGCCTGCCGCACATGATCGGTGATTGTGTCCGTGTCCAGTTCCAATCGATCCAGGTGGGTGGTGCGTTGGAGGAACTCAACGACCACGCGCCGCTCGTCGAGCTCTGAATCCGTGAGGGCCGCGGCCAAGCTCCTCCAGTTGTCCAGGGCATCGACCAGGATTGAATGCGCTCGCGCGGAGTCTTCTTCTCCGAGTGCCCCCAAGCACTTCACCAGCTCCGGCACCAGCGCGGGATCCAGGGCACTCGGGCGCGAGTAGGAGGCGAGCTCCGGGCGCACGCTAGGTGCTGCACCAGCCTCGCCCTTGGGTCGCAGCGCAGCTAGCCGGGCTGCTTCCTGGGTCGTCGGAAAGCGCAACCAAAAGCTCTCCTGCGGCGCCGCACCAAGCTTCAACTCAAGTTCCACGGGTGTAGTGCCCGCCGGCACGGAGGCCGCCACCTGGTAGGCGCGGCCAGCACCATCAGCGCCGGCGGATACGAAGAACTCGCCCATGCCCACCAGAATGCGAGTGCGACCTTCTCCATCCGTGCGTCTCTGGGTCAGGGCCCGCAAGCCACCGAAGTTGAACACGGACACGGACACGGGACAGTCGGCCACGGCCTGCCCGGCACTGTCGGTGACCATAACATCCAGTTCCCCGGTCATGGCGTAGACAGCCGTCGAGTTGATATAGGAGGTGTTGCCGTTCACGCGGTACACGCGGTCTCCGGTCTCGAACCCATCGGGCTTTCCGTACATGGTGCTGACAACCATGCCAGCACGCCGGGCCGGCCCGGTGAACCACGCCTGATCCAGATTGTCTCCAGGCTCGCAGCCACCCAGGTAATACCAGTCGCCATCAGCCCAGACCTCGACCCAGGCATGGTTGTTGTCGTTGGTGGCCCACCAGGGAGTCGAACAGGGTCGCGCCGGAATCCCCGCCGCACGCATGGCATCGATACAGAAGATCATCATCTCCTCGCATCGCCCATAGCCCGCCTTGAGCGTCGAGAGCGCATTCTGATCGCGGAACTCAGTCTGCTTGAAGCCAACCCGCTGGCCACACCAGCGGTTGATCACCAGGGCAGCATCAACCATGTTCGTGCACTGGGCGAGTAGAGGCCAAAGCTCCTCACAGAAACGCCCGCGCCAGGCCGAGTGGGCCTCCTGGGTTACGCGGTGTGGCAAGACATAGTGCAGGAACACATTCTCCGGCACATCACGCCCCCAGCTCAGCTCATTTCGCGCCCGCATGGCCAACGCCTGGTTTTCTACCAGGTCCTCGCTGGTCAGGCTGACAAGATCCACCGTCGGCATATTGGCCACCAGGAACTCCGCCGCGTTTTTCCCGGCGCCATCCCAGGCATTGAGATAGGCCTGCACTTCACTGCGATTCCGCCCGGCGCGCTCCAGGCTTTCCTGTACGCGGGCGGCCAAGGGGGCACTTCTTCCGTCGGAGGCACGAGCGGCGCCCCCGGAAGGCTCAGGGCCGGTGCGACAGGCGCTACAGACGACCAGGAGGAGCAGGTAGGAATAGAGGGAGGAGAGGTGCATCTGAATAGGGGGACGTAGTTTCTGGCAATGGCGGGCCGCCGCAGCCCAGGCCCCGGGATTATACTGCGCGGCCGATTGCGACGAACATGGCCAGCACAACGAGTACATCCAGCGCTTCCAACCACAACTGGACAGGAGCCGACAGCACGCGCCTCTACCGCCTGGAGTCCTGGTCGCGCGGACACTTCAGGGCTGGAGCCAACGGCAACCTGCTAGTACAGCCGACGGGACAGGACGATGACTCGCCCCTTGACCTGCGGCAGCTGGTGGAGGAAATGCGGCGGCGTGGCGTGCACACGCCGATCTTGTTCCGCTTTGACGGCATCCTGCGGGCGAGCCTCGCGCACCTCGTCACCGCCTTCGAACATGCCAGAGAGGAATACGGCTACTCAGCACCCTACCGTCCGCTCTACCCCATCAAGGTCAACCAGGAGCGCCTGGTAGTCGAGACGCTGCTGGATTGCGGGCGCTCCGCAGGACTTGGCCTGGAGGTGGGCAGCAAGGCGGAACTCATGGCAGCCCTCTCCCTGCTCGGCGCGGAGGAAACGCTGCTGGTGTGCAACGGCTACAAGGACATGGAGACCATGGAGATGGCCATGCTCTCAGTCGACCTCGGAGCATTACCACTCATCGTTGTCGAGCGCGCCGCGGAGGTGCCTGCGCTGCTCGACTGTGCCCGTCGCCTGGGCCTGCGCCCTCATATCGGCCTGCGCATGCGCTTGACCGGTTGTGGCGCCGGCCGCTGGAAACACTCCGCCGGTGATCGCTCCAAGTTCGGCCTGACCAGCGCCGAGACGGTCACCGCCGTACGCCAACTGGAAAGTGCCGGCTACCTGGACTGCCTCGAACTCCTGCACTTCCACATCGGCAGCCAGATCACACATATTCGTTCCATCAAGAACGCCCTGCGCGAAGGCTCGCGCACACTGCTGGACCTCCGGCGCATGGGGGCCCCTATCCGCTACTTCGATGTGGGCGGGGGACTGGGCATCGACTACGCCGGCACGCGCACGGACGGCGACTCATCTCGCAACTACTCCACGCAGGAGTACGCCAACGATGTGGTCTACCATGTGCTGGAAGCCTGCCGCGAGGCCGGCGAGGAAGAGCCGGTCATCCTCTCGGAATCCGGCCGCGCCTTGACTGCCCACCACTCGGTGCTCGTCACGGACGTCGTGGGCACCTCCTCTTCAACGCCCACGACTCCCCCCTGCCTGCCCCTGGAAGCAGAACCTGCCATCGTTGAGGCCATGGCCGACACCTGCGAAAGAATCGGCTCGCTGTCCCTCCAGGAGTCCTATCACGACCTGATGGAGCTGCGTGAGCGCGCCGGAGCCATGTACGAACTGGACCAGCTCAGCCTGGTCGAGCGCGCCCGCGTGGACGAGTTCTATTGGCACGGCTGCCACCGCATCCGCCAGCGCTTGGCGGAAACGGAGGCCATCCCAGAGGAACTGGCTGACCTGGAACGCTACCTGGCGGACATCTTCTACCTCAACTTGTCGTTCTTCCAGTCCATTCCTGATGCCTGGGCCATCGGCCAGGTGTTCCCAATTATGCCGCTCCAGCGCCTGGATGAACGTCCCCGCACGCAAGTCATTCTGGCCGACCTGACCTGCGACTCGGACGGCATGCTGAACCACTTCGTTCAGCAGGGGACGCGCAACTCCCTCGCCCTGCACAAGCCTCTCGACACCGAGCCCTACCAGGTGGCTTTCTTTTTGGTCGGCGCCTATCAGGAGATCCTCGGAGATCTGCACAACCTCTTCGGTGACACCAACATTGTCCATGTGGACCAGGATCATGCCGGCCGCCCACGCCTGGCATCCATCCTGCCAGAGGAATCCGTTGGACAGGTCTTGTCATATGTGGAATACGACCAAGCTCAACTGCTCGCCCGCCTGCGCGTGCGCACGGAGGAGTCCATCAGCGCGGGCCACTTGAGCCCCGAGGGCTCCGCCGCTCTACTGCGCCGCAGCGAACGCATCCTGCGCGGCAGCACCTACTATCAGGACACCACCAACGAAACCTCCAACACACAACCCAAGCCAACCAATGCAAATTCAACCGGGCTGTAAGATCACCTTCACGTGCGCCCTCAAGAACAACGAGGGAGAACTCCTCGAAAGCGACAACCACACGCTCCTCTTCGCGCCGGGACAAGGCGACCTGCCCGCGGCCATCGAAGACGCCCTCCTGGGTCAATCCGCCGGTGGCGAACTGCGCCTATGCTTGCCACCGGAGGAGTGCTTTGGATCCTACGACCTGGAAGCCATCGTCACCGTGCCGCGTAGCGAGTTCCCCCCGGATGCGGAGATCGTGCCCGGGGACATCGTGCCCATCAGCCTGGTGTCCGACGATGGCGAGGAACTCTCTAATCCGGAGGAGAGTGCCATGGAGGCGCGGGTCGTCCAGATCAACCCGGAAGCAATCGTGCTGGATGCCAACCATCCCTGGGCTGGAGAGGAAATTAACTTCGAGATTGATATTCTGGCCGTCGAGCCGGGCTAGACCTCAGAGGTCACCCAGCACGGGGGCCAAGACTGAAGCGATCGCCCGGGCGGCTACGCGGTGCCCGCTGGCATTCCAGTGTGGGTCATCCTCGAAACAGGTCGGGTAGCTCTCCCCACCGGCAAAAGCCGATAGCAGGGAGACAATTGGATAGGAAACCTCCCGGGCGTAGGCCTCGAAGAAACGGAACGGCTCCTGGGCATGGGGCCCCATAGTTGTGTAGAGCCGGCGTTCCCGGCTACCCGGTGCCTCGCGCTCATCGTACTGATAGCAGCGCGGCAGAATGATTAGCACAAATGGCAGGTCGCGCTGGGCACACCAAGCCTCGATAGCCTCCACGCTACTGACCAGCGGAGCAAACCAACTGCGGGTTTCTTCCAACGGCGCTTCCGTAATGAAGAACCGATCAAGCGGTGGCTTTCCGACCGTTGCGAATAGGGCGCGCTTGAACAGGTCAGGTGCCCAGGAACTGGCCATACGGATCGCGATCGGCGTCCGCTCGTAGAGGGCATACATGCCACGCTTGTCCAACATGTTGCCCCAACGGATGTCGTCCTGAAAATCCGTCATGTCGATGTTCAGCACGACGATATCTGGCTTGTAGGCTTCACCACTGTCCACCAGCCGGCGATAGCTCAGGAGGGGCGAGGAGCTGGTCCAGCCGAAGTTGATCACGCGCAGATCTTCCGTGCCGAGCTGCTCGCGCAACTGCTCCCCGACCAGGCTGGGGAAGGCCTGGTGCGCCTTGACCCTGAAGCCATAGGTGAAGGAGTCGCCCAGGAACAACAGATTAGTGTCCTCGGCCCTGAAGTCAGCGCTCTCCGGCGTGCCGCGAATGCCGTCTGAGTTCATGTTGGGACCGGCCTGTGTCGGGCGGTGATCCACATCCCTAATCATGGAGTAGTGCTGCAAGCGCAGGGTTCGCTGCAGGAACGGAGCAGCGCAGGTCTCCACCGCCATCCACCAGCAAAGCAACGCCGGCAACAGCCAGCGCCCGGAATGCTGGAGGGCGCGGACACAACACAGCGTGACAGCCAACCCATACCCCGAAACCAACAGGGCCACCAGCCCGAGCAGGTGCTCTCGGGCGTGCTCCAAGGTAACCTCCAGAGGCAGGCGGCCGCCGGAATCAAACAGGCCGTTCAGGAACGAGAGCGAGTCGCCCTGGGAGGCGGCGCGCACTGTTTCCGGCCCCCAGAACGCCCACAACAGGGCCAGGCATGCCAAGCTCGCAACCAACGAAGCGGTCGCGACGGCCAGCGGCCTGCGCAGCGGGGGGCGGGTTTCCATGGCGGCCAGAGCCTAGCCCGCAGCAGTCGGCACAACCACCGCGCAGGCAACACCCAGACTGCATTTCGGCTCACCCTTGCCATGCGGACGCGGCTGGCACATAAATGGTCTCCCCGTGGAAGTCGCCACTCGGCGGCATCACCCGCTCGCCTCCGATGGCCACCAGCACCATTCCCAGCACGACTCAGCCCCGTTCAGCGCGCGCAGTTCGCCACCTCCTCACCGACCGGCGGTTCTACCTGCTCTGCCTGGGGGCCCTGCTGCTCCTGGCCCTGGCCACGCGCCTGCTGCGCTGCTCAGAGGGCCTGCCCTACCTGCACCGGTACGGCGAACCAAACCTGGCCAGCCGTTCCCTCAACATGCTGAAGACCGGCGACCTGAACCCCCACTGGTTCAACTACGGCTCGCTGACCATCTACCTGCACGCCGCCGTGGATTACGTCGCATTCCTGTGGCTGAAGAGCCGTCCGCTCGATGACCCCGAAGCAATGCGCAGCCTGTCGGGAATCACCACCTTCGTGGATTCCAAGTGGACTTGGACCCTCTCCCATCCCACGTTCTTCCTCTTTAACCGGGCCGCAACCGCCCTCATCGGCACCGTGATGGTCGCCCTGACCGCCGTGCTCGGCGGCCGTCTGGCATTGGCCACGGCCCCGGCCCGGGAAGCGAGCGCTCTGCCTGGTTGCAAGGCACACTGGGCGGGACTGGTGGCCGCCGCCCTGCTCGCCGGCACCGCCACCCATGTGGATCTGTCAGTTTTCATCAAGCCCGACATGCTCGGAGCCTGCCTGGTGCTGGCCTCCGTCATCTGTGCTGCGGCCTATGTCACCCACGGACGCTCACGTGCGCTGCTGGCTGCCTTGACCCTGGGAGCCCTGGCGGCCGCCGCCAAGTACAACCTCGTCCTGTGCCTGGTGGCCGCCCTGGCGGCCCTGGCCATCAGGAGCTTCGGCCCAAATCCACGCCCACGCCGCCTGTTGCGAGCCACGGCCCTGCTGCTACCGCCGCTGGTTTTTTTCGCCGCCATGCCCTATGCCCTGGTGGACAGCGAACGCTTCCTGGCCGATGTCGTGAAGGAGATCCAGCACTACTCAGTCCTCGGCCAAAACGAACACACGGTCGAACCCGGCTGGCCGCATTTCCTGGTCCAACTCCGTTTTTTCGCCGACAACTTCAGCGTGCCCGCCCTGCTCTGCGCCGTGCTGGGTGTGTACCGCGCGCGCCGCCGCCCCCAGGCTTGGGTCATACTCTCCTTTTGCGTCGGCTACGCGCTGCTCATGCTGAACATGCGCGTCTCATTCCACCACAACTTCCTCGCCCTCTACGCCTTCGTCGCCGTGTTCGCCGCCCTGGGAGCCGACCACAGCCTGAGCTTCATCCGGGAGCGCCTGGGCCGACGCGCACAGCACTGCGCCGCCCTGTTGCTCGTCGCTGCCCTCGGCCTGCACCTGGCAGCCCCCGCCAGGGCGAGCCTGACCATCCACAACTCCCGGGAGACGCGCAGCCTGGCCATGGACCTCATCAATGAGCTCGCCGAGGAGAGAGGCTGGCAGAACATCGCCATTGCCAACGAGCTGCGCATCCATGCGGTTGATTACTCTCGTCTGGAGGTCCCCTTTGAGGTGCTCAGCCTGGCCGAGGTACGGCGCCGCGCCGGGGATTTCGACGCCTTGATCAGCGCCACCAACTACCATGCTCCCCCGGGCGCCAGGCCCGAAGCCGTGAGTCGTGCCGCCCGCTACAACGGCCTGACACCGCGGGAGACCGTTTTCGGGGAGGTCCCCGGCGGTCCCCTGACCATGGTCATTCGAGCCGTCAACCCCGGTGTCCTGATCGTGGCCCCCAAAGGCGCATCCGCAGATTAGGCGAAGTGCTTGCGTTCCACCTGCCCGGCCTGAGACCACCGGTAGGAGCCGGCGCCGTAGCTTGCTAAACTCTGACCATGCAGGTCATCGAACAGCTCAAGGGAATGGACGCCGCGCGCTTTCTCCACATCTACTCGGCTCTGGAAAACCAAGGCTTCGGCCCGCTGGACGGAGAAGTCGCCAAGGCCCTGCGCTTTCGCCCCCACGCGATTCGCAAGCTGCCCATGGAGAAGCGCGCCCAGAAGGCGCGCAGCATCCTGGAAGGTCGTTCCCAGGCGGAGCTGGCCTACGAACTCTTCGGCGGTTACCTGATGAAGACCTGCAAGAGCCTCGTCACGGAATTCCTCGACGGAACCGGCGTCGCCCACGATGATGGCATGATCGAAAACCTGCAGGATGGTGGCCCGGATCCGGCCAAGGTCGCGGAGACAATCGCAGCCCTCGACGAAGCCCACGACACTGAGGATGTCACGCTCTACCTGTCGCTGTGTGCGGAGCAGTGGCCCCAGGTCGCTGAGATCCAAGACGCCTGGCAGGGCCGCATGACACCCGCCAAGTAGACGCGCTATTCCTTGACGCGCTCGACAAAGTGACCGTCCCGCGTGTCCACGCGGACGCGTTCACCGCTGGCCAGATAGGGCGGCACCTGCAGCACTAGCCCGGTCTCCGTGGTAGCCGGTTTGAGCTGCGCTGTGGCAGTCGCGCCCTTGATGGCCGGGTCTGTTTCGGTGACGGTCAAGACGACAGCCATGGGCAAGGTCACACCGATCACGCGCTCGTCGATCAGCATGGCCCGCGCTCCCTCTATGCCATCGACCAGGTAGTAGCGGTCATCACCGAGATCCTCTGCACCCAGATCAAACTGCTCGTAGGTCTCATCATCCATGAAGTACCAGCGCGTGCCGTCCGAATAGAGATAGGAGACGGGATGCTGGGCCAGATCAACTTCTTCGAACTTCTCCCCGCTGCGGATCGAAGCATTCAGCACCTGCCCCGTTTCCAGGTTCTTCATGCGCGTCTTGGCGATGGTGTTCGAACCACGCGCAGTGGGAGTGCTGGTGTGCACGGAGGTGATGATGACGGGATCGCCCTTGTAGACGAAGCACAGGCCCTTCTTGAATTGATTGGTTTCTATCACTGATCGGCTCCCGTCATTGAGGTTTCGGCCGCTGATTATACGGGGCGTGGAGCCACCTGACAGCGCGTGCAAAGATGTGTTCCGCGCTGGCCGACGACAATCCTCCGAATGGCGCGGCCGCACTCCGGACAGGGCTTGCCACCGCGCCCGTAAACTCGAAAGGACTCTTGGAAGCGACCGGGTTGTCCTTCCGGCGTGCGGTAGAAGGTGTCGAAGCTGGAGCCGTCGTCGCGAATGGCGGCTGCGATGACCTCCGCTATGGCCAGGTGCAAGCGCTCGGCAGAGGAGCGGGAAATGCGGTGGGCCAGGCGCAGCGGGTGCAGCCGGGCGCGGTGCAGGGACTCGTCCACGTAGATGTTCCCCAGGCCCGCCACGAAAGCCTGGTCCAGGAGCAGGGGCTTCAGCGCCCGCCGCCTCCCCTTCAAGGCCGCGTACAGCCAGTCCGCGGTGAACTCCTCATCGAGGGGCTCCGGTCCAAGCCGCGCCACGCTCCCGCCGAGATCTGGATGCCACTCCACACGTCCGAACTTGCGCACATCAATGAAGCGCAGCCGCCGGCCATCGTCCAGCTCCAGCAGCAGCCGGTCATGCCTTCCGGGCGCTTCTCCCGCCCGCCCCATCTCAAGACGACCGCTCATGCGCAGGTGACCCACCAGATGCCCAGCCCCCTTCCCGCCCCTCTCCAGGTCCAGCAGGAAGAACTTCCCCCGCCGCCAGATACGGGTGATGCGCGCACCCCGCACACGCCGCCCGAAAACGCGGCGCGCCGCCGCCCCTCCCACGGTGTTGGCCCACAGGACGCGGGCCCCCTGAATGGTGCGCCCTTCAACGCTGGGGCGCACCAGGCGCACGATGGTCTCGACTTCCGGCAGTTCGGGCATGGCGCCGCCGATGCTACCATCCCACCTGCCATGCGCCCGCTCCTCGTCCTCGATGTCGTCGGCCTGACCCCGCGCCTGCTGGGTGAAGGCACGCCCAATCTCGTCGCCCTGGCCCGGCGCGGGGCCAGCGCCCCCATGGCGGCCACCCTCCCGGCTGTGACCCTGAGCGCCCAGGCAACCATGCTCACCGGCACCCTGCCCAGCGAGCACGGGGCCGTGGGGAATGGCTGGCTGGACCGCGAGAGCGGCGAAGTGGCCCTCTGGCGCCAGTCCAACGCCCTGGTCAAGGGCCAAAAGGTCTACGAGACAGCCCGGCAGCGCAATCCCGACTTCACCTGCGCCAAGCTCTTCTGGTGGTGGAACATGGGCGCCGCCGTGGATTTTTCGCTCACCCCGCGCCCCTACTACCCGGCTGACGGCAGGAAGATCCCAGCCATCTACTCCGCCCCCACGGACTTCGCCGCGCGCACAGAGGCCGAACTCGGCCCATTCCCGTTCTTCGACTTCTGGGGCCCCCGGGCGGGCCTGCCCTCCTCCGCCTGGATAGCGGAAGCCACCCTGCGAGCCCTGCGCGAGGAGAGTCCCACACTGACCCTCGCCTACCTGCCACACCTGGACTACGACCTCCAGCGCCACGGCCCGGACTCGCCCGCCGCGCGACGGGCCCTGGGGGAAGTCGATGCCCTGGTGGGCCGCCTGGTCGCGGGCGCCGACGCGGCGGGGGCCGAGACAATGGTCGTAAGCGAATACGGCATCGAGGCCGCAACGCGCCCCGTCCACATCAACCGCACCCTGCGCCGGGCGGGCCTGCTGGCCGTGCGCGAGACCCCCGATGGTGAGGTCCTGGACCCCTTCGCCAGCCGCGCCTTTGCGGTCAGCGACCACCAAGTAGCGCACATCTACACACGCTCTACCGAAGACACCGCGGCAGCGGCGGAAGCCCTCCGCGATCTGGAGGGCGTCGACCTGCTCCTCGGACGCCGCCAGCAGGCGGCCCTCGGCCTGGCCCACGAGCGCTCCGGTGACATCGTTGCCGTGGCCGCCGCCGGCGCCTGGTTCACCTATTACTACTGGCTCGCGGCGGATGCCGCCCCGGACTTCGCCACCACCGTGGACATCCACCGCAAGCCCGGCTACGACCCCTGCGAGATGCTCCTGGACCCCAGTATCCCCTTTCCCCGCCTGCGCGTGGCCCGCCGCCTCCTGCAAAAGCGCCTGGGCTTCCGCACGCTCCTGGATGTCATCCCCCTGGATGCCAGCCTGGTCCAGGGCAGCCATGGCCGCTTGCCAGGGGATCCCCTGGACGGCCCGATTTTCATCTCCTCGCGCCCCTTCGGCCTCGCCCCGGGCCTCGCCGGCCCCGACCCCCAGGATCGCCCCCTGGCCATGACCTCCGTGGCCGACCGCATCCTGTCCCTGCTGGAGCTCGACTCCCGGGCCTGACCCCCATGGAACACCCTCGAGCTTGACCGCAACGCGGTGCTCTCGTCAGCCTTGGATTGGCGCTCTACTCCCTCGCCATGAGCCACCCGGTGTATCGCTGGCGAACCCAGGCCAACCTCGATGCGGGCTTCCTAATCCCCGCACATACTGCTCACGGGCAGAATGCTACCTCGAGGCCATCGGAGAGGTTGAAGTTGGCCCCACCGGCAACCGGGTCCCGATACCAGAACTGGAAGTGCCAGGTTGAGCCCGCCGTGATCTGGCCACTGGCCTGGGGCGGATTCAAATATTCCAGGCTCCAACTGCCAATGCCAGATGCGCACGTGATTCAGGCGGGAGTACTGTGAGTGACCATTAGCACCAAGGGTAGCTGATCGGCACGCCAACCTCCGCTGCACAGGGCAGCATTCCCTACCTGCTCTTGGAGAATGCCTGGTGCCTACATTCGACTGCAGTACGAGCAGTTGCAGTTGGCAGGAAACAGCTCGACAACCTCGGCCTCTGCCTGCACGGCAGCCGTGTAGCCCAGTGCCTCAAGTTGACGCAGCGTCGCTGCATCTGTCACAAGCCCTCCTCGCCAGCCCCGGTCACTTGCGGATCGTAGCCATGAGGTGAGCTCGCGATGTAGCTCCCGAGCACGGGCGGGCCTCATTTCAAACAAATCGCGTTCGGCGCCGGGATCATCAGCCAGGTTGAAGAGCTTGGCCGCGTGCACTGAGGCCCTTTGCTCTCCGCCTGTGTGGAGATCCATGATCAGGTGCCAGCGCCCTTTTGTAATGGACGCCTCCGCCGCGTGGGATGATATGGCAAAGCGACTTGCCTCACTTCCCTCCTTCGCTTGCACCAGGAGATTGTTGCCCGGAAACTCAGAGTGGAAGGCGCCGGCCAAATCGAGCAGAGTGCGCCCCACATCTATCTGGCGAACAGGTACGGTACTGTACTGACCGGCGAGCGCGCCGGGGTAGGAGAGGATCAAGGGCACATGAATCGCATCCGGATACAGGCCCCTATGTTTATAGAAGATTCCGTGGTTGCCCAGGGATTCACCGTGATCGGCCGTGAAAGCCACTATGGCCTCCGCCATGTCCGCACGCGAGAGCAGCTTGCCCAGCTCTCTGTCAAGAGATGTTATCTCTCCTCGGTACATGGCCGGGGGCATTGTCAGGTCACGCAGCCCTGGGTAGAGGTCCAGGGCGCCACGCTGATCTCCTTGTAGCTCTGGAAGGGAGTCGGCATAGGCTTCCTTGGCATCGCCGTAGTAGGCTCTAACCAAATCCTCCGGTGGTGTGTACGGCGTGTGCGCGTCGAAGAGATGCAACCAAGTGAAGGTTGACACATCCGTACTCCCATCCAACCATTTCAACACCGGCGCGATGGCCTGGCCTGCCTCGGATGCTGAGCGCTCGAAGGGATATACCATTCGGTCGAACCCCTGCCCCAGGCCACTGGTGTGATGGCTCAGGTGTCGCGAACTGATCGAGGCATAGGTGGCGTAACCTTCAGCCTTAAATGCCTCCGCCAGGGTCGCGGCTGAATCATTAATCGGCTCGTGGTTGTTGAACACAAACGTATCCCGCGGGTGGGTGGCGGTCATCAGGGCGATGTGCGATGGATTGGTCACATTGGTCGATGTAAAACAAGATTTAAAGGCGATCCCCCCTGCGGCGAGCTTGTCCAGATTGGGAGTACGCACATCGACACCCATCCCGGCATGTCCCAGGTGATCAGCCCGGTGCGTGTCTGAAGTGATCAGGAGTATGTGGCGCGGTGCGCCTGAACCGGTCTTGATGCCAGCTTCCGCTATGGCACAGGTGTTCTCTGTGCCCGGAGGTAGGGACCACGACACATGTACGTCTTGGCCCGAGAAGGAGTCCAGGAGCACACGCACCTCGCGCCACTCGTTCAGCGCAGCATCCAGCGGGTAACCCTCTCTCTGGTGCCCTCCCGAGGCACTACTGAGTTCCACTTGCAGCTCTCCCCCTTCCGCCTGCCTAAAGCGCTCTGGTTGTAAATAGGAGAATCGCAGCTCGGCGCCAGGCCGAACCTGGCCTGAGGCCCAGGCCCCGCGTCCTGGTATCACGGCCACGCCAGCACGCATTTCATCCGAGGCCCTGATCAACTGTGCTCCTTCTCCCGGTTGGGGCAGGTAAAGGCCCGGCGGCTTGTACAGTAGGTCGATGGAGTGAACAGCTATTGACCTAACGCGTCCGCGCGCCGAGAGCATCAACATATCGAATGGCATGCCTGTGGCAGGGAAGCCCTCCAGATCAAAGTGGATGACCTGCTCTTCCGGGCTGGCCATGGCCTCCACACTCGGTGCGATGTAGGTATTGCCGGATTCGTCCCTGGCCGAAACACTGAGGCGCAACTCCTTGTAAACCGTCAAACGCGCGGCAACATTGTTGAAAGCGGAGGAGTCAAATGCCCCCGTGATTTGCAAGGCCATCTGCGGGTGCGCAGGGACTATAAAACTCTTGGACCCACCCTGCTCGCCGAGCAACTGCAACCAGCCCTCTCCCTTCCGTGAAGTCCAAGCTGGCGAAGGCAGAAGTTCTTGGTAACGCGAGACAGAGCCGAGTGGCGCGGCGCCATCTTGCACGCTCAACTCAAGTGCCTGAACAAGAGGCCGCGGCCCAACTTGGTCTTGCTCCGTGCAGGACGGCACCAACACCAATGCGAGCATGATCGAGGCGACCCCCAGTGCGCCGCGCGCTGAGGGGGCATCTATACAACCAAGGCACTTCATGTACGGTTATCGGGCGTCGAACAGAAGATGCGGGCTTCC
>DASCNH010000082.1:0-19629 GCA_036011365.1 Planctomycetota bacterium | reverse complement strand
CCCGCTACCCCCGGCGGCTTGGCATTTGAGTGATAGAAGAGCATCAGATCTCCGACGCACATTTCGTCGCGCATCAGATTCCGCGCCTGGTAGTTCCGCACCCCATCCCAGGGAGTTGTTCCCCCCGGCTCCGCCATGAGATCAGCAAACGAGTAGACATCCGGCTCGGACTTCACCAGCCAGTACTTCATGCTTGCTTGGAACGGAAGCTGTCCATGGATTTCGCCTGCCCAATGGATGGCAGTAATGGAGGCGGCACCCGGACTCGAACCGGGGATAACGGATTTGCAATCCGTCGCCTTAGGCCACTTGGCTATGCCGCCTCACTGTTTTTGGTGCCGACCACCGGGGCCTCGCGCCAGTTTGGGAAGCATACTCCGGCTGGGGGCCGGGTCAAGGTGGAGTGGGGCGGGAAAGGCGGTAGGATATGGCCCCGCCGGGGAAGTGGCGGAATTGGCAGACGCATCGGACTTAAAATCCGAAGGCCCTTGGGCCGTCCGGGTTCGAGCCCCGGCTTCCCCACCACTCCGCCCGCGGGGCTGAGCCCCGTGGAGAAACAGGCACGCCCGGGCCGCGCGCCCCTGATGGCCTGGGAACAGGCCCCCGCCTAGCGCAGTTCCAGCGGCGTGTACTTGGCGTCGTGGCCGCCGACGAAGACCTGGGTGGGGCGGAAGATGCGGTTGTCAGTCATCTGCTCGCGCCAGTGGGCCAGGTACCCGGCCACGCGGGACATGGCGAAGACCGGCGTGAAGAGGTCCGTGGGAATGCCGAGCTTGGCGTAGACCATGCCGCTGAAAAAATCCACGTTGGGATAGATGCCCTTGGAACCGAGGCGTTGGAGGACCTCGGCCTCCAATGCCAGGGCGGTCTCGTAGGCCGGGGTTACGCCGTGGGTCTCAAAGAGGTCCCGGGCCAGGTCCTGCAGGATGCTGGCGCGGGGATCCTTGGTGGTGTAGACGCGGTGGCCGAAGCCCATGATCTTGGATTTGGCCGCCAGGGTGGCCTCCATCCAAGCCGGCACATTCTCCGCCGCGCCGATGGCTTTCAGCTGGTCGAGGACGCGCTCGTTGGCGCCGCCGTGCAGGGGGCCGGTCAGGGCGCCGACGGCGGAGGAGCAAACGGTGAAGGGATCGGCCTCCGTGGACGCCACCACGCGGGCGGCGAAGGTCGACGCATTCATGGTGTGATCCGCGTGCAGGATCAGAGCCACGTCCAGTACGCGGGTGACGAGTTCGTCGGCTACGCTGCCGTTAATCATCCACAGGAAGTTGGCCGCCGTGTCGAGCCCGTCAGCGGGCGGCACATAGTCGCGGCCGGAGCGGAAGTTCTCGAAGTTGGCGATCATCACCGGCGCGGCGGCGATGATGCGCACGATGGCTTCGTCGCACTCCTCGCGGGACGAGTAGTTCTCCTTGCGGTGGAACATGCCGAGGGCGGCCAGGGAAGCCTGCAGGGCGTCCATGGGGTGGCCGACACCGGGCAGGGTGCGGATGACATTGATCAGGCGCTCCGGCAGGGCGCGGTGCTCCCGCAGGCGGGCGCGGAAGCCCTCCAGCTCGTCCCGCGTGGGCAGCTGCCCGTAGAGCAGCAGCCAGCAGGTCTCCTCGAAGTTGCTGTGCTCCGCCAGGGTCTCGATGCGGTGGCCGCGGTATTCGAGGATGCCGGCGTGGCCATCGATATAGGAGACGGCGCTCTCAGCGGCGGGAATCCCGGCCAGGCCGGGGACGAGGGTTTTTTCCTGGACGGTCACGGTGTTTTGCTCCGGTAATGCGGTTGCGCGGCGCCTTTCCCGTGCCGGTTCACACTCGCCCGGCGGGCGTTAGTTCTGATACCGGCGGGGTTTAGCGCGCACCAAGGTAACGCAGGAGCATGCGCGTGCCAACCCCCGTGCCGTGGGGACCACCGACCCAGTCCCGCTGGCGCGTCTTCCAGGAGGTACCGGCAATGTCCAGGTGCGCCCACTCAGGATCCGGGCCCAGGCTCTCCTGGCCTCCCAGGGCGAAGTGCGACAGGAAGGCCGCGGCGGTGATCGACCCGCCCCCCAGGGCCCGGGGTGCGGAGTTCGTCAGGTCCGCATAGCCGCCCTTGACCATCTCCCGGTGGCAGTCGAGCAAAGGCATGGGCCACATCAGCTCCCCGGCCGCCTCGCCCGCGGCCACGATGGCGTCGCGCAGGCCCTCTGTGCTGGCGTAGGCCCCGGTCAGTTCGTGGCCGAGGCCCATGACCACCGCGCCGGTCAGCGTGGCCAGGTCAATGATCGTCTCGGGCTTTATGTGCTTGCGCGTGTAGGTCAGGCCGTCCGCCAGGGCCAGGCGCCCCTCGGCATCCGTGTTGATGATCTCCACGGTGGTGCCATTCATGGCCGTCTGCACATCACCGGGCTTGCTGGCCTTGCCGTCGGGCATGTTCTCACAGGCCACAACGATGCCGTGCACCTCGTGCTTTACATCCAAAGCCGTCAGCCCCTGAAACACGCCAAGCACGGCCGCACTGCCGGACATGTCGTAGCGCATGTCCTCCATGCCGCCGGAAGGCTTGATGCTGATGCCGCCGGAATCAAAGGTCAGGCCCTTGCCCACAAGGGCGATGCGGCCCTGGCTCTTGCCCTTGGGCTTGTACACCAGGTGAATCAGCCGTGCCGGCTCTACGGATCCCCGTGACACGGAGAGCAGGAGGCCCATTTTCTCCTTGGCCATGGCCTGCTCGTCCAGGATGCGGGCACTGATGCGCGGGCTTTTCCTGGCGATGGCCCGGGCAGCGCTGGCCAGGTCCTTGGGCGTCATGCGGTTGGCCGGGGCGTTTTGCAGCTCGCGGGCAAAGCAATTGGCCTGCCCCATGGCCAGGCCACGCCTGGCGCCGGCGGAGAACCCGCTCCCCGTCCCCGCCAGGATCAGCTGCTTCATCTTCGCCTTGGCCGGCTTGCTCTTGGAACTGAGGTTCCTGTAGGCACCCATGACAGCCCCCTCCGCCAGGGCCGTGGCCACCTCGCCGGGACCGCCGGCCAGCTTGGTCACGGCGGCGGGCACCAGGGCCACGGCCTTGGCGGCGCCGAGCTTCTCCGCCTTCTTGGCGGCAATGGCCGCCGCCCGCCGCAGGCGCTCGGTCGTCAGGCCCTTGCCGGCCCCCAAGCCGACGAGCATCACGCGTCCACCCGCGGCACTCTTCCCGCGCAGATCCTCTGTCAGCCGCAGCTCCCGGAACTTGCCCTTGAAGTCAGCGCGCACACCGGGAGCCAGCTTGACCGTGGCCGGCAGCTCCGGCCGCTTGCCTTCCAAGCAGAAGGAGATCGTGACGGGGCAGGCGGGAATGCGGGTGGGGTTGGTCGTTGTGATGCGCATGAAGCTCGGTGTTTTGAGTTGCTCGGTTGTGGTCAGGCGGCGCCGTACCGCGGTGTTGATCTGAAAGGCGACAGCCCTCTTCGGCAGCGGGCCGCCGGAGAGCTACATATCCGTGAACTTGGGGCCGCCGCCGCCCTCGGGAACGACCCACTCGATGTTCTCATAGGGGTCGGCGATGTCGCAGGTCTTGCAGTGCACGCAGTTGCTCGGATTCAGCTGCAGCTCGCCCTCCGGCCACTCGTAGACCGCCGCCGGACAGAAGTGCTGACAGGGATTGCCGTACTCCTCCGTGCAGCGCGTCACGCAAATGGACGGGTCGGGAATCACCAGGTGGCTGGGTTGGTCCTCTTCGTGCACGGCGCCGGAGTGGTAGACATCGGTCAGCTTGTCGAGGGCGATACCGTCGTCGTAGTCAGGCGCACACATCTTCGACTCGCGCACGGGACGCGTGGTGCTGAAGTCCGCATGGCCCGGACGACGCTTGAAGAAACCGCGCCCGCCGGTCACGCGCTGGGCGGCGAAGTCCACCATGCCGGCGAACAGGCCACCGTCGAATGCCTGGCGATAGTTGCGCACGCCCCACAATTCCCTGTGGGCCCAGGAGGCCTCGAAGAGTTGGCCGTAGCGCGCCAGGGCCTGGGCTCCCGTGTCGTTGCCGGCCAAGGCATCGGCGATGGCCTCGGCCGCCAGGCGTCCGGATTCGATGGCCAGGTGCACGCCCTTCAGGGTGGAGGCGTTGACCATGCCCGCGGCGTCCCCGACCAGGCAGAAGCCATCCCCGGAGAGGCGCGGCAGGGCGAAGACACCGCCTTCGGGAATCGTCTTGGCGCCGTAGCGCAGGATCTTGCCGTCCCGCAGGAGGCCGGCGATGCGCGGATGCTGTTTCCAGCGCACGAACAGAGCGTGGGGATCGAGGCGCGCATCGTGGTAGTCGAGGCCCACCGCGAAGCCCAGGGCCAGGCGGTTTTCGCCCAGGCCGTAGACGAAGCCGCCGCCGTAGGCATCCGTGCCCAGGGGATGGCCGCCGGTGTGCATCACCTTGCCAAACATGGCGGCGCCGGTGGCCTCGGGCACCTCCCAGATTTCCTTGACACCGGTGGCCCAGGTTTGGGGATTTGCTCCGGCGTCCAGCCCCAGGCGCTTGACCAGGCCCCGGGTCAGGTGTCCGCGGGTGCCCTCGGCGAAGACGGTTACGTCAGCGGTGATGCGCATCCCAGGTTCAAAGGTCGGTTTGCGCTGGCCCTGCTTGTCGAGGCCACTGTCCCGGGTCACCACGCCTGTCACGCGCTCGCCGTCATAGGTCACTTCCGCCGCCGGGAAGCCGGGGTAGACCTCGCAACCGAGCTCCTCGGCCTGTTCCCCGAGCCAGCGCACGAGCCTGTTCAAGCTGATGATCACATTCCCGTGGTTACGCAGCTGCGGTGGCGTCAGCGGCCCGGGAATGCGCCGCGAGCCCCCGCCGGGCCGCAGAATCTCCGCCCAGTCCTCGCCCACCTGGGCCTCGATGGGACAGCCGCGCTCGCGCCAATCCGGAAAGAGCCCGGCCAGGCCCCTGGGGTCCATGACAGCGCCGGACAGCGTGTGGTGTCCGATCTCCTCGGCCTTTTCGATCACCAGCACGGTCTTGTCCTCCAGACCGCGTTCGGCGAGCAGGCGCCGCAGGTGAATGGCACACGCCAGGGAAGCGGGACCGGCCCCCACCAGGGCCACATCCACAGGGAGCTCCTCGCGCTCAGTGTCCGCTGCATTGAGGCTGCGTTGTTTGTCTTCGGTCACGGCTCTGGTACTCCGACAGGGGCTGGACCGGCGGCCACGGGAGCTGCGGTCCGGGGGGCGATCGACGAGCCGCAGAGATTAGCGGCTGGGAGCCCGTCCGGGCCATCCCGGGGCGAGATTCCTGAGGTAAAACCGGGGTTGGCGGGTACCTGAAGCGGCCCTCCGCCGCCTGCTGGATGCTCCCTAGACCATTCCGCGGTAGCGGCCCGGGTCGAGCAGAAACGGATTGCTGGTCCGTTCGGCTCCCAGGGTTGAGTCCGGGCCATGGCCGCAGGTGAAGGCCACATCATCACCCAGGGGCAGGAGCTGCTCTTCAATGGACCGGATCAGCGTGTCGTAATCACCCTGCGGAAAATCCGTGCGGCCGATGGAGCCCTGGAAGAGCACATCCCCCACCACCAGGAGCTTGTCCTTGCGGTGAAAGAAGACCACATGCCCGGGCGTGTGCCCGGGTGTGTGCAGGACCTCCAGCACCTCCTCTCCGACGCTGACGCGATCACCCTGCTCAAGCCAGCGACTGGGCGTAAAGGCCTCCGCCGCAGCCAGGCCAAAGGAGCGCGCCTGCTCCGGCAGGGCCTCGATCCAGAAGTCGTCCCCACGCCCGGGCCCGACGACCGGCGCACCAGTGTTCCTGCAGAGCTCAGCGGCCCCGGCGGCGTGGTCCACGTGGGCATGGGTCAGCAAGATAACCTCCGCCTGCCAGCCCTCCTCCGCCAGGGCGGCCTCGATGCACGGCACATCGCCGCCGGGGTCAATGACCGCCGCCTGCTTCGTCAGCGGGCAGGCGAGCAGCGTGCAGTTCTGCTGGAACGGCGTGACCGGGACAGTGCGGCGCAACATCATGAGCGATCTCCGATCCAGTGGTGGCCATCCGCGTAGACTTCCTTCTTCCAAAGCGGCAGGCGCTCCTTCAGGCGGTCGATCAGGAAGCGCGAGACGGCATAGGCCCGGTCCCGATGGGCGCTGGCCACGGCGATCACGATGGATGGTTCGCCCACGGCCACGGTGCCCACCCGGTGTACGGTCAACATGCGCACGGGACCTTCCTTGTCCGCCAGGGTGCCCCCGAACTCCTCCCGGCAGGCGTCGTAGATGCGAGTCATCTCGGCCCCCGCCATTTCACTGAAGGCCTCGTAGTCGAGGCGCTTGACCTCCTGGCCGCGATTGCGCGCCCGGGTGGTGCCCGTAAAAAGCAAGACCGCCCCGCAGTCCGGCGCGCACACGCGCGCCTGACAGGCCGCCGCATCCAGGGCTTTGGTGCTGAGTTCAAAGACGCCCACCTCGTAGGCATCCGGCCCACCGCCGGAGACCGGAGGCAAAAGGGCCACGGCATCTCCCTCTGAAAGCGGCGTGTCATCCGTCGCGTAGGCATCTCCGATCACGCCGGCCACGGCGGACAGGTCGCCTAGCTCGGGATAGGCCTTGGCCACGCGTAACTTGAGGCCCGCCAGATCCAGTTGATCCGGCAGGCCTTCCAGGGTTATTTCATCCACCCCCGCCCGCTCCCGTAGAACGGCGAAGAGGCGCACGGAGAGACGCATGGCTCGCGCGCTCCTGGGCGTCTGCCTTAGAAGGGCGTATCGTCGGCGTCGAGGTTCCCGCCGCCACCGGAGCCACCTGCGGCCGGCGCCGCAGCCGGAGCGCTGGACTCGTATTCACGGCCTTCGCCACCGCCGCCACCGCCGCCGGAGCCGGAGCCGCCGGAGCCGCCGACGAACTCCCAGTTGTCGCCGACCACATAGAGCTTGCTGCGCTTGCTGCCGGACTCGCGATCCTCCCAGGTGTCGAGGCGCAGGGAGCCCTCGATGAAGGTCGCGTCCCCCTTCTTGTGATACTTCTCGTAGGCCTCGCCGCGCTTGCCCCAGATGGTCACATCGACAAAAGTGGCCTCTTCCTTCCACTCGCCGCTGGCCCCGTCCTTGTAGCGCCGGTTGACCGCTAGCCCGACCTTGCAGATAGCAGTTTCGCTCTTGGTGTAGCGCAGCTCCGGATCGCGGGTCAGGCGGCCCATCAGGATGACCTTGTTGTAATTCGCCATTTTCAGTTCCTTCTATGTGGTTGTCTCGGGCCCGCAGCGTCCGTGGCGCGCCGCCAAACCGGCATCGCGCCCGCTGCAGGTGAAAAGCGCCGCCCTGCGCGCCCCCCCATCCTACGCCTTCAAGGCACAGCTTCCAGCCACCCTCTGACACTATTCCGAATCTCCCAAAGCGGGTGTAGTCCCCATGGACAGGAGTTGCCCGGCCATTTATTGTCGAGTCGTCACGCAGCCTCCTTCGCCCCCCCCGCGCCACCCGCCGCGCCACCACCGCGCCCAGCCATGACCATCCCCCCGGAAGATCAGCTCACCCCCCAGCCCCCCCGCGATCCGGCCGGAGCCGGCTCACCCAATTCCGAGCCGGACCGTCCGGCCCGGGGTGCAGAGCGCCGGCGCTACCCGCGGGCCAACGCCGAATGGCCGATCACGATTGTCCTGGAGGACGGTGCCCATGAGGCCCGCGTGCGAGATGTGAGCCGCGCCGGCGTGTGCTTCTTCCTCGACCGCGGCCTGCCTCTGATGACACGCCTGCGCATCGAACTCGACCTGCCCGTGCCCGACGGCATCCGGCGCATAGCTGGCAACGGCGCGGTGGTGCGCAGCGAGCGCATCAGCGCCGGCCTGGACCACTACGAGGTGGCCGTCTTCCTGCACGACATTGCCGGTCCGGACCGCTCCACCATCGAGGAGTACGTGGACGCCTGGCAGGACAGTGAAGCCCACCAGGCCCAGGCTGCCGCGAACTGATCCGACCGGGCCCAGTGGCCCTGACCCGCCTACCGAGTCAGTTCGAGAACGCGATCCAGCCCGGCTAGGTCCGGGCGCACGTCGCAGGCCAGGCCCAGGTCCGCGCAAAGCCCCCGGGCCGCACCCCCCTGGCTGGCGCCCAGCTCCACCAGCAGGTGGCCCCCGGGCGCGAGCAGCTGCACGCCTTCGGTGAGCAACAGATTCAGCCAGTAATCACGCTCGCCCGCCGGAGCGAAGAGGGCCTCCGGCGGTTCATGCTCACGCACCTCCGGGGCCAACTGCGCGGCCTCATCCGCGCCAATGTAGGGGGGGTTGGAGAGCAGCATGTCGTAGGGGCCGTCCCGCTCCGCCCGCTCCACCAAGGGCGCCAGGCCGTCGCCTTCCACGAACTCGACCTGCGCCCCCAGGCTCTGCCCGTTGGTGCGCGCCAGCTCCAGGGCAGCCTTCGAAATGTCCGTGGCAATCACCTGTGCCCGGGGCAACTCCAGAGCCAAGGTCACCGCCAGGCAGCCGGACCCCGTGCCCAGCTCCGCGATGCGCAGGGGGCTGTCCGCGGGCCGTTTCGCCGCCAGTTCCCGGGCTCGGTCCACGAGCAGCTCGGTCTCCGGCCGTGGAATCAAGACACCGGGCCCCACGCCGAAGTCCCGGCAGTAGAACTCGCGCCGGCCAATAATGTAGGCCGTCGGTTCCCGGCGCCCGCGGCGCACGAGATAGTCCCGGGCCAGGTCCACCTCCGCACCGCTCACGGGTCGATCGAGGGACATGAACAGGCCCAGGCGATCCATTTCGAGGGCGCGGGCCACGAGCAGCTCCGCCTCCAAGCGCCCCTCCGGCAGTTCCTTGCGCAGCAGGAAGGAGCGGGCCATGGCGAGCATCTCTCCGGCGGTCGCGGGCTGTCGGCCGGGACCGGGGGCCACAGCTCCGGCGCGGGCCTGGCCCTCCGAGCCGCCGCCCGCCCGCTGGCCACCGGGTGCCTCAGCCCGGCCTCCCCCGCCTTCACCCGTTGCTGAACTCAACCCTTGCGGCTGGCCCGGGCGGCCTTGCGTGCATCGCGGGCCAGAGCCTTCTTGCGCTCGCCGTCCTCCTTGGCCTCTTTCATGGCTTCGTACATGGCGTAGCAGGCCATGCAGCCACCGGCGGCCACGATTACGGCGCCAACTCCCCCCAGGGGGTTTACGGGGAAGGTGCCGATGATGGCCACCAGTCCGCCAACGGCCGGGCCCAGGAACATCAGCGGGAAGACGGGATTGAACTTGCCGGTGAACTGGTATTCGTAGACATGCACGATGGTGAAGCCGGCCAGCACCAGGCCGAACTTCTCGGCCCAGGGGCCGGCGCCGCCGATTTCAGAATCGATCAGGGGCACCACGCCGACCAGCGCGATGATGGCCGCCAGGATCGGCACCGCCAGCTTGTGCACCCCTGCCAGGGACTTGACGAAGCCCACCGCGAGCTCGTCGTGACGCGCCTTGGCCCCTTCGAAGTGCAGCCAGCCCGCCACCAGAATCAGGACCTTGGCAGCGAACCCCGGCCCCATGGCGAGCTCCTCGAGTTGGCCGGTCATCCAGGGCAGCATGGAACCCGCGGCCACGATCAGGGCCGCCTTGCGCACGTGGATCTGGGCCGGGTGCAGCTCGCGCTTCTCGCCGGGAGCCGGCTGTCCGGGACGGCGACGGGGCTGGCCCGCGCCTGCGCCGGATTCCGCTTCCGGGGCCGCGGTCGGCTCCGGCGCGACGGGAGCTTCCGCGCTCTCATCCAGTTCTTCCAGACCCTCCAACTCCTCGTGCTCTTCCAGGGGCTGCAGGTCGTCGGCTTCGAGGGGTGTCATGTCACTGTCGCTCATGGGGGTTGTTGTTCTCTGCATGGCCGTCCCCTACCGGGGGCTCGCCACTAGGCTACGGGTCAAATACCGCGCCGCATACAATCAGGCGTTGTCCGTGGCAGATCCTACAGGTTGCGGATGCGCTCCTCACGATCCCAGGCCTCCAGGGAGTCCAGCAGGCCATCCATTTTGCCGGATACAACCTGTTCCAGGGAGAAGTTCTCTCCCAGGCGGTGGTCCGTGACCCGATTCTGAGGCCAGTTATAGGTTCTGACCCGGGCGCTGCGGTCGCCGCTGCCCACCAGGTTCTTGCGCTCCGCGGCCCGCTCCTGGTGTAGCCGCTCCCGCTCGGCCTCGAAGAGGCGCGTGCGCAGCCAACGCATGGCCGTAGCCTTGTTCTTTTGCTGGCTCTTGCCGTCCTGACAGACCACCACAACGCCCGTGGGCAGGTGCGTGATCCGCACGGCCGACTCCACCTTGTTCACATGCTGCCCCCCGGCCCCGCCGGCGCGCATGGTGTCGATGCGCAGGTCCTCGCCGCGGATAGTCAAGTCCACATCCTCCGCTTCGGCCAGCACCGCCACCGTCGCCGCAGAGGTGTGAATGCGGCCCTGGGTCTCCGTCGTCGGCACCCGTTGTACCCGGTGCCCGCCGGACTCGAAGCGCAAGCGCCGCCAGGCCCCGTCCCCGGCAACGGCCACGGTCACCTCCTTGTAGCCGCCCACATCAGTCACCTGCCCCTCGAGCAACTCGACCTTCCACTTCTGCGTCTCGGCGAAGCGCTTGTACATGCGCAGCAGATCACCCACAAAGAGCGAGGCCTCGTCACCCCCGGTCCCGGCACGCAGCTCCATGATGATCTTGCGGCGGAAGTCGTCCACCTCCGTGACCAGGGCCGTGCGGATCTCGCTGTCCAGGGCCAGCTCCTCCGCATCCAGTCCATCCAGATCCATGCGCGCCAACTCACACAACTCCTCGTCCTCGCCCGCCTCCAGCAACTCCTCGGCCTCCAGGCGCCGGGCCAACATGGCCTCCAGGCGCGTCCCCAACTCAGTCGCAGCTTCCAGGGAGCCGCGCTCCCGCAACAGGGGTGGGAAGGCCTTGGGGTCCGAGGCGATAGCGGGATCTTCCAGCTGCGCCGAGACCTCCCGGTAACGGGCCATCTTCTCGCGCAACTTGGCGACAATCGGCTCGGCGAACTCCATGGACGACTATGGGACAGAAGGGCGAAGGAGACCGGCTTCCCCCAAACCCGGGGAGGCGGCCAGGCGCCCTCGGGGCCTAGCCCTTGTTGGCGGCGGCCTTGGCGTACTTCTTCTTGAAGCGGTCCACGCGCCCCGCCGTATCCACGAGCTTCTGCTTGCCCGTGTAGAACGGGTGGCAGGTATTGCAGATCTCAATGCGCATCTCTTTGACCGTGGCGCGGGTGGTGAAGCTGTTCCCACAACCACAGGTGATGGTGCACTCGATGTACTTGGGGTGGATCTTGTCTTTCATGGTTCTGCCGGAGGGGTTCTGACCGGTGCTGGGGTGGGGCCGCTGGAGCTTGCGTTCTGGGGGCCCGACGGGAGAGGGGCCGAGACGCGCCTCTGAAATCGGCCAAAGAGCCTAGCCCCTGCCCTGCCCCCTGGCAAGGGCCGTATTCACCGGTCCTGGAGCCCCCCCGGGAGCGGGGAGGGTTGGCAGCCGGGGCCCGGGGGCCCGGATTCCGCGCCCGGCACTCGCCCACCGGCGGCCCGCACCAGCTCGCCCACGAGGCCCACCGGGAGACCAACCACGTTGTCAAAGCCACCCTCTTCCAGGCCGGTCACAAAGGCATCGGCACTCTCCTGGATCGCGTATCCCCCGGCCTTCCCCCGCCACTCACCGGAGGCCACATAGGCCTCCTGCTCCTCCGTGCTGATCTCACGCATGGTGACCCAGGTCCGTTCCCAGGCCCCGTGGCAGCAGCCCGCGGGATGCTCCAGCACGCAGACACCGGTGACAACCCGATGCCGGCTCCCGGAGAGGGCGGCCAGCATGGCCCTGGCCTCGGCGGCATCGGCTGGCTTCGCCAAGAGACGCGTGCCCGCGACACCCTCCCCCAAGGCCACGATGGTATCGGCACCGATCACCAGCAGCGCCTCCCCGCCTCCCGCCCCAGCGACACTCCCGGAGCAGTCCCGGGACAGGCCCCGGGCCACAGCCCTGGCCTTGCGCTCCGCCAAGACCACGGCCACATCCTCCGCAGCCATGCCCTCCGGCGGCGTCTCATCCGCGTCTCCCGGGCACACCTCAAAAACCCAGCCCGCGGCGGCCAGCAACTCCCGGCGACGCGCAGAAGACGAAGCCAGGACCAATTTACCCACGGGCGCGCCCCTCAGGCCTTCTTGGTCTTCTTCTTGGCCGCTGACTTCTTGGCAGCCACCTTCTTGGTAGCTGACTTCTTCGCTGTCGACTTCTTCGCTGTCGACTTCTTCGCTGTCGACTTCTTCGCTGTCGACTTCTTCGCTGTCGACTTCTTCGCTGTCGGCTTCTTGGCTGTCGGCTTCTTGGCTGTCGGCTTCTTGGCTACCGGTTTCTTGGCCGCCGCCTTCATGGCGGCAGCTTTCTTGGCGGCAGCCTTCTTCGCCGCCGCCTGTCTCTTGGCGGCTGCCAGCGCCTTCCTGCGCATCCCATCCGCCGCGCGCCCACGCTTGCGCGCTTCCACCTCGGCGCGCTTGCGGGCGCGTTCTTCCTCGCGCAGGCGCCTACGTTCATCCGCCTCGGCCTGCCTGGCAGCCCGCGCCTCGTCCTTCTTGCGCCGCTCCGCCAACCGCACCTGCTGAACCTTCCACTCCTTGAAGACCTTCTTGCCCATCTGGCAGTCACCCACCAGGGGGCAGTTCTGGCACACGGGCCGCCGCGACTCGCAATAGAGGTCGGCTATCTCGCTGAAGGCATGCACAAAGGGCGTCACGGCCCCCCCGGGCACCAGGGGGGTCAGAGCCTCCCGCGCCTTGTTCGGGGATGACGTGCGGGTCATCAGGCCCAGGCGATCAAAGACCCGCACCAGGCCCGCGTGCACGGGCATCTCCCCCGGGTGGGCCAACCCCAGCAGCCACGAGCTGGTGGCCAGGCCCGTGAAGGTCAAATTGCCCATCAGGCGCGAGGCGCTCTGGTGATCCTCGCTCAACTCATTCAGGGTCAGGGAGTGGGTCTGTTGGAAGACCTCCTGCAACCAGCGTTTCAGATCGCGGGCGGCGTCCTCACGCTTCTTCAGCAGGCCAATACCCCGCCCGGTCCCGTGCCGCAGGTGCGTCGCCAGCTCCTGGATCTGAGACACGCGGGCTTCGTTCCAATCCTCGTAGGACGCGAGCAGCGCCTTGAGGGAGCTCTCCGCCTTGGCCTCGCCCATGTGGCGCATGAGCACGGCCACCACACCGGATTCCAGCAGGCCGCGCTCATCGCGCGCCTGGGGAAGGTTCCAGCGCGGCTTGATCTTCTTCTGGAGCCTGGCGGCGGTCTCCGACTTCTTGCTCACGGTGCTGCGGTGTTACGGATGTGGGAACGAAACAGAAAACAGGAACGACGAATCATGTGTACCGGCGAGCGGACCGGGCTCCAGCTTCAACGGAGAAACCGGAGAGCGCGTCCCGCGGGTGCGCCCTACTCCTCGGAGGAGGACTCTGCGGCGGCAGCGGCGGCGGCGGCGGCGGCGGCGCGCCTGGCCTCCTGGCGGGTGCTGCGGCGGGCCTCCTTGGCCACGGCCCTGCCATCCTTGGCGGCCTGGCGAGCCCGGCCGGTCTTGGTGGCCTGCTTGCGACCTGAGCGGTCCCGCTTGGCCTTGGCCGGCTGCGACCCCCCATCCCAGACTCCCTGGGCCTTGAAGATCGAACGCACGGTCTCACTGGGCTGGGCGCCCACGGAGATCCAGTGGCGGGCGCGCTCCACATTTAACGTGGTGGCCTCCTCCTGGCGCGGAAAGACGGGATCGTGAAGGCCGAGGTGCTCGATGACACGCCCATCCCGCGGGGAGCGGGAGTCGGCGACGGAGATGCGGTAGCAGGGGCGATTCCTGCGGCCGGTGCGCTTGAGACGGATGACGACGGACATGAATAGTGCGGTTGGTGGGAGTTGGCGACGGGCGGGGAGCCCATGGCGCAGACCTTTCGCGCCGCCGGGCGCTACGCGTCTGGCGGGAAAAGGGGCCGGAGATTACACAAAAACCAGGGGTCCCTGTCCAGCCTGACCAGCCGCCTGACCCAAAAAAGCCGGCTGCAGCGCTCGGCCGTCCCGGGCCGTCCCGGGCCTTCTGCCCCTGGGCTACTTGCGGCGTTTTCCCTTGCGGCGCTTGGGTTTCGGCTTGCGGGCCTTGGGGCGACGCTTGGAGCCCCCGCCCCCGGCGGGCTTGGCCCCGCCCCGGGTCCCCATGCCCTCCGGCAGGCCGAGCCCGCCGCCGAGCCCGCCCAGGCCCCCAACGCCACCGGAACCGCCACCGGCCTCCCCGCCCCCCATCAGGCCCCCGAGGGAGGAGAGATCCAGGCCCCCGGCGCCTTCACCGGCGCCCCCCCCACCCCCGAGCAGGCCATCCAGCCCCGCCCGCTTGGCCTTCTTCCCCATGCCGGCCCCCATGCCGAGCTTGCCCATCTGCTTCATCATGCGCCCCATATCCTTGTATCGCTTGAGCAGCTCGTTCACCGCCCGCACATCCTGCCCGGCCCCCCGGGCAATACGCCGCCGGCGGCTCATGTCCATGATCTTCGGTATCAGCCGCTCCCGGGGCGTCATGGAAGTGAACAGGGCCTCCAGCCGGTTCATCTGCTTGTCATCCACGTTCAGGTCCCCGGCCAGCTTGCCCATGCCCGGCATCATCCCCAGCACCTTCTTCATGGGGCCGAGCTTGCGCACCATGCGCAGCTGGGCCAGCATGTCCTCCAGGGTGAAGGTGCCCATGACGAGCTTCTCCATGGAAGAGCGCGCCTCGTCCTCCGAGATGGCGTCCTGGGCCTGCTCCACCAGACCGACCACGTCCCCCATGCCCAGAATGCGCCCGGCCATGCGTTCCGGGTGGAAGGGCTCCAGGTCGTCGACCTTCTCCCCAACTCCCGTGAAGAGCACGGGACAGCCGGTGACTTCCTTTAATGAGAGCGCCGCCCCGCCCCGGGCATCGCCATCGAGCTTGGTCAGGATGACTCCCGTCAGCGCCAGCCGTTCGTGGAAGCTGCGCGCGCTCTGCACGGCATCCTGGCCGGTCATGGAGTCCACCACCAGAATCTGGTCGTGGGGGGCGGTGACCTCGGCGATGCGCGCCACCTCGCCCATCAGCTCGTCGTCCACATGCAGCCGCCCGGCGGTGTCCAAGAGGACCACATCGTTTCCCGCACGCCGCGCCGCGGCCAGGCCCGCGGCACAGACCTCCGGGGGCGTGGCACCCTCCATGGCAAACACGGGCACATCGATGGCCCTGCCGAGCACACGCAGCTGCTCCACCGCCGCCGGCCGCTTGACATCCGCGGCCACCATCAGCGGGCGCTTCTGGTGCTTCTCGCGCAGGTGCTTCGCCAGCTTGGCACAGGTGGTGGTCTTACCGGCTCCCTGCAGGCCCGCCATCAGAATCACCGTGGGGCCCTTTTTCGCGAAAGTGAGGCGCGCGTCCTCCGGCCCCATGAGCTCCACCAGCTCCCCGTGGACCGCGTGCACGAACTGCTGGGAAGCCTCCACGCCGCTGATGCGCCCGCCCCCCAGGGCCCGTTCCCGCACGCGCTCCACAAAGCCGGTGGTCACCTCGAAGGCCACATCCGCCTCCAGCAGGGCGGCGCGCACCTCCGCCAGGCCGGCGTCGATGTTTTCCGCAGTCAGCTCGCGCCGCCCCTTGAAGAGGCCGAGGGAGTTGGAAAGGCGGTCGCTGAGGGCTTCAAACATGGTCGGTTGGGGCGCAAGGCCCGGTGGACGGCCGCCCCTTATAACAAGTGGGGCGGGCCCTGTGACGGTTCGCGCTTCGGCACCGGCGGACTCCCGTTCCCCGCCGCGCCCCATGTGGCCGGGCACCTCTTTTCGAGCAAACTGACGCGGGAAACGGGCGCCCCGGTTCAGTAGGCTCAGGCCACCACCATGACATGCCTCTTCTGCGATCTGATCAACGGCGTCCTGCCCTGCGACCCAGTCTACCGCGATGAACAGGTCCTGGTCCTGCGCGACATCGCCCCCCAGGCACCCACGCACCTCCTGGTGGCGCCCATCGAGCATGTGGAGAGCCTCTGGGATCTGGAGGACGAGGCCCTGGCAGGCAAGCTCCTGGCCACCGCCGCCCGCATGGCCCGCGAGGCCCAGTTGGCCGACGGCTGGCGCCTGATCGTGAACACCCGCCACCACGGGGGGCAGGAAGTGCCCCATGTCCACCTGCATGTCATCGGCGGCCGCCCCCTGGGCCGCATGCTGCCCCTGGACTAGCCCATTCATTCCATGGAGAAGCTGATCATCGAAGGGGGCACCCAGTTGGCTGGGACGGTACATACCGCCGGCTCCAAAAACGCCACCCTGCCGATCCTGGCCGCGTCCATCCTGACCCATGACCCCCTGGTAATCCCCAACGCCCCGCGCCTGCGCGATGTGGAGACCATGGCCAATCTGCTGCGCCTGCTCGGATGCCAGGTGGAGGGCGATGACACCGGAGCCATCCAAGTCCAGGCCGCCGGCGACATCTCCCCCGTGGCCGAGTGGGAGCAGGTGCGCCAGATGCGCGGCTCCGTCTGCGTCCTCGGCCCGCTCCTGGCCCGCAACGGGCGGGCGCGGGTCAGCCTGCCCGGTGGCTGCGCCTTCGGCGTACGCCCCATCGATCTGCACCTGAAAGGCATGGAAGCCCTGGGGGCCAGCGTGCGCATCGAACACGGTTACGTGCATGCGCAGGCGCCGGCCGGGGGCCTGGTGGGCGCGGAGGTGTTCCTGGCCTCGGGCGCGGGCCCGACCGTCCTCGGCACGGCCAATGTGATGATGGCCGCCACCCTGGCCCGCGGGCGCACGGTAATCCACGGGGCCGCCTGCGAGCCTGAAGTCAGCGACCTGGCCGATTGCCTGAACGCCATGGGAGCACGCATCAACGGCCAGGGCTCGCCGCGCCTGGAGATCGAGGGCGTGGACGAGCTGCACGGCACGACGCACCGGGTCATCCCCGACCGCATCGAAGCCGGCACGTACCTCGTCGCCGGAGCCCTGACCGGCGGACGGGTACGCGTGACCGGCTGCCGCCCGGAGCACCTCTTCGCCCTGTTGGATCACCTGGCCCAGGCGCGCATTCCCATCGAGATCGGCCCGGATTGGGTGCAGTCAAACGAGCGCGGCGGAAGCTCCGGTCCGGCGCTTCCCGCCCCGCCGCGGGCCACGGATGTCACGACCCACGCCTACCCGGGCTTCCCCACGGACCTGCAGGCCCAGTGGATGACCCTGATGTGCCTGGCGGACGGCATCAGCCTGATCGAGGAGCAGATCTACCCGGACCGCTACATGCACGTGGCCGAGCTGGTGCGCCTGGGCGCCCGCTTGCGCCGCGTGGGTACACGCACCATCGTCGAGGGGCTCGGAGCCTCCGACGGGAGGCGAGCGCGCCTCTCCGGCGCCCCGGTCACCGCCTCGGACCTGCGCGCCTCCGCGGCCCTGGTCCTGGCCGGCCTGGTGGCAACCGGCTCCACCGAGGTCCACCGCGTCTACCACATCGACCGCGGCTACGAGCGCATCGAGGATCGCCTGAACGCCCTCGGGGCCCGCATCCGCCGCGTCCGGGACTAGCCCACAGCCAGGCGCCGCACCCTCACCCACATCCCCGCACGCGCCCCCTCCAGGAGCCCCTCAGCCGGCGATTGACCACCGATTACCCCAGCCCGTTTGCGCTCCGGCCGCGGGCGCACTATGATCTCCGCCCGATCTCGCGAGTTGAGGCGCTTTGCGCGCCCTCGCTCCCATTCACCTTTCCCGCGTCCCGGGCCCGCGCGGCCCGCCCCTCCGCACCATGACAAGTCTCACCAGTCCCGCCGAAGAGGCCACGCAGACCACCTTCGAGCTCAGGAACGCCGACTTCCCGAGCTTCGCCTCCCTGCAGGCGACCCGCCACGATGTCTTCGGCCGCCGCCAGGACCATGATGCCCTCAGGCGCCAGACCGAAGCCCTTGGCACCACCGGCGAGGAAGGCCGCCGCCGGGGCCTCGGCCTCTGGATGCTGGGACGCTTCGACGAATGCGCGGAACTCCTGGCCACCCACGAGGGCGACGATGTGGCTTCCTTCACCCGGGCCCAGGCCCTGGTATCCGCCGGTCGCCCGGCCGAGGCGCGCCCCGTCTTTGAGCGTCTCTCCAGCTCCTATCCGGATGAGCCCCGTCCCCGTGCCGGTTTCCTGGAGAGCGCCTTCGAAGCCGACCTTATGGCTGAAGGTGAAGAGGCTGCCTCGGCCAAGCTCTTGAGCGCTCTGGAGAATGCGCCGGCGGATTTCGTCGCCAGCGCCGACGGACACTACCTGGCTGGACGCGCCGCCGCCTCCGCCGACGCTGCCGACCAGCGCCAGGCGACCCTGGACCATTTCCTCGCCGCCCGGGAGCTGGACCCCACCCACCGGCGCATGCTCTTCCACCTGGCCCACCACGCGGAACAGAACGGCCTCGATGAACTGGCTCTCTCCTGCTACGAGACCCTGATCAAGTCCCTGCCCGTCGACAAGAGTGTGCTCATGAACCTGGGCGTGCTCTACGAGGACCTGGGACGCGACCAGGACGCCGCCACCTGCTACGACCTCGTGGCCCGCTCCTTCCCCACCGACCGCCGGGCGCGCATGTACCTGGCCGACGCCGTGGCGGGCATGGACATGTATTACGACGAGGAACAGGAGCGCAAGGAAGATCGCCTGAACCAGATCCTGCGCATCCCGATCACGGACTTCGAGCTCAGTGTGCGGGCACGCAACTGCCTGAACAAGATGAGCATCCTGACCCTCGGCGACCTGGTCACGAAGACCGAGACCGAGCTCTTGTCCTACAAAAACTTCGGCGAGACCTCCCTGAACGAGATCAAGGAGATCCTCGGCAGCAAGGCCCTGCGCCTGGGCATGGACCGCGAAGAGGCCGTGGACAGCGTCTCCCAGGTCGGCGATGCCGTTCCCGCCCCGAGCGGAGCCTCCGAGGTGGAAAACACTCCCCTGGCCGAACTCAACCTCTCCATCCGCGCCCGGCGCGCCGTCGAGAGCATGGGTTGCCTGACCGCCGGCGACATCGCCCGGCGTTACGAGGAGGACTTCGCCACCCAGCCGAACTTCGGCACCACCTCCCTCCAGGAACTGCGCCAGAAGCTCAGCGACCTGGGCCTGTCCCTCAGTACGCGCTCCTAAACCGCGCCCGTGTACGACTACCTGGCAGGCACCGTCATCGAGCGGTCCCTGTCCAGGCTCGTGGTCGAGGTGGGCGGAGTCGGCTTTGAACTGGCCGTGCCCCTGGGGGCCGAGTTCACCGAGGGCGCTGCGACCCGGGTCTTCACTCACCTGGTAGTACGCGAGGATGCCTGGCGCCTCTTCGGCTTCGAGGACCGCGCCGGGCGTGACCTCTTCCGCCTCTTGCTCTCCGTGCGCGGGGTGGGCCCGGCCATGGCCCTCGGCTTGCTCTCGGGCATGGCGCGCGCCGATCTGCTGGCGGCCATCCGCGGACAAAAGAGCGCTCCCCTGACAAATGTGAAGGGGGTCGGGCGCAAGACCGCCGAGCAGATCCTGCTCGACCTGCGGGACAAGCCCGTGCTGCCCGGGGAAGGGGATGCCGCCCCCGGCACCTCGGCCACGGGATCCGGCACCGCCGCCACCTCCAGCCATGGAGAAACCGAGGACGCTGTTCTCGCCCTGGTGTCCGTGGGGTACAAGGAGAAGGAAGCCCGTCGCCAGGTCGAACACGCTGCTGATAGCGTCGGCACCGACAAGGAAGCCA
>DASCNH010000081.1:0-6052 GCA_036011365.1 Planctomycetota bacterium | reverse complement strand
CTCCATGACGTCGCGCCAGGAAGCCAGCCGTGACGCCAATCGCCGCCGTGCTCGCACAAGGCGCATCTTCACCGCCTCCGGTGCCACCCCAACACGCCCGGCGATATCCTTCACCGCCAGTCCTTCCATGTATGAAAGGTGCAGCACTTCCCGGTCGTCATCCGACAGGAGGTTCATGGCCAGAGCTAAGGCTTCCCCCACTTCTTCATCGTCCAGAACACCAAGGCCGTCGGAAACAGCCATCACATCCTGGAAACTGGTGGCATCTGTCGCATCCAGGCGCACCGTCGCCCCACGCTTGGCCCGCAGGTGGTCGATCAACAGGTTGCGAGCGCAACGCCACAGGTAGCCGCGCATGGCCGCCGGAGTCGGGAACTCCGGCGTCTTCTCCTGCCTCAGCATGCGCATGACCACTTCATTGGCCGCATCCGACGCCCCAAGGCTGGTGGAGAGACCACCGGGGCCATGGTGCAGGATCCGGCGCTTCAGCCGCTCGATCTCGCCGCGCAGCAACGCATCCAGGGCATCCAGATCGTCTTCCTCCTGCCAGCGCCTGAGGTACTCGGCTGTGGCAGCAAGAACCTCCTTGCCTTCCAATCCACCTGTCTCGTCGGGGACCATGGCCCCAATCATACGGTCTGGAGCCCCATCTGGATTCAGGTGCCAGGGAACTGCCAAGCCCGGGACCAAGGATGGCTGCCCGGGCACACGGTCACTTCACCCCCCATAGGAACCATCCGGAATCACCTGCGGCAGCTTCCAGCGCTGATCATCGAGCAGGCTCCAGACCGCGCGGTCGCCCTTCTCCAACTCCCCCGGAGTTGTCAGCCGCCACTCCTCGTCAATCTCCCCAGCACGGCCCGGATAGCACTGGGCGCCGAGCTTGCTGGTCAGGGTCCAGTAGAAGTACTCGGCCACCTGGCAACCGTAGTCGCAGGTGCGGTCGTAGTAGGAGTACCAGGCCTCCGGTGGATAGCGGCGTGGGATGCGCCGGTGATACCCGCCCCGCGCCAGATCCATGGCAGCGGCCAGACGTGAACCGCGCTCGAAGGCGAAGACCTCCGGATAGGTCTCGGCCCACCCGAAGCTGACCAGATGCCAGACCTCCTCCAGGGCATAGTCGAACCCCCCGGAGAGGCTGCTGCCAGCCGGATGCGTCTCCAGCGCGTAGAGGTCCTGACTCAACTCGAAGCCAGCCCGCTCCAGGTCCCGGTATTCAAGCTCTTCAAAATCCTCCTCGGCACTACCCATGACAAGCAGTGCCCCGCGCTCCCGGAGTGCGGCCAGTACGCGTCCGTCATCGGCCTCGCCGTCCTCATCGTTATCGAGGTACTGGGCCAGCACATGTACAGCATGCAGCAGCTTGTCCTGGGGTACGCCCCTTGTGGCGATGACATCAACACCGAAAATGCTGGCATGCTGCGTGAACACCCTGCGCAAGCTCTCGGGGAAACGCTTGGGCAGGGGCCCGGCCACCGGCACCTGGAGCACCGGCCTGGACACCAGCTCAACCTCGACCGCCAGGTGGTCGCTGAGATCGACGACCGGACTAGTGCTGCCATCCGCCTCCGGATTCTCCCCGAAGGGCGTCTCCCCCTCCCCCAGGACGAACCGGCGCACACGGGCACACCTGACCGCAAATGGCTGCTCGCCTGCCCCGTCCGCTCGCATCAGAATGTAGTCAATGGAGTGGCCGGCAGAGCTGCGCCCCTCGTTAAAGAAGCGGCGCAATGTGTTGAATGAGGCTGCGGTAACGCCGGACTCCGGCTCAGTCTGCTGCGCGGCTTGCCAGACATCGACAGCCGACCGTCCCTCGCCACCCAGGACCTTCAGGAGGTTGGCGTGCCGCGCGGGCACCTCGCGGGAAGTGTTGAAGTCCCCGGCAATCAGATAGGGTCGGGCCAGTCCCCCGGCCTTTCGTTCCCGCGCGTCAATGGCTGCTCCGATGACCGCGATCTGCTTCTTCCGGTTTTCCTCAGTCAGCTCCCCTCCCCCCGCATGCAGGTGCGTTGCGACCAGCCCCAAGGAGCGCCCGGCGAGCTTCACATCACACACGAGGATGCCCTTGGAGGTGAAGCTGTCGTACCCCTCAGTCGCGGCAAAGGCCACCTGTTCAATCCGTTCAAGGGGATACTGAGAGAGGATCAAGAGCCCCGACCCCAGAAAGGTGCGCTCCACATCCCCGCGCAGGGACCGGTCACGGCCACTGGCCGCGTGGGGAAAACCAGCCCTGGCTATCAGCTCGTCGGCGAGATCATCATCCCAGACCTCCTGCAGGGCGACCACATCAACACCCTCTTTCGCCAGCTGAGCCAGCTCGTCGATGATGAACTCCACCCGCCGCAAGTCGTCCGCGAAGGTACCGCCCAGCCCGAAGGTGCTCTTGCCAAACAGGTGCACGTTCCAAGTCATGACCCGCACCGCTCCTGTTTCCGCCGCCGATGTCTGGCCCCGCCGGGCCTGTGCCACGGGCACCAGCGGCAGCCAGGCGGCCACACAGAGACAGATCAGCCCGTGCAAGCTGCTGGAGGTGTTTTTCATGATGTGCCCTGGGCGCCGGTATCGCGCCGACATCGCATCGGGCGCCAATTGTCTGGATAATAACAGACAAGACGAACTGTAACCCCATCTGCCCCCATGCTGCGGAGCTCAGCATCCGACGACACCATAAACACAATCTCCACAACCCTGCTGCTGGCCGCGTGCAGCGCCCCGCAGGCAGCCGAGCCACAGCAAACGCCCTTCCGCCAGATCCTCGGTCAGTCCTCCTTTCACACTTCATCGCAGCGCCTGATCTTCCACGCGGTCCTCCGTGGCCTCTATGAAGACGGCGTGCGCGATGACGTGATCGCTCGCCTGACACGCACGGACGCCGCCACGGGCATGCCCTACTCCTTTGTGTATGCCTGCCCCGTGTGCATGCCTGCCTTCAACGCCCTGCGCGTCTACGCCGCCCGACCAGCGTTCTATGGAGACAAGATGGGTGCCACGACCTTCGGTCCAGGCCTGCCCGGGGAACTAAGGGCCAGACTCCTCAGCGAAGACGGCCCCAGGCACCGGGCCGCCATCCAGGAAATCATCGGCGGTTGGCTGGCAAAGCACATCGATGCCATGAAACCAACGCCGGAAGAGCGCGCTGCCCTCGACACGGAACTCGAGGAGCTCAGCGAGAAGGGACTCGCCATGCTGCGCTCCTACCTCGATGGCCTGCCGGTAAACGTGCTCGCCGAGCCCGGCCTACCGGAGTCAACGCGGGAGTACTACCGGGCCGCGGCAACGGTCTACGCCGACTGGGAATCCTGCCCCAGCTGCGACGGCGCCAGCGAAGCCTGTGACACGACGGCGCCGACGATGGGCATGCCCGGAGGGCGCTAGGAGCGCGCGCCGCGGGACGCCGGTCCTAGCTTCATAACCGTCCGCGTACCAACTCCAGGATACGCGTCTCCTCTTCCTGCGCGCGCACCTCCAACTTCCGGGCCCGGTCCCGGTACGCATCCGCCGCGGCACCGTCGGCCAGGTCCTTGGCATTAATGGCCACATTGAGTCCCGCGCCAAAGACCGCCGAGCGCGCACAGAGGGCGCCCACGCCAGCATCCGAAGCAGAGGCCGGCAGTCCGTGTTCGGCCATGGCGGCAATGATGACCATCGACTCCAAGGCCGCCTCCATGACCTCAAGGGGGACATCGATAGCCCCGCGAGTGGCGGCCTGAATGGCCTCGGTGCGCTCCGCCTGCTCCTCTGCGCTGCCCTTGGGCAGGCCGAAGGCATCCATGATGCGGTTGAAGGCGGCCGTGTCTTCATCGACGAGGGAAAGGAGGCGGTCGTGACAGGCCTTGCCGCGCACGGCCCACTCGCTGAACTCCTGCCAGCGCTCATCCCAGCCCCGCTTGTGGCTTGAGAGGTTGGCTACCATGGTTCCCAGGGCCGCCCCCAGGGCACCCAGGGCAGCCGCCACCGAGCCACCGCCCGGCGCCACGGATTCGGAGGCTGTTTCGTGCACGAAGCCTGCGAGGGTGTTGTCCACCAGGCGCGCCGGGCTGCCATCCGCCAGCACGTACTCGATGATCTTCTTCTTCGGATCAAAGGGCGCCAGCTCGTCCAGGCCCATGGACTTCACCGCGATCTTGATCAACTCCGCGTCACTCACGCCCAGGGACCGGCGCTGCTGTGTCAGGTAGTGGCGTCCGGCATCCAGCATGGCCTCCAGGGGGATCAACCCCACCAACTCCGAGCCGGTGACGCGCACACCGCGCGCCGCCGCCCGCTCACAACACTCATCGAAGGCCACGTGGGCCGAGGTCACGGAGATGTTGGTCAGGTTCATGGAGATCTGCGCCACGCCGTACTCCTCAATAAACCAACCGATGCCCTTCACACACTTGAGCGCACCGGGTTGCCACACCGCCTGCCCCCGGTCGTCGCGCACAATCTCTCCCGTCAGCGGGTTGCCCTCGCGCTTGATGCGCCCCTTTTCACGCACATCAAAGGCAATCGCGTTGGCCCTGCGCGTGGAGGTCGTGTTGAGGTTGACGTTGTAGGCCACAAGAAAGTCACGGGCACTGACCGCCGTGGCGCCGGAACGCGCATTGAACTCTCCGGGTCCGAAGTCCGGCTGCCAGGCCGGGTCGGCCAGCTTCTCCTCCAGGCCTTCATATTCGCCGGAACGCACACTGGCCAGATTGCGCCGCTTGTCTTCGCGCGCCGCATGCTCATAGCAATAGACCGTCAGGCCGACCTCCTCGCCCAGGCGGCGGGCCAACTCATGCGCGTGTGCCACAGTCTCCTCCATGGTCACGCCGCGAATCGGCACCAGGGGACAGACATCCATGACGCCGAAGCGCGGGTGCTCGCCCCGGTGCTGCGCCATGTCGATCAGCTCGGCGGCCTTGCGCCCCGCGCGCACAGACGCCTCGATGATCGCCTCCGGTTCACCGGCAATCGTCACCACCGTGCGGTTGGTGGCCCGCCCGGGATCGACATCGAGCAGGCGCACACCATCCACGGACTCCGCCGCATCCGTGATCTGGCGGATGAGGCCCATGTCGCAGCCCTCGCTGAAGTTCGGTACACACTCGATCAGTCGGTCCATGTCATTTGTCCCAGGCGCGGGTCGGCGATAAAAACAGGAGGTCATGATGCCCCCCGCGCCCCACGCCGTCGAGGCCCCAGGGCCTTCCCGGGCGACGCCCCGAGATTCCCGTTGTCCGGGGAGCGGCCCATGGCCCATGCTATGCCCATGAAGCGCATTCTCTTCGCCGGCCTCCTGGGAGGCATCGCCGCCTGGACCTGGGGAGCAATCGTGTGGGTCGCCCTTGGCCTGCACCTGCCCTCGATCAACAGCTTCTCGGACCCGGCCCCCATCAAGGCCGCCCTGTCCGCGGCCGACGGCCAGGGCACCTCCGGCATGTACTGGGTACCGTCCCTGAAGCACAGCGCTGACATGGCCGAGGAGGACCAGGTAGCCGCCCAGGAAGCGTGGATGGACGAGGCCACCGAAGGCCCCTACGCCATCGTCTACCTGCACCCGGAGGGAGTGAATGCCCACTCCATGCACTACCTGTGGAAAGGGCTGCTGCTGGAAATCCTGGCCGCCACCCTGGCCGCCTGGATCCTGGCCCTGGCCTGCGCCTGCGGTCCCCTGCCCTACATGAAACGCGTGGCCGTGGTCGCCACCCTGGGCGTCTTCTCCGCCATCGTCGCCCCGATCCTGGGCTGGAACTACATGCACTTCCCCGGTGAGTGGACGCTCAATCTGGTCTTCGACCATGTCACCACCTGGGCCGTGGCCGGCCTGGCCATCGCCTGGCGTATCCGCTGAGGGAGAGCAAAGGGGCCAAGGGGCCGGCCCGGGCGCTCCATTTCACAGGGAACGGCTCGGCCCGCTCCCTTTTCCTGGCAAACCCCAGTTCCTGGCGAACCCCAGAAACAAGGCCCAGAGGACCAGGCGGCCAGCGATTTCCCCGGGCCAAGCGGGGCCCTTGGACTAAACTCCCCGGTCATGTCCACCGGCGAAACACCAGGCCACCCGCTGCTCAGCGCAGAAGCGGGCCGC